>NZ_KV793000.1:0-80302 GCF_001808325.1 Klebsiella sp. HMSC16C06
GGTAGCCCGGATAAGACGCCAGCCGCTATCCGGGTACATCTCCCCGGTGGCGTTGCGCTTACCGGGGCTGGCTGGTAGCCCGGATAAGACGCCAGCCGCTATCCGGGTACATCTCCCCGGCGGCGCTGCGCTTACCGGGGCTACAAACCGGGGCTGGCTGGTAGCCCGGATAAGACGCCAGCCGCTATCCGGGAATATCTCCCCGGTGGCGGGGCTACAGGGAGTGATACATTTTCACTCCCCGTGGTTAGCCAACACCGCAGGCAGATTGCTCTCGATCCAGTCCGCCAGCGCCGCCACTTTCTCGCTCACCTGCAGGCCGAGCGGCGTCAGGCTATATTCAACGTGTGGCGGTACCACCGGATAAGAGACGCGGTCAATAAAACCATCCTGCTCCAGGGCCTGCAGCGACTGCGCCAGCATCTTTTCGCTGACCCCGCCCATTTTGCGGCGCAGATCGCTGAAGCGATGGGTCCCCTCGCGCAGCGCCACCAGAATCAACACGCCCCAGCGACTGGTGACATGTTTAAGCACATCGCGCGACGGGCACTGTTCCGCAAACAGGTTGCCGTTGCGCAGTTTCTCGCTCAGCGTCGGTTCGGCCATTTTCACACTTACCTTTTTGTACGTACTTACTAAAAGTTAGTTAAGGTGTTAGCTTACCACAACTGCCACTAAACACGAAGGAGAAGACCCATGATCGCCCTTACCGGTGCCACCGGCCAGCTTGGCCACTACGTTCTGCAAGACCTGTTAAAAACCGTCCCTGCCAGCCAGATTGTGGCAATTGTCCGCAACCCGGCCAAAGCCCAGTCCCTCAGCCAGCAGGGCGTCGTTGTCCGTCAGGCCGACTATAGCGACGAAGCGGCACTGACCGCCGCGCTGCAGGGCGTGGATAAACTGCTGTTAATCTCCTCCAGCGAAGTCGGTCAGCGCGCCGTTCAGCACCGCAACGTCATCAACGCCGCCAAAGCCGCTGGGGTGACATTCATCGCCTACACCAGCCTGCTGCACGCCGACACCTCACCGCTGGGCCTGGCCGCAGAGCATATTGAAACCGAGCAGATGCTGGCCGACTCTGGTATC
The DNA here is from genome assembly GCF_001808325.1 of Klebsiella sp. HMSC16C06. Lineage (NCBI taxonomy): Bacteria > Pseudomonadati > Pseudomonadota > Gammaproteobacteria > Enterobacterales > Enterobacteriaceae > Klebsiella > Klebsiella sp. HMSC16C06. The sequence continues at coordinate 1,087 of NZ_KV793000.1, forward strand.
GCTTACGCCCTGCTGCGCAATGGCTGGTATACCGAAAACTATCTGGCCAGCGCACCGCCGGCGCTGGAGCATGGCGTGTTTATCGGCGCCGCCGGCGAGGGTAAAATTGCCTCCGCCACCCGCGCGGATTATGCCGCCGCTGCCGCCCGCGTTATCGCCGGTGAAGGCCATGAAGGGAAGATTTACGAACTGGCGGGTGATAACGCCTGGACGCTGAGCGACCTGGCTGCTGAGCTGAGCACGCAAAGCGGAAAAAACGTGGTCTACCAGAACCTCAGCGAAGCCGATTTCGCCGCCGCGCTGAAAAGCGTCGGTCTGCCGGCGGGTCTGGCGGATATGCTGGCGGATTCCGATGTCGGCGCGTCGAAAGGCGGGCTGTTTGACGACAGCCGCACCCTGAGTACGCTGATCGGCCGTCCGACCACCTCCCTTGCTGAAAGCGTGAAAGGCATTCTGTAACCACCCCTGTCAGCTTTTGCGGTTGCGTCCCGGCGGTTCCTCTCTCATATTGAAGGGATAACCGTCGGGAGGCAGGCATGCAGGGCGTACCACCCCAATTTAGTGATGAAAAAGACCGCGCGCGCTTTCGCCATCTCGAACAGCTGCCCGGGGTGGAGCTTTACCACGCCCATATCTCTCGCTACGCCTTTGAACCCCATACCCACGAAGCCTTCGGCATCGGTGTGATTGAGCAAGGCGCTGAACGCTTTCGCTACCGCGGCAGCCAGCATATCGCCGCCGCGAACGCCATTGTCACCATGAATCCCGACGAGCTGCATACCGGCGAAGCGGAAACCGCTGACGGCTGGCGCTACCGGATGATTTATCTGGAGCCGGACCGTCTGGAAGCCATCACCGGGGTGCGCGACTGGTGGTTCAGCGAGGTGGTCCGCGAGGATCCCCTGCGTTCCCGACAGATTGGCCAGCTGATTTATGGCCTGTGGCATAGCGACGATCCGCTGGCCCAGCAGGGACTGCTGCTCGACCTCATCGACGCCTTCCGCCCTCTGGCCCACCATGCCTCTGCGCAGGGTGAGGCCGGGCATCGCTTCGACCGGGTGCGCGACTACCTGCACGATAACTATATGCGCCCCATCACCCTCGACGAGCTAGCGCAGGTGGCGGCGCTTAGCCCATACCACTTTCAGCGCCAGTTTAAAGCCCACTATCACGTGACGCCCCATCAGATGCTGATGGCCATTCGTCTGTGGCGCGCCAAAGCGTTTCTCACCCACGGTATGCCCGCCGCCGAAGTGGCGATAGCCGTCGGCCTCACCGACCAGTCCCACCTGACCCGCGCCTTCACCCTGCGTTACGGCATTACGCCGGTGCGCTATCAGAAGCAGGTCGCCAGGCGCTAATGCGCAATCTCATACAATATTCCTGCCCGGCCCCCTTCTACACTGCAGACCAACAGTGATGAAAACGGATGCAATGATGATTAGTGGTGTGCTGTACGCCCTGCTGGCGGGGCTGATGTGGGGATTAATTTTTGTCGGGCCTCTGCTGGTGCCAGAGTACCCGGCGATGCTGCAGTCGATGGGGCGCTATCTGGCGCTGGGCCTGATCGCCCTGCCGCTGGCGTGGCTCGGGCGCGCGCGTTTGCGCCAGCTGAGCCGCAACGACTGGTGGACTGCGCTGGGCCTGACGATGATGGGAAATCTTATCTATTACGCCTGCCTGGCCAGCGCCATTCAGCGCACCGGGGCGCCGGTCTCCACCATGATTATCGGCACGCTGCCGGTGGTCTTGCCGGTCTTCGCCAATCTGCTCTACAGCCAGCGCGACGGAAAGCTGCCGTGGCGGCGTCTGTTTCCGGCGCTGGTCTGCATCGCCGTGGGCCTGATCTGCGTTAACGTCGCAGAACTGCGCCAGGGGGTGCCTGATTTTAGCCCGTGGCGCTACGGCTCCGGCATCGCGCTGGCGCTGGGATCGGTGGCCTGCTGGGCCTGGTATGCCCTGCGCAACGCCCGCTGGTTGCGGGAAAATCCGCATCAGCCGCCGATGATGTGGGCTACCGCTCAGGCACTGGTCACGCTTCCGGTTTCGCTGGCCGGCTATCTCGCCGCCTGCGCCTGGCTGCACGGCCAGCAGGCCGGGTTTCCCCTGCCCTTCGGCCCGCGCCCGGCGGTGTTCATTACGCTGATGCTGGCCATCGCGGTGCTCTGCTCATGGGTCGGCGCGCTGTGCTGGAATATCGCCAGCCAGCGGCTGCCGACGGTGATCCTCGGGCCGCTGATCGTCTTCGAAACTCTGGCCGGGCTGCTGTATACCTTCCTGCTGCGGCAAAGTTTACCGCCGCTGCTGACCCTGAGCGGGATCCTGTTGCTGGTGCTCGGCGTGGTCTCCGCCGTACGCGCCAGACCGGAAAAACCGATGCTGCAGCCGCTGACGGACGAAAAAAAGTAGCCAGGCCTCCTTAAGGGGTATTCCCTCGCCAAAAAGATGCATTTAAAATACATCTTATATTCCTGATGACGAGGTAACTGCTATGGCTTTCCGTGACCAACCTTTAGGCGAGCTGGCGCTGACCATCCCGCGCGCCTCCGCCCTGTTCCGTCAATACGATATGGATTACTGCTGCGGCGGCAAACAGACCCTGGCGCGCGCTGCATCGCGGAAAGCGCTGGATGTCGCGGTGATTGAAGCCGAGCTGGCGAAACTGGCCGAGCAGCCCCTCTCCCGCGACTGGCGCGCGGCGCCCCTCCCGGAGATTATCGACCATATCATCGTCCGCTATCACGACCGGCACCGCGAACAGCTGCCGGAGCTGATCCTGCAGGCCACCAAGGTTGAACGTGTGCATGCCGATAAACCGAACGTGCCGAAAGGGCTGACCAAATACCTGACCATGCTGCATCAGGAACTCTCCAGCCACATGATGAAAGAGGAGCAGATCCTGTTCCCGATGATCAAACAGGGGATGGGCGCCCAGGCCGGGGGTCCGATCAGCGTAATGGAAAGCGAGCACGATGAAGCGGGTGAACTGCTGGAGGTCATTAAGCACATCACCCATAACGTGACGCCGCCGCCGGAAGCCTGCACCACCTGGAAGGCGATGTATAACGGTATCAACGAGATGATTGACGATCTGATGGAGCACATCAGTCTGGAAAATAACGTACTGTTCCCGCGCGCCCTTGCCGGAAAATAAAAAGGCGCCCGCAGGCGCCCTCGACATTGTCCGTCTTACTTTGGCCACTCCGGGTGGCCTTTTTTATTTCGACAGACGTTTTTTGCCGGCAAACAGCCAGCCCGCGCCCAGCAGAACAAACCACAGCGGGGTGACCATCAGCGCTTCACGGGTATCATCTTCCAGGGTCAACAGCACCAGTACGAAGACGAAGAAGGCCATGCACACCCAGCACATGAATTTGCCCAGCGGCATCTTGTATTTGGACTTTTCATGCAGCTGCGGGCGCTTTTTACGGTAGACCAGATAAGAGCAGAGGATAATCGTCCAGACGAACATAAACAGGATCGCCGACACCGTGGTGATCATGGTGAACGCGGCAATCACGCTCGGGTTGACCATCAGCATGACCACACCGCCCAGCAGGCACATGCAGGAGAAGGTTAAACCCTTCGCCGGCACCGCACGCTTCGACAGCTTGGCGAACATCTTCGGCGCCTGACCATCCTGCGCCAGACCGAACAACATACGGCTGGTAGAGAACACGCCGCTGTTGGCCGAGGAGGCTGCGGAAGTCAGCACCACAAAGTTGATCAGGCTCGCCGCCGCCGGCAGGCCGACCAGCACGAACAGCTCAACGAACGGGCTCTTGCTCGGCACCACGGAGCTCCACGGCGTCACCGACATAATCACAATCAGCGCGAAGACGTAGAACATAATGATACGCAGCGGGATGGAGTTAATCGCCCGTGGCAGGGATTTCTCCGGGTCTTTGGTTTCGGCGGCGGTGGTCCCCACCAGCTCAATCCCCACGAAGGCGAACACCGCAATCTGGAAGCCGGCAAAGAAGCCGCTCAGCCCTTTCGGGAACCAGCCGCCGTCATTCCACAGATGGGCGAAAGAGGCTTCGACGCCGGTCGGCGATTTGAAATGCATCATGACCATCACCAGGCCGACGACGATTAGCGCCACAATGGCGACGATTTTGATCATCGCGAACCAGAACTCCATTTCGCCAAACATTTTGACGGTGGCCAGGTTCAGGCCCAGCAGCAGCAGGATCACCGCCAGCGAGGCGACCCAGTCGGAGAGTCCGGGAAACCAGAACTGCGCGTAGGCGGTGATCGCCACTACGTCCGCCATTCCGGTGACGACCCAACAGAACCAATAGGTCCAGCCGGTAAAGTAACCCGCCCACGGCCCCAGCAGATCGGCCGCAAAATCGCTGAAGGATTTATATTCGAGGTTCGACAGCAGTAATTCGCCCATGGCTCGCATAACGAAAAACAGCATAAAACCGATAATCATATAAACAAAAATAATAGATGGCCCGGCAAGGCTGATAGTTTTGCCAGAACCCATAAATAACCCAGTGCCGATCGCCCCGCCAATCGCAATCAGCTGAATATGTCGGTTTGTGAGATTTCGCCGTAGCGATTGTTCAGTCGGCTCCTGCTCAATAGCAGCGACTTTAACCTGATCTACCATGTGATTTCTTCCTGTTGTACCTGTCTGTGTTGTTCAGGCTCTGATGGCCCGTCGTCTGTCATTAACCCCAGCAAGGGCTAGTCGATATTAGGTAAGAATCGGAGGGATGAATACTATGATTTAGATATAATGTTAATTTTATGTTTAAAGTGAGTGTTATATCACTCATCCACCGCGAAATAGCTCACAAAAATACACCCATACGCGATGAATGCAAAACATAATTCTAATTAATTTTTAACTTAAGGATTTTACGCTATTTTTGCGGCTTCCCCCACCTCAGGGGAAGAGGAAGCCTCTGCTGTTTAGATAATATCCAGCAGTTCAACTTCGAAGATCAGGGTGCTGAACGGAGGAATCGACGCGCCAGCGCCGCGTTCGCCGTAGGCCAGGTTGTGCGGGATCGTCAGTTCCCATTTAGAACCGACCGGCATCAGGGTCAGCGCTTCAATCCAGCCGCCGATCACGCCGGTCACCGGGAATTCAGCTGGCTCACCACGGGCGACGGAGCTGTCGAAGACGGTGCCGTCGATCAGTTTGCCGGTGTAGTGCACGCGTACGCGGTCGGTACGTGCCGGGATCGGGCCTTCGCCCTGGGTCAGTACGCGGAACTGCAGACCAGATTCGGTGCTATTCACACCCTCTTTCTCGCGGTTTTCATCGAGGTATTTCTGGCCGTCGGCGGCCATGGCCTGGAAACGTTCGCGGCGTACGGCGTCAGCACGCTCGTGGATTTCACGCAGCGCACGGTGAACGGCTTCTACCGGCACCTGCGGCTGGTTACCTTCCAGCGCATCAGCGATACCCGCTACCAGCGCTTCCGGCAGCAGCCCCTGCAGGCCGGATTCGCTCAGCTGTTGTCCAACCTGCAAGCCGATACCGTAACTTGCCTGCGCTTCGATAGTGTCAAAAGTTGGGGTTGCCATCGTTGTTCCTTTTTGGGTGATAAACATCAAGAGAAAAGCGTGCGAAAGCATAACAGCCATAGCGAAATGGGTAAAACTTTGTCGGCGGATGATGACAAATCTCAGCGAAAAAGAAACAATAGGCGGCATCAGGTTAACTTCACTTTGTTCCGGTCATCAGGACGTTAGCCATCTATACTCATATGCAGGATAAAAATATGCGGAGCAGGAGGAAAGCCATGCCCGGGCGCGTTGAACTGACATCTATTCTGGCGAAAATCTGGCACGCTCCGGATGATTTTCGCCTCCTGGACCCGCTGCCTCCGATGCACCGCCGGGGTATCATCGCTGGCTTCCTGTTAGTCATTATCGGTATTCTGCTCCCCGCCGACGATAACCAAAGCCCGGCCTCCACCAGCCGTGAAGCGAATCTGAACCTGCAGTCACAGTCCCAGCCGCAAGCTGGCGGCAATCAGGCCGTTCCGCTCCCGCCGATCACCAATACGCCGACCGTAAGCGATGCCGATCAGATGGCGCCCGTCGCCCCGGAGCCGATTCAGGACGAGCAGCCAGATCAGGCGCAGACGCAGCAGCCTGCTTCCCAACCGTATCAATCCTCGCAGCAGCAGTCCGCACCGGGCATTGAGCAGCAGTGGCGGACCTATCGCATCGAGTCAGGCAAAACCCTGGCCCAGCTGTTCCGCGATCATGGGCTGCCGGCCACCGACGTCTACGCGATGGCGCAGGTTGAAGGCGCTGGCAAACCATTAAGCACGTTGCAGAGCGGACAGACGGTGCAAATTCGGCAGAACGCCAACGGCGTAGTCACCGGCCTCACTATCGATACCGGCAACGGCCAGCAGGTGTTGTTTACCCGCCAGTCGAACGGCAGCTTTGTGCGTGCGCGATAGCGGAGAAGACGACAGCAAGCGTTACGCCGCCGCAAAATGAAAGGCGCTAAAAAGCAAAACGCCGGCACAAGGCCGGCGATTTGTTGTTACCAGAACGTCAGAGGCCGATTACTCAGCAACCACGTTGATGATAACTTTAGCGAATACTTCGCTGTGAACCTGGAAGTCCACTTCGTGCTCGCCAACGTTACGCAGAACGCCGTTCGGCAGGCGAACTTCGCTCTTAGCAACTTTAACGCCTGCTGCAGTAACAGCGTCAGCGATGTCGCGAGTACCGATGGAACCGAACAGTTTACCTTCGTCGCCAGCTTTGGACGCGATGGTTACGGATTCCAGGGCGTTGATCTGCGCAGCACGAGCTTCAGCAGCTGACAGAACGTCAGCCAGTTTGGCTTCCAGTTCAGCGCGACGTGCTTCGAAGAATTCAACGTTTTTCTTGGTAGCAGGAACAGCTTTACCCTGCGGGACCAGGAAGTTACGAGCGTAGCCCGCTTTAACGTTAACCTGATCACCCAGGCTACCCAGGTTTGCTACTTTATCAAGCAGAATAACTTGCATTACCTTATCCTCTCAAAGTCGTATTAATGGACCGTGACCGATTACTGATGACGATCAGTGTACGGCAGCAGGGACAGGTAGCGAGCGCGTTTGATAGCGCGAGCCAGCTGACGCTGGTATTTTGCACGGGTACCGGTGATACGGCTCGGGACAATCTTACCGCTTTCGGTGATGTAGTTTTTCAGCGTAGCGATATCTTTATAGTCGATCTCTTGAACGCCTTCCGCGGTGAAACGGCAGAACTTGCGACGACGGAAATAACGTGCCATATGGCTAGTCTCCAGAATCTATCAATTCAATCTGCTCGGCATGCAGAACCATTTTGCTCAAGCCGTTCTTTGCCTTATGGCAAGAGATGAACCCTCGAACGGTTACTGCGCTACCGACCGTTATACTGTGAGTAATGGCCTGGTTTTCGTGACCGCTAATAATAACGGGCATTTGACACCATGCCTGCCGGTGAAAACCGGCTTCCTCCTGCACTGAACGATGCTCAAGCACGAACTGGCAGTGAGGAATTCCTGACGGGCTGACCTTACGAAGTGGAGTCCTGCAAATAATGCCGGACAGCTCCAGACGGTTGGTCATCAGGATTACTCTTCAGAATCCCCAGCTTCAGAATCATCTGCGGTTTCGTTGGCGAAATCTTCGCGACGCTCACGGCGCTCGTCTTTCGCTTTAACCATCGGAGATGCTTCGGTAACAGCGTGCTTAGTACGCATTACCATGCTGCGGATAACGGCGTCGTTGAAGCGGAAGTTAGTTTCCAGCTCATCGATCGCTTCCTGCGGCGCTTCAACGTTCAGCAGAACGTAGTGAGCTTTGTGCAGTTTGTTGATCGGATAAGCCAGCTGACGGCGGCCCCAGTCTTCCAGACGGTGGATCGTACCTGCTGCTGCAGTGATTGCACCAGTGTAACGTTCGATCATGCCCGGAACCTGTTCGCTCTGGTCAGGATGGACCATAAAAACGATTTCGTAATGACGCATCGAATTGCTCCTTACGGATTATTCAGCCTCCTGTCTGGGTCAGCCGCGGCCCATGGAGGCAAGGAACGTGTTAAAGGGCGGCTGAAAAATTGACGCGTCATTCTAATGGCGCCCCCCCAGGAACACAAGCGGATTTGCACAAATAATTCGCACTAAGCGCCAAGTGGCGCTAAGTGGGTGATTTAAAATTAACCAATAAAGGAAGCGGCATTTTTTTGAACGACTGCATCAGAAAAGGTCGCCATGCGACGAACGCGCAGCGATTACACTTATATCAGAGCCAAACGACCACAGGAGAGCCCCCGAGTCAGCGTCAGGACTGTCAGTCAGGAGCGTAGTATATGAAACTGAAAATCATCGCCATGATGGCTGCGCTTTTCTTCAGCGCCAACGCGCTGGCAGCTATCCAAATCACCGAACGTCAGGCCCGCAACATGGACGACGTGCAGAGCCTCGGCGTTATCTATATCAATCACAATATGGCCACTGAGCACGAGGCCGAGCAGGCCCTTAGCCAGATGAGCGATGCGCAGGGGGCGAAATACTTTCAGCCTATCCTGATGCACGAACCCGAAACCAACGGCCCGCTTCGCGCCAGCGCGGTGATATACCGTTAGCGCCAGGCCGACTCTTCGCCTCTCTTCGCGAGGGGCGAAGCGAGGTTTTCACCTAAACGCAATTGAGAATTATTTTACAAACCGACTTATCAGCGCCATCGCAACCTGATTTAATCAGCCACTCGCCATTTGATAATCAGGAGTGATTGATGGTTCCGCGTTTCGCCACCTTAGGCCGTATCCCCAAAGGCGTTTGGGTACTCGGCGGCGTCAGCCTGCTGATGGATGTCTCCTCCGAGATGATCCACAGCCTCTTACCGTTGTTTATGGCCACCACCCTCGGCGCCAGCGTGATAATTATCGGTCTTATCGAGGGACTGGCGGAAGCCACCGCCCTGATCCTGAAAGTCTTCTCCGGCGTGATCAGCGACTATGTCGGCAAGCGCAAAGGACTGGCGCTGCTGGGATACGGCCTGGGCGCGCTCAGTAAGCCGCTGTTTGCCATCGCCCCCACCGCCGGAGTGGTGTTTAGCGCCCGCATGATTGACCGCGTAGGCAAAGGTATTCGCGGCGCGCCGCGCGATGCGCTGGTTGCCGACGTCACCCCGCCGGAGATCCGCGGCGCCGCCTACGGGCTTCGCCAGGCGCTGGATACCGTCGGCGCCTTTCTCGGCCCGCTGCTGGCGGTGCTGCTGATGTTTATCTGGGCCAACGATTTTCACGCTATTTTCTGGGTGGCGGTCATTCCCGCCGTGCTCTCCATTCTCCTGCTCGGGTTTGGCCTGCAGGAGCCAAAATCCGCCATCGCACACAAACGCAGCAATCCGCTGAAGCGCGAAAACCTGAAAAAGCTCTCCGCCGCCTACTGGTGGGTAGTCGCCATCGGCAGCATCTTCACCCTCGCCCGCTTCAGCGAAGCCTTTCTGGTGCTGCGCGCCCAGCAGATGGAGATCCCGCTGTTTACCATCCCGCTGGTGATGGTGGCGATGAACCTGGTCTACAGCCTCACGGCTTACCCGTTCGGTAAACTCTCAGACAGCATGAGCCACAGCAAACTGCTGCAGTGGGGACTGCTGGTGCTGATCCTCGCCGATATCGTGCTGGCGCTCAGCGGCCACTGGAGTACGCTGCTGCTCGGCGTCGCGCTGTGGGGGATTCATATGGGAATGACCCAGGGCCTGCTGGCAGCGATGGTTGCGCATACCGCGCCGCCGGAACTACGCGGTACGGCATTCGGTATGTTCAACCTGATGAGCGGCCTGGCGCTGCTGCTGGCCAGTACCGGCGCAGGGGTACTGTGGGAAACCTTCGGCGCCGCCTCGACGTTTTACGCCGGCGCGATAATTTGTATGGTCACGCTCATCGGCATGCGCGTGATGCCGTCGGCCTATCGTCAGGGCTAAAAAAACGGCTCCGGGGCCAGACCAGTTGCTTCACCGTGAGGGGTGAAAGCCCCGGAGCGCGCTATCTACTTTTGCCCATAGTAGGCGTTTGGCCCATGCTTACGCTGAAAATGCTTATTCATCAGCCAGCTATCGATGGGCTGCAACTGCGGATTAATCCCGCGGGCAATCCACGCCATGCGCGCCACTTCTTCCATCACCACCGCGTTGTGTACCGCCTCGTGGGCGTCTTTGCCCCAGGCAAACGGCCCGTGCTGATAGACGACGATCCCAGGCGTATGCAGCGGATTCGACGCGCCCAGCGTTTCGATAATCACCTGCCCGGTGTTCAGCTCGTAAGCCTCGTCCACCTCCTGTGCGCTAAGCGCCCGGGTACAGGGGATATCACCGAAGAAGTAGTCCGCATGGGTGGTGCCAAGCGCCGGGATCGCCAGCCCCGCCTGCGCCCAGGCGGTGGCATGCGTCGAGTGGGTATGCACCACTCCGCCAAGGTCGGGATAACGACGATAGAGCGCCAGATGGGTGGCGGTATCAGAGGAGGGGCGATACAGCCCTTCCACCACGTTGCCCTCAAGATCCACGACAACCATATCGTCCGCCTTCATGGTCTCATAGGCGACGCCGCTGGGCTTGATCGCCACCAGCCCGCGCTGCCGGTCAATGGCGCTGACATTGCCCCAGGTGAAGGTCACCAGACCGTAGCGCGGCAGATCCATATTGGCCTCGAACACCTGCTGTTTCAGCTGTTGCATTACGCCGCCTCCATCAGGCCCGCGCGGGCCATCCGCGCCTTCACCCAGTCACGTGCCTTCGCCACCTCCGCCAGCGGATCAGCGCTGGTTTCGCTCCACATCTCAATCAGATACGGTCCGCAGTAGCCGGTCTGCTTGAGCGTTTCGAAGCAGCGTTCAAAATCGACCACCCCTTCGCCAAACGGCACGTTTTTAAAGACGCCAGGTTTCGTGTCTTTGACGTGTACCGCCACGATATGCCCGCTCCCCGCCTTCAGTTCCATCTGGACGTCGTTATCCCACGCTGACAGATTGCCGATATCAGGGTAAAGCTGGAACCACGGATTATTCAGGTAATGGGCGTAGCCTAAGGCCTTACTGATCGAGTTCATCAGCGGGTAATCCATGATCTCCATCGCCAGCGTGACCTGGGCACGGCTGGCCATTTCGACGCTCTGTTTCAGGCCGTCGCGAAAGCGGCGGCGCGTCTCATCGTTCGCCTGCTGGTAATAGACGTCGTAGCCTGCCAGCTGGATCACCCGGATCCCCACATCCTGCGCCAGCTGGATGGCTTTACGCATAATTTCCAGCCCCTGATGACGCACCGCGTCGTCTTCACTACCCAGCGGAAAACGGCGATGGGCGCTAAGGCACATCGATGGTACCCGGACGCCGGTGTCAGCCACCGCCTTGACCAGCGCCAGACGCTGCTCGGGGCTCCAGTCCAGTCGCGCAAGGCGCACGTCCGTTTCATCGAGAGACATTTCCACAAAATCAAAGCCCAGCGCCTTCGCCAGCTGCAGCCGCTCCAGCCAGCACTCCCCGGCGGGGAGCGCTTTTTCATAGATGCCGAGCGGAATGGATTTCGCCAACATAACCGCTCCTTAACCCCACAGCTGGGCGATAGAGCGTTTAAACTGGCGCGCCGCTTCCACCGGCGAGGCGGCATCGCGGATGCTGCGCCCGGCAATAAAGACGTGAATAGGGATACCCGCGAACAGCGGCAGGTCTTCCAGCGCCAGACCGCCGGTGACAGTCACTTTGAAGCCCATATCGGACAAACGTTTAATCGCGCTGATATCCGCCTCGCTCCACGCCACGCCTGCCGCCTGTGCGTCGCGGCTGCGGTGATAGACCACCTGCTGAATACCCGCCTCGCGCCATGCCTGCGCCTGTTCCCAGGTCCAGAAGCCGGTCAGCTCAATTTGCACATCGCCGTTAAATTCTTTGGCGACGTCCAGCGCCCCTTTGGCGGTATTGATATCGGCACAGCAGATCACCGTGACCCAGTCGGCGTTGGCTTCAAAGCACATCCGCGACAGGATCTTGCCGGCGTCGGCAATTTTGGCGTCCGCCAGCACGATTTTATGCGGATACAGCGCCTTCAGATCGCGCACCGCACGCACCCCTTCGCCGACGCAAAGAATAGTACCGACTTCAATGATATCCACCTCTTCGGCGATCAGGCGGGTCGTTTCATAGGCACTGGCCAGCGTTTGGTTGTCCAGAGCGACCTGTAACATAGGTAATGACATGATGGTGTTCCTTTTAAACAGCCGCCGCGGTGGCGTTTTTGATTAAATCCAGCACTTCCTGCTCGCTACGGCAGGCGCGTAAACGGTCGAAATTGGCTTCATCGTCAAACAGGTTAACGATCTGCATGATGCCCACCTCCTGGTGGGTGGTGGCGTCAACCGCCGCCATGGTGATCAGAATGTCGACCGGGTCGTTATCTTCATGGTTGAAAATCAGCGGTTTTTTTAGCGTCACCAGCGCAAAGCCGGTTTTCTTAACGCCCTCTTCCGGCCGCCCGTGCGGCATCGCCAGCCCCGGCGCGATAACAAAATAGGGGCCATGTTGCGCGACGCCGTCGAGGATCGCCTGGTAGTAACGCGGTTCCACGACGTCGGCGGCCACCAGCAGATCGACGCCGATTTTCACCGCCTCCTGCCAGGTTTCCGCTTCCGCCTGCAGGCGAATGGAGTGGTTCTGCGCCAGTGAGTCATGCAGTTTCATGGCCGCTCCTTATTTCACGTCCTGCGGGAAGTGAGCTTTGATCACCTCCAGCAGTTTTGGGCCGAAATCCGCCGGCGACAGCATATTGCGTACGCCCACCACGTGTTTATTGCCGGAGACGGTAATCTCCCCCGCGATATGGGTTGAAGCGATGATGATATCCGCGCCGTTCAGTTCGCTTTTGTATTCACCTACCGCGCAGCTGTTTACCGTGTGGTCGATGTTGGATTGCGTCAGGAACTGATCCACCTTCATTTTCATGATCATGGAACTGCCTTGCCCGTTGCCACACACAGCCAGAATACGTACGGTCATAATCAGAACTCCTTATTGGGCAGAGGCCTCTGCCAGTTGTTTTTCCGCGTCTTCCTCGGCACGCAGCGCGCGGCCGGCGAAGAACATATAAGCCAGTGCAATCAGGATGATGACGGCCATAAACGCCAGCCCGATGGAGGCGAAGCCCTGCATCATCGGCGGCGCCAGAATCGACCAGTCCGCCATCCCCATCCAGGCGCTCATACCGGTGAGCTTCACCGCCCATACGCAGCCGAAAATTTCAACCATGCCCATCACCAGGCAGATCTTGAGCGCCGCACGCCAGCCGCCGAAATGGTTGGCAAAAACGCCAATCGTCGCGTTGGAGAAGAACATCGGGATAAAGCCTGGAATAATCAGAATTGAAGAGCCGATGCCGACCAGAATGCCGACGGCAATCAGCTGGCCGATGGTGCCCCACATAAAGCCCCACACCACCGCATTCGGCGCAAAGCTGTAGATCGCGGCGCAGTCAATCGCCAGCACCGCGCCGGGGATCAGGCGTTGCGAGATGCCGTTGAAGGCTTCGGACAGTTCGGCGACGAACATCCGCACGCCCTGGGTAATGATGAAAATGGCCACCGCGAAGGAGAAACCGGTCTGCAGGATATAGACCGTCCAGTGGGTTTTGCCCGCCATCGCCTGCACCACATCAATACCGAAGGAAAGCAGGATCGCGCCAAAGAAAATGGTCATCACAATCGCGGTAGAGACGATGTTGTCGTGGAAGATATTCAGCCAGCCGGGCAGCTTGAGGTCTTCGACGCTCTCCTCTTTTTTCCCCAGATACGGCGCCACTTTGTAGGCAATCCACGAGGCAAACTGCTGCTGGTGACCGATGGAAAAACCGCAGCCGTCGGTGACCAGTTGGGTAGGCTTGAACATCATGTTGGAGGTGATCCCCCAGTACAGAGAGACCAGTACCGCGGTGCAGATAATGGTCGTCCACATCCCGTAACCAAAGATGAAGAACGAGACCGCAATCAGCCCCGCCTGCTGAAACATGATATGGCCAGTCAGCATGATGGTGCGGATACCGGTAATGCGGCGCAGCAGGACGTAACAGATGTTCAGCGCCAGTGCCAGGAGCACCGCATACCCTACCCAGCTGTAGGCCTCGCCCATCCGGTCGATGGTCGCCATCATCGAGGCGTAAGTATCGGAAATCGCGCCATTGATGCCATAGACCTCTGACATTTTCGCCACCACCGGCTTAAAGGTGCTGGTGAGGATGCCGGAACCGGCTTGTAACAGCATGAAACCAATGATGGTTTTGATCGTACCTTTGATAATCACGCTGACGCTTTTACGCAACAGGATATAGCCAAGGCAGGTCACGATACCCAGCAGCAGCGGGGCATTGGTCATGACCTGATTAAAGAAGACGGTAAAGATGTTGTAGAGGATCTCCATAACACACTCCAGAAGAGGAAGGCTTTGAACGCGCATGTCGCTCAGCAGTTGTCGTCGCCCTCACTCTAATAATCAAAAATAATCACAACAAGATTGAATTTGATTAAATGTGACGTACGCCGCAATAATCCTCACTTTCACTCTGGTCATTACCAATTATGTACGTAGACACACAAATAAACATTTTTAAATCATATAGATAAAACAACATCTAACGTCAATTTGAGCGGATGGAGCCCGGAAATTATGCGCGACGCCTCGCAAAAATGCAGGAAAACGAGATTGCAATCTTGAAAACACAGTGACAACATAAATCAAAACCAATCAAATACTGATCACTTTTGAAAATGCATGAGGAAGACCGCGATGAGTAAAGTCCAAACCATCACCCGAGAATCATGGATCCTGAACACTTTTCCGGAATGGGGTAGCTGGCTGAATGAAGAGATTGAACAAGAGCAGGTTGCGCCAGGCACCTTCGCCATGTGGTGGCTGGGCTGTACCGGCATCTGGTTAAAATCCGAGGGTGGGGCTAACGTCTGCGTCGATTTCTGGTGCGGCACCGGTAAACAGAGCCACGGCAATCCGCTGATGAAAACCGGCCATCAAATGCAACGGATGGCGGGGGTGAAGAAACTGCAGCCGAACCTGCGCACCACGCCGTTCGTGCTCGATCCGTTCGCCATTCGCCAGATTGACGCCGTACTGGCGACCCACGATCATAACGATCATATTGACGTCAACGTCGCCGCCGCCGTGATGCAGAACTGCCCGGCCGATGTGCCCTTTATTGGGCCGAAAACCTGCGTCGACCTGTGGATCGGCTGGGGCGTACCGAAAGCGCGCTGTATCATCATGAAGCCCGGTGATGTGGTGAAGATCAAAGACATTGAGATCCACGCGCTCGACGCGTTCGATCGCACGGCGCTGATCACCCTCCCGGCGGATCAAAAAGCCGCCGGCGTGCTGCCGGACGGCATGGACCAGCGCGCAGTCAACTATCTGTTTAAAACACCGGGCGGCAATCTTTACCACAGCGGCGATTCCCACTACTCCAACTACTACGCGAAGCACGGCAACGAGCATCAAATTGACGTCGCCCTCGGCTCGTATGGCGAGAACCCGCGCGGCATCACCGACAAAATGACCAGCGCCGATATCCTGCGTATGGCAGAGTCGCTCAACGCCAAAGTGGTGATCCCGTTCCACCATGATATCTGGTCAAACTTTCAGGCCGATCCGCAGGAGATCCGCGTCCTGTGGGAGATGAAAAAGGATCGTCTGAAGTACGGCTTCAAGCCGTTTATCTGGCAGGTCGGCGGCAAATTTACCTGGCCGCTGGATAAAGACAATTTCGAATATCACTACCCGCGCGGCTTCGATGACTGCTTCACCATTGAGCCGGACCTGCCGTTCAAATCCTTCCTGTAAGCCGCCTCCGGCAGGCACTGCCTGCCGGAAATACCCCGCCGCAGGGTTAGTATTTTCACATGATTTCAAATATCATCTTTGCCGTTCACTTTTAATCGGATTCGCTCATGACGGAAGCGCAAAGGCACCAAATTCTGCTGGATCTGCTCGCCCAAACGGGGTTTGTTACCGTAGAGCAGGTGATGTCGCGGCTCGGGATCTCACCCGCAACCGCCCGACGTGATATCAACAAGCTGGATGAAAGCGGCAAACTGAAAAAGGTTCGCAATGGCGCGGAAGCCATTAGTGAGCAGCGCCCCCGCTGGACGCCGATGAATATCCATCAGGCGCAAAACCTGGATGAAAAAGTGCGTATCGCACGCGCCGCTTCGCAGCTGATCGCGCCGGGGGAAAGTATCGTCATTAACTGCGGCTCCACCGCCTTTCTGCTGGGGCGGGAACTGTGCGGTAAACCGGTGCAGATCATCACTAACTATCTGCCGCTGGCTAATTACCTGATCGACCAGGAGCACGACAGCGTGATTATCATGGGTGGACAGTACAACCGTAGCCACGCCATCACGCTCAGCCCCCACGGTAGCGAAAACAGCCTGTATGCCGGACACTGGATGTTCACCAGCGGCAAAGGACTCACCGCCGAAGGGCTCTACAAAACCGATATGTTGACCGCCATGGCCGAGCAGAAAATGCTCAACGTGGTCGGCAAACTGGCGGTGCTGGTCGACAGCAGCAAGGTCGGCGAGCGCGCCGGGATGTTATTCAGCCAGGCCGGGCAAATTGACGTGGTGATCACCGGGAAACAGGCTGATGCCGCAATCCTCAAACAGCTTGAGGATCAGGGCGTCAGCGTGATCCGCGTTTAAAGATGCTGGCGGAAAAAGGCGACCGTCGCAGCCAGCGCCTCTGGCGTAATGCGATGGCGGACGCCCTTTTGCCAGACGCAGGTCAGCCTGGCGGTAAGATCGCCTTGCCGCAGCGCCTGCTCAAGACGGAAGGTCTCTTCCGGCGGCACCACATCGTCAGCGTCCCCATGCCAGAGCAACAGCGGTCGCCGGGCAAGGGACGCCAGCTGATGGCTGACATCCCATTCGCGGAGACTGTCAGCATCAAAGCCAGGCGAGGGAAACAGGGTTTGCGACAGCGAACGAAAATAGCCCGACCCCATCAGACAAGCGACGCTGTTCAGTTCGGGATGGTGCGTCATGATGCCCAGCGCCGTCATCCCTCCCATCGAGGCGCCAGCCACCGCCAGCCGCTCTCCCTCCAGCCATCCCTCGGCGATAATCGCCTCGCGCAGCGCGGGAAACTCCCTGAAATTCTGCTGCAGGATCGGCCAGAAGCGCTGCATCCGCCCGGCCTCGTCGCCCTGATAACGCGCCCCATGCTCCGGCGCATCCGGCATGATCACCCGGAAGCCCGCCTCGGCCAACGCCACCGCAAAGTAGCTGTAAACCAGCTTCGAGGAGGTAAAGCCATGATAAAAGACGATACAGGGCAAGGGTTTATCCAGACTCTCCTGCGGGCAGGCATGCAAAATTTCACCGCCGCCGAGGTTGCGCATTTCTAGTGCAATCATTTATCGTCTCCCTTCTCTATCGTGGTAAGGCGTCATGGGAAAATTCATTCACCGGGCAACCCAGTTTGCTACGATTCATAATGTTGAGAACCCGGTTACGCTTTCACAACATTTTCATTCGAAAATCGCGTCAGAGATAACAGTTCGGGAACATTCCCCGGCAATCCTGTTAAGGCTACCACTACACTATCACTATCAGGAAACGAGATATGGTTATGCGCAGGTTTTCACCGTGGTTACTGGCTATCGTCCTCAGCGGGTGTAGTGCCCTGCAGGGAACGCCGGAAGCCCCGCCGCCCGCCACCGACCATCCGCAGGAGATCCAGCGTAACCAGACGGCTGGCCTGCAGAAAATGGCCACGGTGAGTGTGCTGATGTACGGTTCGCCGATGGATGTCGAAGCGGCGCTGAAGGCCAAAGCAGAAGCGGCCAAAGCCGATTACTACGTCATCATCATGATCGATGACACCATGGTACCCGGCCAGTGGTATTCGCAGGCGATCCTCTATCGTCGATGACGAGGCGGCGTCTTTAAATCTGCTTTACACAGCTTTGCGTCCATTCACGTTCTCCTGTGCATAATAACGTTCGGCCAGCCACCTGGCAGGACGTTAGCAACGGACTGCCCTTGGGACTACGTGAAATGGAGCTGACGATGAAACGATCTTTTACCCTACCCAGCCTGCTGTTTACCGCTGCGACGGCCAATACGTCCGCGCAGTCAGCCGAATTCGCCAGCGCGGATTGCGTCACTGGCCTGAATGAAATCGGTCTGATCTCCGTCACTAATCTTTCCGGCAGCCAACAGGATGTGGAGCACGCCATTGCCCGCAAAGCGGACGAGCAAGGCGCCTCCTGGTATCGCATTATTCAGATGTACGAAGAACAACAGCCGGACAGCTGGCGCGTTCAGGCCATTCTCTACGCCTGAGGCGCCTGGCGCCCGCGCCCCATGGCCCGCAGCAGCAGGTCGTCGAGGGTCGGCGCATCAAGACGCATGCCGCCGCGGGTGTCGAGCATCATCCGACACCAGGCTTCAGCCAGCGGCGGCGAAGCGTGGCGCAGCATCTGCGCCCCCGCGCCAAGACGATAGACCAGCCGGGCAATCTCTCTCCCCTGCTCTTCGGCGGGCCGTCTCAGCAGCTGCTGCAGTTGACGCCACGCGCGGTCGAGATGGCGATTCTGTCCTTTCACCTCCGCGCACTCTGCCGCCAGCAGCTCCATCGCCGCCGGCTGCTTGCTGAGCACCCGCATGACATCGAGACACATAATGTTGCCGGAACCTTCCCAGATGCTGTTGACCGGCATCTCACGGTAGAGGCGCGGGAGTTCGCTCTCCTCGCAATAGCCGATGCCGCCGAGCACTTCCATCGCCTCGGCGACAAACGGGATGCCGGCCTTACAGATGGCAAACTTGGCCGCCGGCGTAAACAGGCGCGCCCATGCGCTTTCCCGGGCATCCTCCCGACGGTCCCAGGCGCGAGCCAGGCGAAACAGAAACGCGGTTTGCCCCTCCAGACGCAGCGCCATTTGCCCCAGCAGCTGGCGCATCATTGGCTGATCGACCAGGTTTTTGCCAAACGCCTGACGCTGTAGCGCGTGATACAGCGCCACCGAGAAGGCGCGACGCATCAGGGCATGGCTGCCCAGCGCGCAGTCAAAGCGGGTCAGGCCGCCCATCCTGAGGATCTGCCGCACGCCGTCGCCCTCTTCGCCCACCAGCCAGCCGCAGGCATCATAAAACTCCACTTCACTGCTGGCGTTGGAGCGGTTGCCGAGCTTCTCTTTTAAGCGTTCAAGACGCACGCCGTTGCGCTGCCCGTCGGGCAGCAGACGCGGCACAAAGAAGCACGACAGTCCCGCGGGGGCCTGGGCCAGCACCAGGTGGGCATCGCTCTGCGGCACTGAGAAGAACCACTTGTGTCCCACCAGCCGGTAAAACCCTTCCGCCGTTTTCTCCGCGCGGGTGGTATTGCTCAGCACATCGGAGCCCCCTTGCTTCTCGGTCATCCCCATGCCGATCAGCAGGCCGCGCTTCTGGCCGCCAGGCGCGAGGTGGGGATCGTAACGGTCGCTCAGCAGCGGCGACAGCCAGTCGCGAAAGGGCGCGGGCAGGGCGTGCTGCAGCAGGGGCGTCGCGGCGAAGGTCATGGTAATCGGGCACAGCGTCCCGGCCTCCACCTGGGCATGAAGCAGAAAGCGGGCGGCACGCGCCACAAACGCGCTTTCGCGGGCATCCTCCTGCCAGGCGAGGTTATGCACCCGGTTCGCGCACAGCCCCTGCATCAGCAGGTGCCAGGCGGGATGGAAGCGTACGTCGTCCAGCCGGGCGCCAGTGGCGTCATAGCGCAGCAGCTCCGGTGGGTTACTGTTGGCCAGGCGTCCCAGCTCCAGCGATTCGGCGGTCCCCAGCTGCTGGCCAATGCTGGCGAGCAGATCGCCATCCCAGCCGGCGCCTTCGCGGACCACCGCTTCACGCAAGGCGGTATCGGACAGGAAAAGATTGCTGTTATTCAGCGGAGTCGGTTGATTAAAAACGGTGTGCGTTTGCCAGTGCATCGTGTCTCCCTCCATCAATGGCGATAGCCATAAGTATGGTTTTCCAGGGGGATTCTCGCCCGCGAAAGCGGTCACAAAAAAGCCATCCCGGAGGATGGCTTTTTTGGATTCGTCGACGGTTCAGCTTAGCTGCGCTGGCGCACCGCTTCAAACAGGCAGATGCCGGTGGCCACCGAGACGTTCAGCGAGGAGACGCTACCCGCCATCGGGATGCTGATCAGCTCATCGCAGTGCTCGCGGGTCAGACGACGCATACCTTCACCTTCAGCGCCCATCACCAGCGCCATTGGGCCGGTCATTTTGCTCTGGAACAGCGTATGGTCGGCTTCGCCAGCGGTCCCGACGATCCAGACGTTCTCTTCCTGCAGCAGACGCATGGTACGCGCCAGGTTGGTCACGCGGATCAGCGGGACGTTCTCCGCCGCGCCGCAGGCCACTTTCTTCGCCGTCGCATTCAGCTGAGCGGAACGATCTTTTGGCACGATCACCGCATGCACACCAGCGGCATCAGCGCTACGCAGGCAGGCGCCGAGGTTGTGCGGATCGGTTACGCCGTCGAGGATCAGCAGGAACGGCTGATCGTGCTGCGCCAGCAGATCCGGCAGATCGTTCTCCTGATACTGACGTCCTGGCTTCACGCGGGCAATGATCCCCTGATGCACCGCGCCTTCGCTCTTCTCATCGAGGAACTGGCGGTTGGCCACCTGAATCACCACGCCCTGCGCTTCCAGGGCATGGATCAGCGGCAGCAGGCGCTTATCCTCACGGCCTTTCAGAATATAAACTTCCTGAAAACGCTCAGGTGCGCGTTCCAGCAGTGCCTGCACCGCATGGATGCCGTAAATCATTTCACTCATTGATGTACTCGTTTTAGGTTCTGTTATCCGTCCCCTTCACCCCGTTCTGCGCCAGCAGACTTCTGGAGTGAAGGGACGTCAATCACTCGGCGATTTTCTTCTTTGCCGCGCGCTTGGCTTTGGTCGCGGCGGCGATTTTCTGTGTTTTCGCCGACGGTTTTTTCGCTTTCTTCTCGCCTTTGGGCTTCGCTTTAGCCTGGTCTTTTTCTTTGCGGAACGCGCTATCCGGCTCGAAGTTCACCTGTTTACCCACCTGGCGGCGACGGCCACCCGGTTTGCCAGAGGTGCTCTTTTTCGCTTTCTCACGGGCGGTTTTGCCAACATTACGCGGCGCACGCTCGCTGGAAATCAGGCTGAAATCAATCTTACGCTCATCCATGTTGACGGCTTCCACGCGGACTTCCACGCGGTCGCCCAGACGATAAGTCTGGCCGCCGGACTCGCCGATCAGCCGCTGGCCAACCTGGTCAAAACGGTAATAGTCGTTATCCAGGGAGGAGACATGCACCAGACCATCGATAAACAGATCGTTCAGGCGGACAAAGAAGCCAAAGCCGGTCACGCTGGCGATGACACCGGAGAAGGTGTTGCCCACCTGATCCTGCATGAAGTCGCACTTCAGCCAGTCGGACACTTCACGCGTCGCTTCGTCGGCGCGGCGCTCGGTCATCGAACAGTGCTGGCCCAGCTGGAGCATCTCTTCCATGCTGTAGTGCCAGCCGCCGGTCTCGGTGCTATTCCCTTTATGTCCCTGCTCTTTTGCCAGCAGATACTTGATGGCGCGGTGGAGCGACAGATCCGGGTAGCGGCGAATCGGCGAGGTGAAGTGGGCGTATGACTGCAGTGCCAGGCCAAAGTGGCCACGGTTTTCCGGATCGTAGACCGCCTGCTTCATGGAGCGCAGGAGCATCGTTTGCAGCATTTCGGCATCCGGACGATCGGCAATGGAGGTCAACAGTTCGGCGTAATCGCGCGGCTCCGGCTTGTTGCCGCCCGGCAGCTCCAGTCCCAGCTCAGCCAGCACGGTACGGAACGAGGTAATCGCTTCGGTGCTTGGCTTATCGTGGATACGGAACAGTGCCGGCTCCTGCGCTTTCTCAACGAAACGCGCGGCGGAGATGTTCGCCAGGATCATACACTCTTCAATCAGCTTATGCGCATCGTTACGCTGAGTCTGTTCGATACGCTCAATACGGCGTTCGGCATTGAAGATGAATTTAGCTTCTTCACTTTCAAATGAGATACCGCCGCGCTCTTCGCGGGCGCTCTCCAGCACTTTGTAGAGGTTATGCAGCTCTTCAATATGCTTCACCAGCGGCGCGTAGTGTTCGCGCAGCTCCTGATCGCCCTGCAGCATATGCCACACTTTGGTGTAGGTCAGGCGAGCATGTGAACTCATCACCGCTTCATAGAACTTAAAGCCGGTCAGGCGGCCTTTTGACGAAATCGTCATCTCGCACACCATACACAGGCGATCTACCTGCGGGTTCAGCGAGCACAGGCCATTCGACAGCACTTCCGGCAGCATCGGCACCACCTGCGACGGGAAGTAGACCGACGTCCCGCGGCTACGCGCTTCACCGTCCAGCGGCGTACCGGGGCGCACATAGTAGCTCACGTCGGCGATAGCCACCCACAGACGCCAGCCGCCGCCGCGTTTCTTCTCGCAGTACACCGCGTCATCGAAGTCGCGGGCATCTTCGCCATCAATAGTGACCAGCGGCAGAGAGCGCAGATCGACGCGTCCGGCTTTCGCCTCTTCCGGCACCTGCTCTTTGAGGCCGGAAACTTGTTTTTCCACCGCCGGCGGCCAGACGTAAGGAATTTCATGGGTACGCAGCGCCATATCGACGGCCATGCCGGTGCCCATGTTGTCGCCCAGCACTTCGACGATTTTCCCGACCGCTTTGGTGCGGCGGGTTGGGCGCTGGGTCAGTTCGACCACCACCACGTAGCCCATCCGCGCGCCCATAATATCTTCAGGCGGGATCAGGATATCGAAGCTCAGGCGACTGTCGTCCGGGACGACGAAGCCGACGCCAGCGTCGGTGAAGTAGCGGCCAACAATCTGGCTGGTTTTCGGTACCAGCACACGAACGATGCGCGCCTCGCGGCGGCCCTTACGGTCCGCACCCAGCGGCTGGGCCAGCACCTGGTCACCGTGAATACAGGTTTTCATCTGCTCTGACGACAGATACAGATCGTCCTTGCGCCCTTCAACGCGCAGGAATCCATAGCCATCACGGTGGCCAATAACGGTACCTTTGAGGAGATCAAGACGCTCCGGCAGCGCATAGCACTGGCGGCGTGTGAAGACCAGCTGACCGTCGCGCTCCATCGCGCGCAGGCGGCGGCGCAGCGCTTCTATTTG
Source organism: Klebsiella sp. HMSC16C06 (assembly GCF_001808325.1). Classification (NCBI taxonomy): domain Bacteria; kingdom Pseudomonadati; phylum Pseudomonadota; class Gammaproteobacteria; order Enterobacterales; family Enterobacteriaceae; genus Klebsiella; species Klebsiella sp. HMSC16C06. The sequence continues at coordinate 24,300 of NZ_KV793000.1, forward strand.
TTCTTCGCCCTCAATATTCAACTCGATGGCCAGCTCATCGCGGCTGGCAGGCTTTTCCCGTTTGGTTAAATGTTCGAGGATAAATTCCCGGCTCGGGATGGGATTCGCGTACTTCTCAGCTTCGCGTTCCTGGAATGGATCTTGTGACATATCGGTTCCTCCGTTGTCATCTCCGGCAGAGTGGCGTCACTCCACCAGTAATAATTTATAAAGCGGTTGATTCTTCTCAACCAAATCAGCCAGCGTATAGTTATCCAGCTCCTTGAGAAAACTCTGCGCGGCTTCAGCTAGCGCCTGTTTCAGACGACAGGCTGGTGTAATGTGGCAAAATTCGCTGCTGCAGTTGACCAGCGATAAGGGTTCAAGGTCGCGCACCACGTCGCCCACGCGGATCTGCCCTGCTGGTTTACCGAGGCGAATGCCCCCATTCTTCCCCCGCACGGCAGTCACGTAGCCCATGCGGCTTAACTGATTGATTATTTTAACCATATGATTACGGGAGACGCCATAGACCTCGGTCACTTCCGAGATGCTGGTCATGCGTCCTTCCGGCAGCGACGCCATATAAATCAGCGCGCGTAATCCGTAATCGGTGAAACTCGTTAACTGCACATAAACCTCAGGGAAAAGAAAACAGGGTATGTCGAGCGACATCATTATTATTGATGATAAACCAGCCAGCGCTCAGGCCGCTAATTTATTTGAAATGGGGCGGGCGAACAGCAAAAACAAGGGCGCCCGAACGGCGCCCCTTGAGAGTGATTACGCGTCGAACGGGTCGCGCAGAATCATGGTCTCGGTACGGTCTGGACCAGTAGAAATGATATCCACCGGCACGCCGGTCAGCTCTTCAATACGCTGAATGTAGTTCAGCGCTGCCTGCGGCAGACCGCTGCGCTCTTTCACGCCGAAGGTGGTTTCGGACCAGCCCGGCATGGTTTCGTAGATAGGCTCGATACCTTCCCAGTTGTCGGCAGCCAGCGGAGTGGTGGTCACTTCACGGCCGTCCGGCATACGGTAGCCGACGCAGATTTTCACTTCTTTCAGGCCGTCCAGGACGTCCAGTTTAGTCAGGCAGAAGCCGGACAGCGAGTTAATCTGCACCGCGCGGCGTACTGCAACCGCGTCCAGCCAGCCGGTACGACGACGACGACCGGTGGTGGCGCCGAATTCGTTACCCTGCTTGCAGAGGAACTCGCCAGTTTCATCAAACAGCTCGGTCGGGAACGGACCCGCGCCTACGCGAGTCGAGTAAGCTTTGATGATACCCAGTACGTAATCCACATAACGCGGACCCAGGCCAGAACCGGTCGCCACGCCACCCGCGGTGGTGTTAGAGGAAGTTACGTACGGATAGGTACCGTGGTCGATATCCAGCAGGGTACCCTGCGCGCCTTCGAACATCACGAAGTCGCCGCGCTTACGCGCCTGATCCAGCAGATCGGAAACATCAACGACCATGCCGGTGAGGATGTCGGCAATCGCCATGACATCGTCCAGCACTTTCTGGTAGTCAACCGCTTCTGCTTTGTAGAAGTTCACCAACTGGAAGTTGTGATATTCCATCACTTCTTTCAGTTTGTCAGCGAAGGTGGCTTTATCAAACAGGTCGCCAACGCGCAGACCGCGACGAGCAACTTTATCTTCGTAAGCCGGGCCGATACCGCGACCGGTCGTACCGATAGCTTTCGCACCGCGTGCTTTCTCACGTGCGACGTCCAGCGCCACGTGATAGTCGAGGATAAGCGGGCAGGCTTCGGACAGCAGCAGACGCTCACGAACAGGGATACCACGGTCTTCCAGACCTTTCATCTCTTTCATCAGCGCAGCCGGAGACAGCACAACACCGTTACCGATGATGCTGGTTACATTCTCACGGAGAATACCTGATGGAATAAGATGGAGGACGGTTTTTTCACCGTTGATTACGAGAGTATGGCCTGCGTTATGGCCACCCTGGTAGCGCACAACATATTTAGCCCGTTCTGTCAGGAGATCGACGATCTTCCCTTTACCTTCGTCACCCCATTGGGTGCCCAGTACGACGACGTTGTTACCCATTTTTCAAAATCACCGTTTGCTTAAAAATGGATTCTACCATCGCTTTTTCAGAGTTACAGCACTTTTTGCATCCAAAATAAGGCAAATCCGACCACTTTTTGATCAGCCAATCGATTTCCTCAACATGTAGTAGATCACAATCCCTGCAACCACAAGTCCGCCGCCAAAGCGGCGCAATAAATTATCCGGTAACTGGCTCAGGCTGGCGACCATTTTGCGCCAGGCGCGAGGATAGAGCAGCGGGCCGAGCCCTTCGAGTACTAAAACCAGCGCCAGCGCCAGCCAAATGGTGGAGTTCATTATCAACCCTAATTGAAAAGTATTATCGTCGCCCTCGCGGGCGTCATCGGCCAGCATGGTGAATTCATTCACTCATTTCACATTGTCCCGTATTTCATCTTCATTATGAACTGGCAAGGTGAAACAAAATTCACAACTAATTGTATTGCTGCATATTTTTTAAATTGTAACTATGCCGTCGCGTACTACAACCCGGTACGTCTACATAATCAGGAAGATTATCATGAGAGAATTAACCGCGTTTGAAATCGAAAATGTGAGCGGCGCAGGCTGGTTACAGGATGGCCTGGCTTCTTTAGGCAGCAAGGTCGGCGCCGCCGCATGGACGATGGGTACCGATGCCCTGAGCATCAACCTGCCGCTGATTGGCACCCTCAATCTGGCCGACCTGGCGCCAGACCTGGGCAAAACCCTGGGCGAAAGCGTTGGGTCGACTATCGGTGGCACCATCGAAAGTGCGCTGGCGAGCCTGCCGGTGATCGGTGGCCTGCTGAACAAACTGCTCGGCAACTAATTCACGCCCCCGCAGTATGAAAAAAGGCGCCTGAAACAGGCGCCTTTTCGCGTTAGCACTTCAGGCTTACACCCTCTGCGGCTTATTTACGCGCCGAATCCGGTGAACGCATATAGCGGAAGAAATCACTGTCCGGGCTCAGGACCATCACATCCTGGTTGCTCTGGAAGCTCTTCTCATAGGCACGCAGGCTACGGATAAAGGAGTAGAAGCCTGGATCCTGGCTGAACGCGTCGGCAAACAGTTTTGCCGATTCCGCATCGCCTTCACCACGCAGGATACGACCCTGGCGCTCGGCTTCCGCCAGCGTCTTGGTGACTTCGTAGTCTGCGGTCGCGCGCAGTTTCTCAGCTTCTTCCTGACCCTGTGAACGGTGGCGACGAGCAACCGCTTCACGCTCCGCGCGCATACGGTTATAAATCGCTTCCGACACTTCTGCCGGCAGGTTGATCTGTTTGATACGCACGTCGACAACTTCGATACCCAGCGCCGCCATACTGTTCGGGTTGATCACCTGCACTTTGCCGTTGGTTTCCGCTTCCACCCGCTCAGCGGCTTTGGCGATAGCGTCATCAGCCGCCGGGGTGCTGACCTCGTCTTCCGTGCCAGCAGAACCCGAGTTCAGCGCATCGCGCACTTCCAGCGTCAGGCGGCCACGGGAGTCGGTGACGATGTCTTTCACATCCAGACGACCAATTTCAGAACGCAGACGGTCAGAGAATTTACGCTTCAGCAGCACCTCGGCCTGGGAGACGTCGCCGCCGCCGGTTGCCAGGTAGTAACGGCTGAAGTCACTGATGCGCCACTTGATATAGGAGTCGACGATCAGGTCTTTTTTCTCTTTGGTCACAAAACGGTCAGCCTGGTTGTCCATGGTCTGGATACGCGCATCCAGCATCTTCACCGATTCGATAAACGGGATCTTGAAGTGCAGGCCCGGCGCATACACCAGCGGCTTGTTTTCGTCGTCGCGCAGAACTTTACCGAAACGCAGCGTAATCCCGCGCTCGCCTTCCTTTACGACAAAGACTGACATGTAGAGCACTACCAGCACGATGACAATGATCGCGATAACAGATTTACGCATCGTTATTCCCCCTGACGCTGGTAGTCGTTACGCTGCGCGTTAGCGCGGCGTTGGTCCATAATGCTACCCCCGGTTGAGCTCGAGGTTGATGAGGTGCTGGCGCTGCCTGTGCTGGATGCAGGTGGCAGACGCAGCAGATCGCTGGCGTCACTGCTATCGCTCTTTGCTGCCGGCGCGGCGGCGCCTTTCAGCATCTGGTCAAGCGGCAGAACCATCAGATTGCCGTTTTTGCTGTCATTGACCAGCACTTTACGGGTGTGGCTCAGCACTTTTTCCATGGTTTCGATATACAGACGCTCGCGGGTAATTTCCGGCGCGGCTTTGTATTCCGGCAGGAGCTTAGCAAAGCGAGCCACTTCACCCTGGGCTTCCAGGACGGTCTGGGTCTTGTAGGCACGCGCCTCTTCAAGGATACGCTGCGCCTGGCCATTCGCCCGCGGCTGTACTTCGTTGGTATAAGCTTCCGCTTCACGGATGTACTGCTGCTCGTTCTCACGCGCGGCAATGGCATCGTCAAACGCCGCCTTCACCTCTTCCGGCGGACGTGCCGTCTGGAAGTTGACGTCAAGCAGGGTGATCCCCATGTTGTACGGGCGGATAGTCTCTTCCAGTTCGCGCTGGGTATCGCTACGGATCACAGTACGACCTTCGGTCAGAATGCGATCCATAGTGTATTTGCCGATCACGCCGCGCAGCGCGCTGTCAGTCGCCTGACGCAGACTGTCATCCGCGCTGGTAACGCTAAACAGATAGCGTTCCGGATCGGTGACGCGGTACTGCACGTTCATCTCAACGCGCACGACGTTTTCGTCAGAGGTCAGCATGACGCCGGAAGCGGCCAGTTCACGTACCGACTCCACGTTTACCGCCTGAACGTTATCGATAAAGGTCGGTTTCCAGTTCAGGCCTGGCTCAACCAGATGGCTGAACTTACCAAAACGGGTCACGACGCCGCGTTCGGCTTCTTTAATGGTATAAAAACCGCTGGCCGCCCAGATAATCACTGCCGCCGCGGCAACGATGCCGACAATACGCCCGCCCATCGGTCCGCGAGGGGTCTGCGCGTTATTACCACCGCCCAGTCCGCCCTTGCCGCCGCCGAGCCCGCCAAGTTTTTTACTTAACTTGCGGAAGATATCATCCAGATCCGGCGGCCCCTGCTCGCGACCACCTTTGTTGCCATTTCCCTCAGAGTTGCCGCCAGGTTTGCTGCTCCCCCACGGGTCGCGGTCCTGTCCGTTATTACCGGGCTGATTCCACGCCATGTATATGCTCCATATTTGTTTTTGATATCCCCACAGGGGTCAATATCTTCAGGCAAGCTGCAAGGTTAAACCACATAGTCAACAAGCGTTGGCTCTTGCTTACAGAGGCGCCGCCAGTCAACGATCGGCATGCGCACCTGCAGACTCACGCTGCCGTCATCCTCCATCCACTCTTTTTCTATCGCCTGAAGCTGATAGAAACGGCTTCTCAGTCGCCCTTCTTTCGGCGGTAAGCGCAGCGTATGCTGGGCCACTTCACCGGAAAGACGTTCCGTTAATGCCTGAAAAAGCAGTGGTACGCCAACCCCGGTCTGGGCTGAAAGCCAGACCCGAATCGGTTTATTTTCATCGTCGCGATCGATGCGCGGTTCAAAATCGTCAAGCATGTCGATTTTGTTCATCACCAGCAGCGCGGGGATCTCATCGGCTTCAATCTCAGCGAGAACCGTATTTACCGCATCAATGTTTTCCTGCACACGGACATCCGCCGCGTCAATCACATGCAGCAGCAGCGTCGCCTGACGCGTCTCCTGCAACGTCGCTTTAAACGCGGCTACCAGATCGTGCGGCAGATGGCGAATAAAGCCGACGGTATCGGCCAGTACCGTTTCGCCGACGTCAGGGACGTCAATGCGGCGCAGCGTCGGGTCCAGGGTGGCGAACAGCTGGTTCGCGGCATAGACCTCGGCAGCGGTGATCTGGTTAAAGAGCGTTGATTTTCCGGCGTTGGTGTAGCCCACCAACGACACGGTTGGAATATCGGCTTTCGCGCGCGACCGCCGCCCCTGCTCACGCTGTTTCTCAACTTTTTCCAGTCGCGACAGGATCTGCATGATGCGGTTACGCAATAAACGACGGTCGGTTTCGAGCTGGGTTTCACCCGGGCCACGCAAACCAATCCCGCCTTTCTGTCTTTCAAGGTGGGTCCAGCCGCGGACGAGACGGGTTGCCATATGGCGCAACTGCGCCAGCTCAACCTGCAGTTTCCCTTCATGGGTGCGCGCGCGCTGGGCGAAAATATCTAAAATAAGACCGGTGCGATCGATAACCCGGCATTCGCACAGACGTTCCAGGTTGCGTTCTTGCGCCGGACTCAGGGCATGATCGAAGAGCACGACCGACGCGCCGGTCGCTTTAACGGCTTCCGCAATTTCGACTGCCTTACCTTCACCAACAAAATACTTCGGGTGCGGTGCTTTACGGCTACCGGTAATCACCTGCATTGCTTCGACACCGGCGGAAGAGGCCAGAGTTTCAAACTCCTGGAGATCTTCCATATCTTTGTCTTGCGAAAAATAGATGTGTACCAGTACCGCCTGCTCACCGGCGTCATAACGGTCAAACAAGCGTAAACCCCTTATAAAATACCAGCGGGGAACACAGAAAACCTGGCTCCCCGGCGTGGAAAAACAGCACTGGCCTTATTCGGCGTCGTCGCTGTCTTGTTGCGGCGCAGAAGAGCCCTGCGCGCTACCACCGTGGTGATAGTTACTGGAACCGCCGCCAGCATTATTGCTGTGGTGAGACACCGGGCGAGACGGGACAACAGTAGAAATTGCGTGCTTATAGACCATCTGGCTGACCGTGTTCTTCAACAGGATCACGAACTGATCGAAAGACTCAATTTGCCCTTGCAGCTTGATACCATTCACCAAATAAATAGAAACCGGAACGCGTTCCCGACGCAAAGCGTTCAGGAACGGATCTTGTAAAGATTGCCCCTTAGCCATTCTCTCTTTTCCTTATATGTATGCTTGTTTTGTACTCAGAACCTTACGATTCTTAAAAAAAATTACGCACGATACCGTTCAATTGTACACGTTCAGTTCTGGCTCGCACCAACAACCTGTAATACTTTGTTGAGCGCTTGTTCAGGTTGTTCACTGTCTAACCAGTGCACACCTTCCCAACCGCGCAGCCAGGTGACCTGACGTTTGGCTAACTGTCTCGTGGCGCAAACACCTCGATAAACCATCTCATCATAAGGGATCTCGCCATTGAGGTATGACCACATCTGGCGGTATCCAACACAACGGATGGAAGGCATATCCGTATGCAAATCTCCGCGGGCAAAAAGCGCCCGTACTTCTGCTTCAAAACCTGAAGCTAACATCTGATGAAAACGCTGTTCTATGCGTTGATGGAGCAGTTCACGGCTCGCCGGGGCGATGGCGAACTGATGCACCTGATATGGCAGAGCGTCTCCTGACGTTTGCGTCAGTTCCGTTAAAGTTTTACCCGAAATGAAAAAAACTTCCAGTGCCCGGGAAAGCCTTTGCGGATCATTTGGATGAATACGCGCAGCAGCCACGGGATCAATTTCCTGTAATTGCTGATGTAACGCGTTCCACCCCTGCTCTGCGGCCTGCTGCTCAATCCGCGCTCTGACCTCTGGGTCAGCCGACGGTAAGGGCGACAATCCTTCCAGCAACGCTTTGAAATACAACATCGTTCCGCCGACTAACAGCGGAATACGCCCGGCGGCGACAATATCGGCCATCGCCGCCAGCGCGTCGCGGCGAAAATCAGCCGCGGAATAGGCTTCTGCGGGATCCAAAATATCCAGCAGCCGGTGCGGCGCAGCGCTAAGCTCCGCGGCATCCGGTTTGGCAGTGCCAATATCCATTCCCCGATAAATGAGGGCGGAATCAACACTAATCAACTCTACTGGCAAAACTTTACGTAAGGCTATCGCCAGCGCGGTTTTACCTGAGGCCGTCGGGCCCATTAAAAAAATTGCCTTGGGCAGGCTCGCCTCGGTTACATCATTCATCTTTCAGGGCATTCATCGCCGAATGGAGATCTACAGGTTGTAACAGGCCGCCCGGCGGCGTTTTCACCAGCTGCGGGCAAAGACGTTCGACGTCCGCCAGCAGCGCAATCGCCTGCGCCATATTCCATGACGCCTGTTCGCTCGTCAGATTACGCGCCATCCATTGGGCGATGTTGCCGACGTCGAATGCGTTTTGCTGCGCCAGGTAGCCTATCAGTTCAGGAATCAAGATTTGTAAATTTTGTTGTCTTAAGGGTAAAGGGACCGCGCGCACCGTCACGTGCAGGGCATCGGTATGAAGCTCGATCCCCAACTGCGTCAGCGCCGACTGCGCAGCGGCCAGCGCCCGCTTCTCCCCTTCCGTGACTTTTAACCGCAACGGGATCAGCAGCGGCTGGGCACATACCGCTTCCGTACCCGGCGTCAACTGCGCCTGGCGCAGCCAGCGCTCGGCAACGGTCAACGACAGCAGCGCCAGACTGCCCTCGCGCTCCAGCAGCGCGCAATCGCCGCCGACAATCGTCAGCACTCTGCCAAAACTCTGACTGTGACCAGCCAGTTCCGCCGGGGCGGCGGACGGCTGCGCGGGTCGCGGAGCGGCGGGCGTGTCGAGCAACTGACGATAAAGCGCGCCCTGCTGCTTCTGGTAACCGGGCTGCGCATGCGGCCAGCTCGCGCCGCCAGAACTGCCGCCGGAGGCAGCCGGCTCACGCGACGATGTGATGCTGAATCGGGTTGCCGGTTCACGCGCTTCCGACGGCCGAGCAAACTGGTTGCCGCCTGCGGCGATGCGGTTCTCCGGCATCTGGCGCGGCGTCGGCGGGTCGTCTTTTTCCGCCAGCGGCGCATCAAGCTGCTGCTGCAGCACGCTCAGTACGCCCTGGTAGATAAAGTCATGCACCAGGCGAGACTGATGGAAACGCACCTCATGCTTGGCCGGATGGACGTTCACATCCACCTGATGGGGATCGATCTCCAGATACAGCACAAACGCCGGCTGCTGATCGGCGCCCAGCTTGTCTTCACAGGCCTGGCGGATAGCATGATTGATCAGCCGGTCGCGCATCATCCGGCCGTTGACGTAACAGTACTGAATTTCCGCCAGCGCCGGGGTGGTATGGAGCGGATCGGCAACCCAGCCGCGCAGGGTCAGATCGCCATGCTGCCACTCGATCGCCAGCGCATGTTCGAGAAAAGCGGCGCCGCAAATGGTTCCCAGCCGCCGCTCCCGCTGGCCATCCTGCGCCACTGCCCGATACTGTCGTATCACCTTACCGTTATGGTTGAGGTTAATGGTGACGTCGAAGCGCGCCAGCGCAATGCGGCGCACCACCTCGTCAATGTGGCCGAACTCGGTTTTTTCGGTGCGCATAAATTTGCGCCGCGCCGGCGTGTTGTAGAACAGATCGAGGACTTCCAGGGTGGTGCCGACCGGGTGCGCCGCCGGCTTCACCGTTACCGCCTGATCGCGGCCTTCGGCATAAGCCTGCCAGGCTTCCTGCTGCTCCGCCGTGCGCGAAGTCAGCGTTAAGCGCGCCACCGAACTGATACTGGCCAGCGCTTCGCCGCGAAAGCCGAGGCTGATAATCGCCTCCAGATCGTCAAGCGAGGCGATCTTACTGGTCGCATGACGAGCCAGGGCCAACGCCAGCTCGTCTTTTTTGATGCCGCTGCCGTTATCGCGGATGCGAATGAGCTTCGCGCCGCCGCGTTCGATATCAATGTCAATCCGCGTAGCGCCAGCATCAAGACTGTTCTCAACCAGCTCTTTTACCACCGACGCGGGCCGCTCCACCACTTCGCCGGCGGCAATCTGGTTGGCGAGCTGCGGCGGCAGAACCTGAATCGGCATCCCCTGCTCCTTAGTTAATCAACATCCCGCCTGGCGCTGCGGCGCTGGCGGTCTGCGCCGCCTCGCCGCGAGGCGCCGACTGCAGCGGATGCTGCATAAAGTAGTTGCGCAGGCCGTTATAAATCGCCTCCGCAATCTGCTCCTGGTAATCATCGCTCCCCAGCAGCCGCTCTTCACCGTTGTTACTGATAAAGCCCGTTTCCACAAGGATCGACGGGATATCCGGCGAGCGCAATACACCGAGGCTGGCATGCTCCGGGCGGCGTTTGTGCAGGTTGCCAATGCGCTGCAGCTGGCTCAGCACGTTGGTCGCCACATCGTAGCCGACGCGCTGGGAATGACCGAACTGCAGATCCAGCACCGCCTGGCTCAGGTAGGGGTCGGCCTGGCTGTTCGCCAGCACGTCGCCTGCCCCGCCGAGCAGTTCAGACTGCTTCTCATGCTGCTCGAGCCAACCGGCCATTTCGCTGTTGGCGCGACGGTTCGAGAGCACCCACACCGAGGCGCCGGTCGCATCGCGGTTTGGCGCGGCATCAGCATGGATAGAGACGAGGAAGTTGGCGTTTTGCTTACGCGCTACGTCAGAGCGGCCCATCACCGAAATAAAGTAATCTCCGTCGCGGGTCAGCACCGGCTTAAACTGCGGATCGGCGTTCAGTAACGCCCGCAGCTTGCGCGCGATAGCGATAGTGACGTTCTTCTCTTTGGTGCCATTCGGACCAATTGCGCCAGGATCCTGACCGCCGTGTCCGGCATCGATGGCGATAATCACCTTATCATCCGCCGACACCGTACGGGCCGCCGGGCGAGTCACGGTCTGATTGTTGGTCATCGCCGGCTGGGAGGAGGTCATCGCCGTCTGCCGTTCATGACCCGACGAGCTGAACGGGTTACGCCCTGACGTCGCCGTCCGGGAAGGCATCACTGGCGGCGGATCAGCCCGTTTCACCACCACAGGCGGCGGTGGCGGTGGCGGCGGTGCGTCGGCGTTGATGGTAAAGACCACCGTGTAATTCGCCCCGTTCTGCTGCTTCACCGCTCGCGTTTTACCATCTTCCGTCAAATCCACCAGCAGACGCAGCGTCTGCGTATCCTGCGGCGTACCGGCGCGAATACTCTTCACCAGGTTGCTGCCGCTAAACTGCAGCGGTAGTCCCTGCAATACGCCGGTCTGCTTGATATCCAGCGCGACCAGACGTTTACCCTGTGGGGTAAAGGAGTACTCCGGCTCACCGACAAAACTTAGGGTAATACGGGCCTGCTGGTCTCCGTTGGAGACCTGGATATCGGATAAACTCGCCGCAGTGGCGTGAAGACTCGAGAGCATTAGCGCAGCGGCAAGCCAGGTGGTTATGCGATACTTCATCCCGTCATCCTTCAGGCTAAATGGCTAAACGCGCCAGTAAAGATTCACCCCGTGAGGAGATCGCGGTAATACGCGCCTCACGCCCTTGTGCCTGGTAATCAAGGTGAATTTCAACATCCGGGTCAGGCAGGACACCTGCGCCTTGCTGCGGCCATTCAACCAGGCAGATGGCATCGTCGGCAAAATAATCACGGATCCCCATAAATTCGAGCTCCTCAGGATCCGCCAGTCGGTAGAGATCGAAGTGATATACCATCAGATTCTCGAGGGTATACGGCTCCACCAGGGTATAGGTTGGGCTTTTGACATTGCCGCGGTGACCGAGCGCCTGCAAAAAGCCGCGGCTGAAGGTCGTTTTCCCCGCGCCTAAATCACCATACAGATAAATCACGGTGGCGCCGGTACAGGCCTGCGCGATGCGGTCGCCAAGGGCCAGCGTGGCCTGCTCATCGGGTAAAGGAATCACTCGGTTAATCATGGTCTACGTCAATCACATCCGGGTTAACAACACGCCTGAGCGTGGAAAAGAGATCGGTCGCCAGCATGCCGCGGGTGCCCTCGCGGGCGGCCAGTCGGTCGGCGGCGTCGCCATGAGCGACGCACCCGGCACAGGCTGCATCATACGGCGTCAGGTGCTGTCCTAACAATGCGGCAATAATGCCGGTAAGCACATCGCCCATCCCGCCGCTGGCCATCCCGGCATTGCCGGCATCGATAATGCCCATCGCCCCGCTTTCACTGGCCACCACCGTGCCCGCGCCTTTCAGCACAACCACGCCACCATACCGTTTTACCAGACGCTGCGCAGAAAGTAAGCGATCGCTTTCAATTTCTGCCACGCTGACGTTCAGCAGACGGGCCGCTTCGCCGGGGTGCGGCGTTAACACGCGATTGTGACGTTTATCGGGATTGAATGCCAGCAGGTTCAGCGCGTCGGCGTCCCAGACCATCGGTTTGTTAAAACTTTCCACCGTGCGCAGGGCGCTGCGCCCCCATTCGCGCTGCCCCAGACCCGGGCCAATCGCCACCACATCAGCCCATTCCAGCGCGGCTTTCAGGGTCTGGGGCGTCAGTTCATCTACCATTAATTCCGGCCGCACGGTGACAATGGGCGCCACGTTCTCCGGGTGAGTAAGCACTCGCACCAGCCCTGCACCGCTGCGTAGGGCCGCTTCACCGCACATACGAATAGCGCCTGCTGTGCCGCGATCGCCGCCGACAATCACCAGCTTGCCGTGATCGCCCTTATGGGAGGTGGCCCGCCGCGGCGGCAGCCAGTCGGCGAGGTGGGCGGCGCAAAACCGCGTCAGGGGAGTACTTTGCCCGGCGAGCCAGCGCTCGAGCCCAAGGGCATGATGATGGAGATGCCCGACGACATCCCGCGCCTTGCCGGTCAGCAGCCCGGGGTTGAGGGCGATAAAGGTCAGGGTGTGGTCGGCCTGAACCACTGCACCTGGGGTCGCGCCGGTCTGCGCATTCAGGCCGGAAGGGATATCCAGCGCCACCACCGGCGCCGGGTGGTGGTTAGCGTGGTGGATGAGCGCCGCGACGGGATCGCGCGGCGCACTGCGCAGACCGGTGCCGAGCAGGCCATCAATAATCAGTGAGATATCGTCGGGCCACGGGATAGTCGCCGCATGGATCACGCCGCCGGCGTTAAGCCACGCCTCCCGCGCCGCCTGCGCCTCTTCCGGCAGCGGGCTGTCACTCTCTACCGCCAGCAGCGTCACCCGCCGCCCCGCGGCCTGTGCCAGACGCGCGACAACATATCCGTCGCCGCCGTTGTTGCCATGTCCGCAGAGGATCAGCCAGTGCGCGCTGGCGGGATAAGCGCGGCTGGCCAGCTGAAAGGCCGCCTCGCCCGCGCGCTGCATCAGTTCGAACAGCGTCAGCCCCAGGCTGTCCGCCGCCTCTCGTTCGGCCAGGCGCAGCGCCTCCGCAGGCCAAATGTTGTATGGTATACTGTCAGGGTTTTTCGTCATTGTATGGTCCATCATGTCACAGCCCCTCGATCTCGTTCAGTTAGCGCAACAAATCAAACAGTGGGGCACAGAGCTCGGGTTCCAGCAGGTGGGTATCGCCGATACCGACCTCAGCGCCAGTGAACCCAAACTGCAGGCATGGCTGGATAAACAATACCACGGCGAAATGGAGTGGATGGCCCGTCACGGTATGATGCGCGCCCGTCCCCACGAACTGCTGCCCGGTACGTTACGCGTTATCAGCGTGCGGATGAACTATCTGCCCGCCAACGCCGCCTTTGCCCGCACCCTGAAAGATCCCGCACTGGGTTACGTCAGCCGTTATGCCCTCGGGCGTGATTATCATAAGCTGCTACGTAATCGCCTGAAAAAACTGGGGGAGAAGATTCAGGAACAGTGTGCTTTGCTCAATTTTAGACCTTTTGTCGATTCCGCGCCTATCCTGGAGCGGCCAATCGCAGAAAAAGCGGGCCTTGGCTGGACAGGTAAGCACTCACTTATCTTAAGCCGCGACGCGGGGTCATTCTTTTTCCTCGGCGAACTGCTGATCGATCTGCCTCTACCGGTCGACAGCCCGGTTGCGGAGGAGTGCGGACGCTGCGTCGCCTGCATGACCATCTGCCCCACCGGCGCCATCGTTGAGCCCTACACCGTCGACGCCCGGCGCTGCATCTCCTATCTCACCATTGAACTGGAAGGCGCTATCCCGGAGGAGTTCCGTCCGCTTATCGGCAACCGTATTTACGGTTGTGATGATTGTCAGTTGATCTGTCCGTGGAACCGTTTCTCACAGCTCACCGATGAAGAGGATTTCAGTCCACGCAAAGCGTTGCATGCGCCACCGCTGGTGGAGCTGTTCGCCTGGAGCGAAGCGTGGTTTCTGAAGGTAACCGAAGGGTCGGCGATTCGTCGCATTGGCCACCTGCGCTGGCTGCGCAATATCGCCGTCGCGCTGGGCAATGCGCCCTGGGATGAAGCCCATCTTCGCGCGCTGGAGAGTCGCCGGGGTGAGCACCCGCTTCTCGACGAGCACATCGAATGGGCTATCGCTGAGCAAATAAACAAGCGGAACGCCGACGCCGTCGAAGTACAACTGCCGAAAAAATTACGTCTGGTCAGGGTGGTAGAGAAAGGCTTGCCGCGCGACGCCTGATTCATTCACAGGCTGTGAATAAAATCTAAAACACATTGCGTTTCAAGGCGCAGACCGAGGTCAAGTGATCGGATTAACATTTTGAAATGAAATTTAATTGTTAAATTTCAATGATATATAAAGATACTATTTACAAAGCGAAGCATTTACGCCGTCAAAGACGGAACGACAACCTGTGGATAACTCTGTTCACAGTATTTCTGGATATCAAATGAAAATCATCCCCGGCGCTGGATTGCACTGTGGATAAATAAGAGATGGAAGAAAATTTGGAGCGGGAAACGAGACTCGAACTCGCGACCCCGACCTTGGCAAGGTCGTGCTCTACCAACTGAGCTATTCCCGCTTAATCTTCGGCTTTCGCCTCGCATCTGCGAGTTGAAACCCTGTGATCAGGATGGTGCTTTCAAATTTTGGAGCGGGAAACGAGACTCGAACTCGCGACCCCGACCTTGGCAAGGTCGTGCTCTACCAACTGAGCTATTCCCGCGTTACTGCTTTTTTTGCCATATTTTGATGGCGTCGTAATTTGCATTTCTGCGTCGTTACGGGAGGCGCATTATACGAGAATTCGATGCCCCTGCAACCCCCTGACGATCACTTTTTTGCGTTTTTTGTTTAAATGAACATTTTCTCGCCACCTACGCCGCTGAATTGTATAAATAAGCGTCATAACGGGCAAAATTGCTTTTTCCGCCCGGCTGAATGACGCAAAATCGCTCGCATCATAGTGCGGTGGCGCGACGTATAACGTGGCCACCACGACGCCAAACAGGGAATTAGCATGAGAAAAGTCCTCACCGTCCTGCTGCTGAGCACGCTGGCCATCGGAACCGCGTCAGCCGAGACGCTCCATTTTGGCACTACCACGGCCAATCCGCCGTTTGTCACCGCCAACGGCAAAAATCAGCCCGTCGGCTTCGATATCGATCTCGCTCACGCCCTGTGCCAGCAGATGCAGGCGCAGTGCCAGTTTACGGCGCAGCGTTTCGATACCCTGATCCCGGCATTGCGCTTTAAGAAGTTTGATGCGGTGATAGCCGGTATGGAAGTGATCCCAATGCGCGAGAAGCAGGTCGCCTTTAGCCGCCCCTATCGCCAGGCCCTCTCCGGGGTGGTGATCGTCAATAAAGATGTCGCCCATACCTTTGCCGATCTGAAAGCCAAAAAAATCGGCGTGGTGAAAGGCACGCTGCACCAGCACTATCTGCGCGATAAGCAGAAGGCCGTGCAGGCGATCCCTTACGACGACGTCGCCAGCGCTTTAGCCGCGCTGAAAGCCGGCGAAATAACCGGCGTCATGAGCGACTTCGCCACCCTTGACGCCTGGCAACAAGAGAACCCTGACTACGCCATCATGGATGAGCGGGCCACCGACCCGGCTTATTACGGTAAGCAGTATGCGATTGCGGTGCGCAAAGACGATCCGGAGTTGCTGAATGCCATCAACGATGCCCTGACCGCGGTCATGGCGACGCCTGACTTCCAGCAGATGCAGCAAAAGTGGTTTAAATAATCAGAAAGATGTACCGGGCCGCACCAGGCCCGGTATTGGTTTACAGCTTAATGAAATGCTCGCGATAGTAGGCCAGCTCGGCAACCGACTCGCGGATATCGTCCATCGCCTGATGGGTGCCCTGCTTTTTAAAGCCGTCGAGAATTTCCGGCTTCCAGCGGCGAGCCAGCTCTTTCAGCGTGCTGACGTCCAGATAGCGGTAGTGGAAATAGGCTTCCAGTTGCGGCATGTACTTAAACAGGAAGCGACGATCCTGGCCGATGCTGTTGCCGCAGATCGGCGACTTGCCTGCCGGCACCCACTGCTTAAGAAACTCAATGGTCGCCAGTTCGGCATCGTGCTCGCTGACGGCGCTGGCCTTCACGCGATCCACCAGTCCGCTGCCGGTATGCGTCCGCACATTCCACTCGTCCATTAATGCCAGCTGAGCATCCGACTGATGCACGGCGATAGTCGGCCCTTCAGCCAAAATGTTCAGGTTGGCATCGGTCACCAGGGTGGCGATTTCGATAATGCGATCGCGCTCCGGATCCAGCCCTGTCATCTCAAGATCGATCCAAATGAGGTTGTTTTCATTTGCACTCATGCTATTTTCCACCCTTCTTGCGTGACTATATTCATCTAAAATAGCGTGTATCATAGAGGTTTTGCCCCATCAGGGCGACCAGGAGCCAGTTCGATTGAGTAAAAATAAACTCTCCAAAGGCCAGCAGCGCCGCGTCAACGCCAACCACCAGCGCCGCCTGAAAACCACTGCGGAGAAGGCCGACTACGATGACAACCTGTTTGGCGAAACGTCGGAAGGCATTGTCATCAGTCGCTTTGGTATGCATGCCGACGTCGAATCCGCTGACGGTAGCGTCCATCGCTGCAACATTCGCCGGACAATCCGTTCGCTGGTCACCGGCGACCGCGTGGTCTG
This sequence comes from Klebsiella sp. HMSC16C06, assembly GCF_001808325.1. NCBI lineage: Bacteria > Pseudomonadati > Pseudomonadota > Gammaproteobacteria > Enterobacterales > Enterobacteriaceae > Klebsiella > Klebsiella sp. HMSC16C06. Next base: position 41,091 of record NZ_KV793000.1, read on the forward strand.
GCGGCCGGGTAAAGACGCCGCCGACGGCGTAAACGTCAAAGGGATCGTCGAAGCGGTGCACGAGCGCGCCTCCGTCCTGACGCGTCCGGATTTTTACGACGGCGTGAAGCCTATCGCCGCCAATATCGATCAGATCGTGGTGGTTTCCGCGATCCTGCCTGAACTGTCGCTGAATATTATCGATCGCTATCTGGTGGCCTGCGAGGCGCAGGATATCGAGCCGTTGATCGTCCTGAATAAAATCGATCTGCTGGATGACGATGGCCTGCGCTTCGTCAATGAGCAGATGGACATCTACCGCAATATCGGCTACCGCGTGCTCATGGTCTCCAGCCGGACTCAGGACGGTCTCAAGCCGCTGGAAGCGGCCCTGACCGACCGCATCAGCATTTTCGCCGGGCAGTCCGGGGTCGGTAAATCGAGTCTGCTGAACGCCCTGCTGGGGCTGAATGAGGATCAAATCCTCACCAATGATGTCTCGGACGTTTCCGGCTTAGGCCAGCACACCACCACCGCGGCGCGCCTCTACCACTTCCCGCACGGCGGCGATGTGATTGATTCGCCGGGCGTTCGTGAATTTGGCCTCTGGCATCTGGAAGCGGAACAAATCACCCATGGCTTTGTCGAATTCCATGATTATTTAGGCCATTGCAAATACCGCGACTGTAAACACGATAACGATCCTGGTTGTGCGCTTCGCGAAGCGGTAGAGAACGGCAAGATCGCCGAAAGCCGTTTTGAGAACTACCACCGCATCCTCGAAAGCATGGAGCAGGTACAGGTAAAAACGCGTAAAAACTTTTCCTCGTCCGATGACTGATCATTAAGCTGAGCATCACGTCAGGCTCTGCCAGGACGCGGTCAAACTGCGACTAACGCGGATGCCATTTGGCGAGGTTTACGTATAGAATCGTCCCCTTTTTTCAGGACCCCGCCCACAGGTGGGGTCAGGAACGACATATCATGGCCTGGAGGCTACTTTGTTAAACGATCTTAAACTTTCACTGCAATACATTCTGCCTAAACTGTGGCTCACCCGCCTCGCAGGCTGGGGTGCGAGCAAACGCGCAGGTTGGCTGACGAAGCTGGTCATCGATCTGTTCGTGAAATACTACAAGGTCGATATGAAAGAGGCGCAGAAGCCGGATACCGCGGCTTATCGCACCTTCAACGATTTCTTTGTGCGTCCGCTGCGCGACGACGTTCGCCCGCTGAATACCGATCCCAACGTGCTGGTGATGCCGGCAGACGGCGTGATCAGCCAGCTTGGCGCCATTGAAGACGATAAAATCCTGCAGGCCAAAGGTCATGACTACAGCCTGGAAGCCCTGCTGGCCGGCAACTATCAAATGGCCGACCTGTTCCGTAACGGCAGCTTCGCCACCACCTATCTGTCGCCGCGCGACTATCACCGCGTGCACATGCCGTGCAACGGCATCCTGCGCGAAATGATCTACGTCCCTGGCGACCTGTTCTCGGTTAACCATCTGACGGCGCAGAATGTGCCTAACCTGTTCGCCCGTAACGAGCGCGTCATCTGCCTGTTTGATACTGAGTTTGGCCCGATGGCGCAAATTCTGGTGGGCGCGACTATCGTCGGCAGCATCGAGACCGTGTGGTCCGGCACCGTGACCCCACCGCGCGAAGGCATTATTAAACGCTGGACCTGGCCCGCTGGCGACAGCGAAGGCTCCGTCGCCCTGCTGAAAGGCCAGGAGATGGGCCGCTTCAAACTGGGTTCCACCGTGATCAACCTGTTTGCCCCGGGCCAGGTGAAGCTGGTCGACTCGCTGCAAAGCCTGTCCGTGACTAAAATCGGCCAACCGCTGGCGACCGCCGTGGAAGCCAGCACCGCTGCTGAACCCGCGCCGTTACCGGAAGAAGAGATCCGCGCCGAACACCGCGCCAGCCCGCTGGTTGACGATACACAAGACCAAGGTTAATTCTTCAGCAAAAAGGGTTATGCCGTGCGCCTGATATACACTTTCCTGTTGGCCTTGAGCCTCAGTTTCGGGGCGTACGCTGCGACAGCCCCGGATGCTAAACAGATAACCCAGGAACTGGAACAGGCGAAGGCGGCAAAGCCCGCCCAGCCTGAAACCGTTGAAGTTCTGCAGTCCGCGCTGAACGCGCTTGAGGAGCAAAAATCGTCCCTCGAGCGCGCCCGTCAGTATCAGGACGTTATCGATAATTTCCCCAAACTGTTTCAAAGCCTGCGCTCCCAGCTCAACAATCTGAGCGAAGAACCGCGCCAGGTGCCAACCGGCCTGACCGCCGATGCGCTGAACCAGGAGATCCTGCAGGTCAGCAGCCAGCTGCTGGAATCGAGCCGCCAGGCGCAGCAGGAGCAGGATCGCGCGCGTGAAATCGCCGACTCCCTGAACCAGCTGCCGCAACAGCAAACCGATGCCCGTCGTCAGCTCAATGAGGTTGAGCGCCGCATCGGCACGCAAACCGGCAACAATGCTCTCGCCCAGGCGCAAAATCTTGCCCTGCAGGCGGAATCGGCGCGCCTGAAGGCGCTGGTGGATGAACTCGACCTCGCCCAGCTTTCCGCCAACAACCGCCAGGAGCTGTCGCGCGCCCGTTCCGAGCTGGCGCAAAAGCAGAGCGAACAACTGGATGCCTATCTGCAGGCGCTGCGCAATTTACAGAACAGCCAGCGCCAGCGGGAGGCGGAAAAGGCGCTGGAGAGCACCGAACTGCTGGCGGAGAACAGTGAAAACCTGCCGCCGGACATCACCGCGCAGTTCAAGGTCAACCGGGAGCTCTCCCAGGCGCTGAACCAGCAGGCGCAGCGCATGGATCTGGTGGCCTCCCAGCAGCGGCAGGCGACGAATCAAACGCTGCAGGTGCGCCAGGCGTTAAACACCCTGCGCGAGCAATCGCAGTGGCTGGGCTCTTCCAACCTGCTGGGTGAAGCCTTACGCGCCCAGGTGGCGCGACTGCCGGAACGCCCTCGCCCACAGCAGCTGGATACGGAAATGGCACAGTTGCGCGTGCAGCGTCTGCGCTTTGAAGATTTACTCAGTAAGCAACCACAGCTGCGGCAGATCCGTCAGGCCGACGGCCAACCGCTGACCAGCGAGCAGAACAAGATCCTGCAGGCGCAGCTGCGCACGCAGAACGAGCTGCTGAACTCGCTGCTGCGCGGCGGCGATACTCTGATGCTGGAGCTCACTAAGCTGAAGGTCGCCAACGGCCAGCTGGAAGACGCGCTGAAAGAGATCAACGAAGCGACCCACCGCTATCTGTTCTGGACTTCGGACGTCAGCCCCATCGGCTTCTCCTGGCCGCTGGAGATTGTCCAGGATCTACGGCGTCTGATCTCCCTGGATACCATCAGCGAGCTGGGCAAAGCCAGCGCGATGATGCTCACCAGCAAAGAGACCTTGCTGCCGCTGTTTGCCGCCCTGCTGCTGGTTGGCTTTAGCATCAGCTCCCGACGCCATTTCACCCGCTTCCTTGAGCGCTCCAGCGCCCGGGTGGGGAAAGTCACCCAGGATCACTTCTGGCTGACGCTGCGCACGGTCTTCTGGTCGATACTGGTGGCCTCGCCGCTGCCGGTGCTGTGGATGACGCTCGGCTATGGCCTGCAGTCCGCCTGGCCCTTCCCGCTGGCGGTGGCGATAGGCGATGGGGTCACGGCGACCGTGCCTTTGCTGTGGGTGGTGATGATCTGCGCCACCTTCGCCCGGCCAAACGGGCTGTTTATCGCCCACTTCGGCTGGCCGCGTAGCCGCGTGGCGAAGGCGATGCGCTACTACCTGATGAGCATCGGGCTAATTGTGCCGCTGATCATGGCGCTGATCATGTTTGATAATCTTAACGACCGCGAGTTCTCCGCTTCGTTGGGCCGTCTGTGCTTCCTGTTGATCTGCGGCGCGCTGGCGGTGGTCACGCTGAGCCTTAAGCACGCCGGTATTCCGCTCTATCTGGATAAAGAGGGGAATGGCGACAATATGGTGAACCGCCTGCTGTGGAACCTGATGCTTGGCGCCCCGCTGGTGGCCATGCTGGCGGCCGCCGTCGGCTACCTCGCCACCGCTCAGGCGCTGCTTGCGCGTCTGGAAACCTCGGTCGCCATCTGGTTCTTGCTGCTGGTGGTCTATCACATCATCCGCCGCTGGATGCTGATCCAGCGCCGCCGGCTGGCCTTCGACCGGGCCCGCCACCGTCGCGCGGAAATTCTCGCCCAGCGCGCCCGCGGCGAAGATGAGCCCGTTCACGTCAGCAGTCCGGAGGGGTCGGTGGAGACGGAGGTCAGCGAGGTCGATCTCGATGCCATCAGTACCCAGTCGCTGCGGCTTGTGCGTTCCCTGCTGATGCTGATCGCGCTGCTGTCGGTCATCGTGCTGTGGTCGGAAATTCATTCGGCGTTTGGCTTCCTTGAGAATATCTCGCTGTGGGACGTGACCTCGACGGTACAAGGGGTGGAAAGCCTTGAGCCGATCACGCTTGGCGCGGTGTTGATTGCCATTCTGGTGCTGATCATCACCACTCAGCTGGTGCGCAACCTGCCCGCGCTGCTGGAACTGGCGATCCTCCAGCATCTCGATTTAACGCCCGGCACCGGCTACGCCATCACCACCATCACCAAATATCTGCTGATGCTCGTCGGCGGGCTGGTGGGCTTCTCGATGATCGGTATTGAGTGGTCGAAGCTGCAGTGGCTGGTCGCCGCGCTGGGTGTGGGTCTCGGGTTTGGCCTGCAGGAGATCTTCGCCAACTTTATCTCCGGCCTGATTATCCTGTTTGAGAAGCCGATCCGCATCGGCGATACAGTCACCATTCGCGACCTGACGGGCAGCGTCACCCGCATTAATACCCGTGCGACCACCATCAGTGACTGGGACCGGAAAGAGATTATCGTGCCGAACAAGGCGTTCATCACCGAACAGTTTATCAACTGGTCGCTGTCAGACTCAGTCACCCGCGTGGTGCTGACGGTGCCGGCACCCGTGGATGCCGATACCGACGAGGTCACGAAAATTCTCATTGCCGCGGCGCATCGCTGCTCGCTGGTCATCGATACCCCGGCGCCGGAAGCGTTTCTCGTCGACCTGCAGCAGGGGATCCAGATTTTCGAGCTGCGTATTTTTGCCGCGGAGATGGGGCATCGCATGCCGCTGCGCCATGAGATGCATCAGCTGATCCTGGCGGGCTTCCGCGAGCATGGCATTGATATGCCGTTCCCTCCGTTCCAGATGCGTTTGGAAAGTATCGACGGCAGGCAAAGCAGTAAAACCATGACCTCGGCCGGAAAAACCAGCCGCCGTACGGCTGGTAGCCTGTAAACCATCCCCTGCCCGGCGGCACCGCCGGGCAGGTTCTTTAACTCTCCATCACCAGCGCGCCGGACGCCATGCGCCGACGGTAGCTTTCGTAGATCCCCAGCGCCAGCAGTGAGAAGAAGATCGGCCCACCGACCATCCACAGGGTACTGTTCCAGTCCCCGCTGTCGATGACGGGTTGGATAATGGTGAAGATATTGGCGAAGGTCACCACCAGCAGCACCACGCCGGTCGCCAGCAGCGTCGACGAACGGTTTTTGAAGATCACGAACGGCCGGTCAAGATGCATTTTCGCCTTGAAGAACGGGAAGGCGATGGTCAGGAATAGATAGGGCAAGGTCATGGAGACATTGGCCATCAGCGTCAGCTTGTTATAAAACGCGGAAGCGCTATCCCCACCGAACGATACCAGTACGATAAACACCCCGACCAGCAGACACTGCAGCCACATCGCCGCGGCGGGCATGCCGTTGACGTTGAGACGGGTCATCACCGACGGCCAGAGCGCTTTTGGCGTGCCCTGGATAATCGCTTTCAGGGGAGAATAGCTGAGGGTGAAGAACGCGCCGGTGTAAGCGAGAAACATCGACAGGCCCGTAATACGGGCGAACCAGACTCCGGTCAGGGCCGCCGACTCTGGCGTCAGGTGCAGAGCCTGGCCGAGCGTCGTCCCAAGGCTGGTCATCAGCACATAGGTGATGTTGCCGAGGTTGGTCGAACGCGCGCCAAGCACCTGCTGCCAGTTGGCGCTCACGCCCCACAGCACAATCGCCAGCGAGTAACCGACCGAGATAACGATCGCCGCGATGATAATACCTTTGGCAAAGTTCTTTTCCGGCTTATCAGTCTTATCCACTAAGCCGCCGACCGCCTCAATTCCGCCATAGGCAAAGATGGCAAATACCACAAACGACAGCATCGCCATGCCCGACTGATACCCGGGATTAGGTGAAAGGGTGAAGTTTAACGGTTGGGCGAAATGGCCGCCGTTGAGCAGGAGGATCGCCCCACTCACCAGCAGTAGCACCAGGTTAAGCCCCATCACCGCGATGCCGCCGACGGCGGTGATTTTGGCGATTTTATTGATCCCTTTGACGGCAATAAAGGTCACGACACCCATCCAGCAGGCTGCCAGAATGCCCACCGTCTGCGTCGGGGTCAGGCTAGCCAGCGCCCAGGTCTGGGTTTTGTCCGCGCCAAACAAAAAGGTGGATAACGGCACCCAAATTTTAGCCGCCGTACTCACCATCCACACCACGTACGACGCAAACCACATAAAGGTGCCGATGAAAGCAAAGCGCGGCCCGACGCTGTGGTTCATCCAGGAATAGATCCCGCCCTCTTCGCGACGATAAGCCGATCCCATCTCCGCCATCATCAGCGCGAACGGAATAAAGAAAAAGAGGGCGGAAAAAAGATAAAACGGCATCGCGCTGTAGCCCATCAGATAAAACGCCGACGGGCTGTTGGCAAAGCCAAACACCGAAGTGAAGATCATCAGAATCAGCCCAATCAGGCTCATCTTCTTGAATTGTTGATGCATAAATCTATCCAAACGTGGGCATCACCCAACAGGCAACGCCTGGCCTCAAAAAATGAGCGCGGATAGTAGCAAAAGCACGGAAGGAGATTGTGGGTATTCGGGCGAAAACCGGGATAGCGTGAGGGAGGATCGGTCAGGGCGGGTCTGTCACCTCCCCCGCTCTAAGGCGGCAGGAGGTGACAGCGCCATCAGGCGCGGTCGACCGTAAAGGCGATCACCTCGCCGATGCTTTCGGCACCCAGCGCCAGCATCACCACACGGTCAACGCCCAGCGCCACGCCGGAGCAGTCCGGCAGGCCCGCCTCTAGTGCCGCCAGCAGGTTGTTATCGATAGGCTGCTGCGGAAGGCCGCGCGCGGCGCGTTTGCGGTTGTCCTGCTCGAATCGCAGACGCTGTTCGCGGGCATCGGTCAGCTCGTGGAAACCATTCGCCAGCTCAATACCTTTGTAGTAAACCTCGAAGCGCTCAGCGACCCGATGATCTTCCGGGCTGATCTGCGCTAACGAGGCCTGGGTGGCCGGGAAATGATAGATAAACGTCGGCCGATCTTTGCCGATGTGCGGCTCCACGCCCATGGTGAACAACAGTTGCAGCAGCGTGTCGCGATCTTCTTCAGTATCGGCGATATTGCTTAAATCCAGCTTCGCCGCGACTTCACGCAACTGCGTTTTATCAGCAGAGAGCGGATCAATATCCAGATGACGCTGGAACGCCTGCTGATAGGAGAGGCTTTCCGCTGGCTGACACTCCAGAACCTGCTGCAGCAGGTCGTCCACCTCGTTGATCAGGCGATACATGTCATAGCACGGACGATACCACTCCAGCATGGTGAATTCCGGGTTGTGATGCCGGCCCATCTCTTCATTACGAAAGCTGCGACACAACTGGAAAACCGGACCGCAGCCCGCCGCCAGCAGGCGCTTCATATGGTATTCCGGACTGGTCATCAGGTACAAATTGAGTCCCTGTGAATGGCCCGGGCCGACGAAACGGGTTTCGAACGGGAACAAATGAATATCCGTTACCGTCGCCTGACTCATGCAAGGCGTCTCCACCTCCAGCACGCCGCGATCGGTAAAGAAACGGCGGATTTCCGCCATCACCGCCGCGCGTTTCAACAGATTGGGAATGGGTGCGCTCGGCTGCCAGGTTGCCGTCTCGCTCATGGTACTTTCTCCGATTGCAAATTAAGGGCACGAAGTCTACTCGCAACCGGCGAGTGAAACAAATTTTGTGCAATCCCCGGCAGATTACATGCCATTAATCTATCGTTAACCTGAATGCATAAATATCACTGATAAATAACCGCACATATCGATAAAAAAATCGAACACGTCAATTTTCCTTACTGACCCTACGGCTATACTCCTGTACCTATAAAGGAGCAGTGATACTTTTTCGCCAGCCCGGCGGCGAAATACACTAAAACTGGAGGAATGTCGTGCAAACTTTTCAAGCCGATCTCGCCGTAATTGGTGCTGGCGGAGCAGGCCTACGCGCCGCTATCGCCGCCGCCCAGGCCAACCCCAATGCCAAAATCGCCCTGATTTCTAAAGTCTATCCGATGCGCAGCCATACGGTCGCTGCAGAAGGGGGGTCCGCAGCCGTTGCCCAGGATCACGATAGCTTTGAGTATCATTTTCACGACACCGTCGCCGGAGGCGACTGGCTGTGCGAGCAGGATGTCGTCGACTATTTCGTTCATCACTGCCCAACGGAAATGACCCAGCTGGAACAGTGGGGATGCCCGTGGAGCCGCCGCCCCGACGGCAGCGTCAACGTCCGGCGCTTCGGTGGGATGAAAATCGAACGCACCTGGTTTGCCGCCGATAAAACCGGCTTCCACATGCTGCATACTCTCTTCCAGACCTCCCTTCAGTTTCCCCAAATTCAGCGCTTTGATGAACATTTCGTCCTTGACCTGCTGGTCGATGACGGGCAGGCCCGCGGCCTGGTGGCGATGAATATGATGGAAGGCACCCTGGTGCAGATCCGCGCTAACGCGGTCGTGCTGGCTACCGGCGGCGCCGGGCGCGTCTATCGTTACAACACCAACGGCGGCATCGTTACTGGTGATGGTATGGGTATGGCGCTGGGCCATGGCGTGCCGCTGCGCGATATGGAATTTGTTCAGTATCACCCGACCGGCCTGCCGGGCTCCGGGATCCTGATGACCGAAGGCTGCCGCGGTGAAGGCGGGATTCTGGTCAACAAAAACGGCTATCGCTACCTGCAGGATTACGGCATGGGCCCGGAAACCCCGCTCGGCGAACCGAAGAACAAATATATGGAGCTGGGTCCACGCGACAAAGTGTCCCAGGCCTTCTGGCACGAATGGCGGAAAGGGAACACCATCCCGACGCCGCGCGGCGACGTGGTCTACCTCGATCTCCGCCACCTCGGCGAGAAAAAACTGCTGGAGCGTCTGCCGTTTATCTGTGAACTGGCGAAAGCCTACGTCGGCGTCGACCCGGTGAAAGAGCCGATCCCGGTGCGCCCGACCGCGCACTACACCATGGGCGGTATCGAAACCGATCAGCAGTGCGAAACCCGGATCAAAGGGCTGTTTGCCGTGGGCGAATGCTCGTCCGTCGGTCTGCACGGCGCCAACCGTCTGGGTTCCAACTCGCTGGCCGAGCTGGTGGTCTTCGGCCGCCTGGCCGGGGAACAGGCTATGCAGCGCGCCGCACAGACGACTGAGGCAAATAGTGCCGCACTGGATGCACAGGCCGCCGATGTAGAGCAACGGCTGAAAAATCTCGTTAACCAGGAAGGTAACGAAAACTGGGCGAAAATCCGCGACGAAATGGGGCTGTCGATGGAGGAAGGCTGCGGCATCTACCGTACGCCGGAGCTGATGCAGAAAACTATCGATAAGCTGGCTGAGCTGCAGGAGCGCTTCAAGCGCGTGCGCATTACCGACAACTCCAGCGTGTTCAACACCGACCTGCTGTACACCATTGAACTGGGACACGGCCTGAACGTTGCCGAATGTATGGCGCACTCGGCCATCGCCCGAAAAGAATCGCGCGGTGCGCACCAGCGTCTGGATGAGGGCTGTACCGAGCGCGACGACGTCAACTTCCTCAAGCACACCCTCGCCTTCCGCGAGGCCGATGGCACCACCCGTCTGGAATATGGCGACGTGAAGATCACCACGCTGCCACCGGCAAAACGTGTCTATGGCGCCGAAGCGGAAGCGGCTGAGAAGAAGGAGACCACCCATGGCTGAGATGAAAAACCTGAAAGTCGAAGTGGTGCGCTACAACCCGGAGGTCGACACCGCACCGCATAGCGCATTCTATGACGTGCCCTATGATGAGCAGACCTCGCTGCTGGACGCCCTGGGCTACATCAAAGACAACCTGGCGCCAGACCTGAGCTACCGCTGGTCCTGCCGGATGGCGATCTGCGGCTCCTGCGGCATGATGGTCAACAAGGTGCCGAAGCTGGCCTGCAAAACGTTCCTGCGCGATTACACCAAAGGCATCAAAGTTGAGGCGCTGGCCAACTTCCCGATCGAACGCGATCTGGTGGTGGATATGACCCACTTTATCGAAAGTCTGGAGGCCATTAAGCCGTATATCATCGGCAATAACCGCACGCCGGACCAGGGGCCAAACAAGCAGACGCCAGCCCAGATGGCCAAATACCATCAGTTCTCCGGCTGCATCAACTGCGGGCTGTGCTATGCCGCCTGCCCGCAGTTCGGCCTGAATCCGGAATTTATCGGCCCGGCGGCGATCACCCTCGCCCACCGCTACAACGAAGACAGCCGCGACCACGGCAAAAAGGAACGTATGGCGCAGCTTAACGGCCAGAACGGCGTCTGGACCTGTACTTTCGTGGGCTACTGCTCGGAAGTGTGTCCGAAGCACGTCGACCCGGCGGCCGCGATCCAGCAGGGCAAGGTGGAAAGCTCGAAAGACTTTCTTATCGCCACCCTGAAACCACGCTAAGGAGTGCATTATGACGACGAAACGCAAACCCTACGTGCGGCCAATGACCTCCACCTGGTGGAAAAAGCTGCCGTTTTATCGCTTCTACATGGTGCGGGAAGGGACAGCGGTACCGACAGTATGGTTTAGCATTGTGCTGATTTACGGGCTGTTTGCCCTCAAGCACGGCGCCGAAAGCTGGGCGGGATATATCGGATTCCTGCAAAACCCGGTGGTGGTGATCCTCAATCTGATTACCCTGGCGGCGGCGCTGCTGCACACCAAAACCTGGTTTGAGCTGGCGCCGAAAGCCGCCAACGTCATCATCAAAGGCGAAAAAATGGGGCCAGAGCCGGTCATTAAAGGGCTCTGGGTGGTAACGGCGGTGGTCACTGTGGTGATCCTGTTTGTGGCCCTGTTCTGGTAAGGAGGCTGAGATGATTAATCCCAATCCGAAACGTTCCGATGAACCCGTATTCTGGGGGCTGTTTGGCGCAGGCGGCATGTGGGGCGCGATCGTCGCGCCGGTGATGGTGCTGCTGGTCGGCATCTTGCTGCCGCTGGGGCTCGCCCCGGCAGACGCCTTCAGCTATGAGCGCGTGCTGGCTTTTGCCCAAAGCTTTATCGGCCGCGCATTCATCTTTCTGATGATTGTTCTGCCGCTGTGGTGCGGTCTACACCGTATTCACCACGCCATGCACGACCTGAAAATCCATGTACCCAACGGTAAGTGGGTCTTCTACGGCCTGGCGGCAATCCTCAGCGTCATCACCCTCGTTGGCGTACTGTTTATCTGATCCTGCAAGAGCCCGGTCGCATTTCTGCTACCGGGCTCGCTTCATGTAAAAATCTTGCCGCCTTTTCCCTGCTGGACTCTACACTTAGCTTAAAAGCCAGCAAGGAGCATGCCATGCGTATCCTGCCGATAATCACCGCGATTGCCGTCTCGTTCCTGTCTGTCGCCTGCAGCACGCCCACCCCGCCGCCGGGCATCACCGTGGTCAGTCCCTTCGACGTTCAGCGCTATCTGGGTACCTGGTATGAAATCGCCCGCTTTGACCACCCTTTTGAAAGCGGTCTGGAAAAGGTCACGATCGCCTGGCACCCACGCGATGACGGCGGCCTGGACGTGGTCAATAAAGGCTATAACCCCGACCGCGGTATGTGGCAGAAAACGGACGGAGTGGCGTACTTTACCGGGGAGCCCAGCCGCGCCGCGTTGAAGATCTCCTTCTTCGGCCCTTTCTACGGCAGCTATAACGTCATTGCGCTGGATAAGGAGTATCGTTACGCGCTGGTCTGCGGACCCGATCGCGACTATCTCTGGTTACTGGCGCGGGCACCCACCATCGCTCCGGAGGTCAGGCAGCAGATGCTGGATATTGCTACCCGGCAGGGCTTTGATGTCAGCAAACTGATCTGGGTCAATCAGCGCTACAACTAGTGCGCGCTAATCTTCAGGCCAATGATGCCGACCACGATGCAGGCGAGACTGGCGATACGCATAGCGCTGGCGGATTCACCCAACAGCACAATACCGGTCACGGCGGCGCCCACAGCGCCGATTCCGGTCCAGACGGCGTAAGCAGTTCCCACCGGCAGGGTTTTCATCGCCCACGAAAGCAGCGCCATGCTGACGACCATCGCCACGATGGTGATGACGCTGGGAACCAGCCGGCTAAAGCCATGGGTATATTTCAGGCCGACGGCCCATACCACTTCCAGCAGACCAGCGATAAATAAGACTATCCAGGACATAAGGCTCCTTTGCTGGGGCCGTCCCCGGATGAGAAACGCTTACGGGTCGTCCCGTAAGGTGGATGAAAAGTCGCAGTGAGTATATCCAACAGGATGGGGGAAGTGAAGAACGGTACGGCGTAAAACCGTACCGTCGACGGCGTTATTGCTGAGCTTTGGTTGCCGCACCAGAGATTGCGCTGCCGCCTTCTGAAATATCCTGACCCACTCCGCGCGTAGTGTTACAAGCAGTCAGTGCTGAAGAGAGGACCAAAACCGTAAAGAACGCTGCAATCGTTTTTTTCACCATAATGTCATCCTTAGTGTCAGTTTTGTTTTCATGCCCTATAAGCATAGACAAACCGTCCACAGATGAAGGGATCTTTGCGATTTTTAAGAGAAAAGGAATATTCGTGGAGGAAGCTGGCGCGCCAGGAGGCAACCGCCACTAGCAAAACGGAAGGAAATTTAGCTCACGGCGTGAGAGATGGCGTGGCCCAGGCCCTGAATATCTTCACCCACTCCGCGGGCGGTGTTGCAGCCAGCCAGTAACGCGCTGCTCAGAAACAGTAACACCAGAAGTTTTACGCTGCGCTTCATGTCTCGTGTTCGTCGTACCTGTGCGTAAAGAGCGGCGCAGCACGGAGGCTGCGCCAGTCATCATGACGCGAAATTATTTCACACGGGATACGTATTCGCCAGAGCGAGTATCCACTTTGATCACTTCGCCAATCTGGACGAACAGCGGAACTTTAACCACGGCGCCAGTAGACAGGGTCGCTGGTTTACCGCCGGTACCCGCGGTGTCGCCTTTCAGACCTGGATCGGTTTCAATGATTTCCAGCTCAACGAAGTTCGGCGGGGTGACCGCGATCGGTTGGCCGTTCCACAGGGTCACGATGCACTCAGCCTGATCCAGCAGCCATTTAGCGTTGTCACCGATCGCTTTCGCGTCAGCAGACAGCTGTTCGAAAGTTTCGTTGTTCATGAAGTGCCAGAACTCACCGTCGTTGTACAGGTAAGTCAGGTTCATATCGACAACGTCCGCGCCTTCTGCCGAATCGGTAGATTTGAAGGTTTTCTCAACACGGGTGCCAGTCAGCAGGCGGCGCAGTTTAACGCGCGCAAACGCCTGGCCTTTACCTGGTTTAACGAATTCGCTGGCTTCTACCGCATAAGGTTCGCCATCTAACATGATTTTAAGACCAGCACGAAAATCGTTGCTATAGTAAGTCGCCATAAGGCCCTCTGAAATTGTTTAACTGGTAGCTAAGCCACAAAATGGCGCATATTGTAACCCTAAATACCCCATCCAGAGAAGATTGGATAACGCAACTTGCCAATGTTGTGACCAGTCCTGATGAACTGCTGCGTCTTTTAAATGTAGACGCTGATGAAAAACTGCTGGCCGGACGCGAGGCCAGACGCCTGTTCCCGCTGCGCGTCCCGCGCGCGTTTATCGCCCGCATGGAGAAAGGCAACCCTAACGATCCGCTGCTTCGTCAGGTACTTACCGCCGAGGAAGAGTTTATCGTCGCCCCCGGATACTCCACCGATCCGCTGGAAGAACAGCACAGCGTGGTGCCCGGCTTGTTGCACAAATATCACAACCGGGCACTGCTACTGGTGAAAGGCGGTTGTGCGGTAAATTGTCGTTACTGCTTCCGCCGCCACTTCCCATACGCCGAAAATCAGGGCACCAGGCGCAACTGGCAGACGGCAATGGACTACATCGCAGCGCATCCGCAGCTTGATGAAATCATCTTCTCCGGCGGCGACCCGCTGATGGCAAAGGACCATGAGCTTGACTGGCTGATGACCCAGCTGGAAGCTATTCCGCACGTTAAGCGTCTGCGTATTCACAGCCGCCTGCCAATTGTGATCCCGGCGCGCATCACCGAGACGCTGGCCAGCCGCTTCCAGCGTTCGTCGCTGCAGGTGATCCTGGTTAACCACGTCAACCACGCCAATGAAATTGACGATGAGTTCCGCGCGGCGATGGCCATGCTGCGTCAGGCGGGCGTCACGTTGCTCAACCAGAGCGTGCTGCTGCGCGGGGTGAACGACAACGCGCAAACCCTGGCCGACCTCAGCAATGCGCTGTTTGACGCCGGGGTAATGCCCTACTACCTGCACGTGCTGGATCGGGTACAAGGGGCGGCGCACTTCATGGTTAGCGATGATGAAGCCCGTGAAATCATGCGTGAACTATTGACCCTCATCTCCGGCTATATGGTGCCGAAGCTGGCGCGCGAGATCGGCGGGGAACCCAGCAAGACGCCGCTGGATTTAGGGCTGAAGCAGCGATAAACGTCAGATTCACTTGTCTGCCAGGACGGTCTGGCAGACAAACCATGTGAAGCCATTTCTTGCCAGAGGATTAGGTAACCAGCTATCAGCTATCAGCTATCAGCTATCAGCTATCGCATTACGTGATAACCCCCTATTGCGACAAGCTAACGGTGAAGCACCACCAGCACCACGATATTAATCACAATCATCACTACAATCAGCGCGATTAACCAGGTGGGCATTTTAAAAGTTACCTGTAATCGTTCCGATTGTTTTCCTGGTATCTCCACTTTATTCTCTATCAACTCATTGCCCTGAATCGCTAAGCTTTCTGTTAATGGAATAACTACGTGATCGTCAGAATGACCTTTGCTCTCGGCAGTAACGTCGGCAACCTTATTATTTTGATAATGCGTTAATGTCGCCCGATTCATATTCTCGCACTCTTCATCAGAGAGAGGGATGATCAGGGTATCTGGCGCGACGCTAAACCCTTTTTGCCTGACGGTGATAATGATATCCGCCGACAGCCCCGCTTTGAGCAATGATTTTCGCAGCAAAGAGATATTTTGATAAAACGTATTTTGTGAAACCACCACCCCTCTATTTTCCCAGACAGCAGCCAGAAATTCATCACGCGAAATCACTTTGCCGCTATTTTGCAAAAGTAAAAGTAAGCATCTGGCGGTAGGTGCATTCAGGGTGACACACTCTCCATCACCAGAAAGCGGCCGTAATTCATTCATATTGGCATTAAAGACAATCTCATGATTAATCATACACCCATTAAATAATACAGCGTCATCCATATCCCTGCCCCACGAAACACCGTTATCCATAATTAAATTAAATACAATCAGCCAACCTATATCATAAACATGATCCTCTTCAAAAAGAGGAAAGCGCAGTTCATATTGACTGTCATTGCACAGGATACAGCACATAAAGAGACATGCGACAGTTATCTCGTTTAGCCCCCGCATTTTCAGATTAAATTCATCTAAAATAGAAGTCGCATATCCACATAATATAAAAGCATTAAATTCACGGGCATTTCATAAAGAATTCACAAGCATTTTTTGCACCACAATCTTAAATTACTCCGGCTTCCCCATGGTTCGCTATGGCAAGCGATATTGTAGTGTCGTTCAACAGGATGATAGGTTCAGCACTATATAAAGGAATGCTGATGCTTATTTTCAATATCAATAGGAATACATACTCCATTCTTTTGATAACTGTTATCGATTCTATACAGGACTAAGTATCTATATATGGATTAATTAAATGAAAAAAACAATCGTAGCTGTAATGGTCGCTGCATCTGCAGTGCTGAGTGCTCAGGCAATGGCAACTAACACCGCTCAGGTAACTGTACTGGGTGAAGTATCTGATGCATCTAACTCTTGCGTCGTGACTCCGACTGGTACCCTGAACAACGGTATCGTACAGCTGATCACTGTAACCACCACCGAAGCGAATGCTGAAGCGGCAGGTACTCTGTTCAAAACTCAGGACTTCGGTTTTGACGTGAAAGACTGCGCCCAGGGCAGCGCCACACCGGTTACCGGCGTGACCGTAAATGTTAGTGGCACTACCAGCAGCGATGCAACCATTCTGGACAACACCGCTGCTAACGGTGCCGCAGGTATCGGTATCGGTATCAAGCGCGTCAGCGACTCCCATCGCGTAGCATTCGACGGTTCTGACACTATGTCTGAAACCTACTCTGCAACCGACGGTACTAAGCTGAAATACACCACTGGCTATGTAAGAACCAACGCTGCTACCGTGGTTACTGAAGGCCCGGTTAAAGGTGTCGCAACCTTTACTATCGATTACACCCTCTAATACTTTCCCGAAGGGTTCCGCTTTACGGCGGGCCCTTTTTGCATTCAGAGAAAAGCCATGTTCAGGACCTTATTAAATCTCACCGCCTCCTGCGCATTACTCCTCAGCAGTATTGCCCACGCCGGTATTGTAATTGAATCCACCCGCTATCTTTATAAAGAAGGTGCGCGTGAAATTACCGCCCAAATCGAAAATAAAGACGATATCCCCTATCTCATTAAATCCTGGGTTGAAGCTCCGGCAGGGAAAGCGCCCCCTTTTATGGCCACTCCGCCACTGTTCCGCCTTGAAGGGAAGCAACAGAATACGGTTCGTCTGTTTTCTAACGGAAACGTCAATGCACCGGCCGACCGGGAATCCATGTACTATTTTAACGTGATGGCGATCCCCCCAGCAGATGACGCCAAAGCGAATAACAACACTATTCAACTGGCGGTCCGCCATCGTATGCGGCTGGTCTACCGTCCCAAAGCGCTTTTCGATCTCACTCCGAATACGGAAGCAAAAAAGCTCGAATGGCGTAAAGCTGGCACTAAACTGACGATCAAAAATCCGACACCCTTTTTCTACTATTTCCATAGCATTCAGATCGGCGGCAAAGAAGTGAAACCGGAAGTCAACTCGGTCGCTCCAATGACGACCAAAGAAGTGACGTTAAAAGAAAATATTAACGCTTCCAGTATTACCTGGAAAGTGGTCAATGATTATGGCGGAGCAGGGTCGCTCTACTCCTCATCGCTGTAATAAAAATTTATTTTATCATTATAGGGATGTGTCTATGCCAAATAAGAATAATGGATTATTCAAACTATCCACCGTCTTTATCGCAATGCTTCCTGCATTGCTTTCTGGTTTGAATAATAAAGCGCAAGCACGTGATTTTTTCGATCCCTCATTCATTAGTTCATTGAATGGTAGCGATCCATCAACCACTCCCGACTTATCCATTTTTCAAACCCAGAATGCGCAGGCGCCAGGAGATTATCGGGTCGATATCATGTTTAACGGCCGCTACCTGGATACCCGGACGATGAAGTTTGTCGCCAATAGTCGCGCTACCGGCGATAACCGCGAGCCTGCGCTCACTCCTTGCCTAAGTCTAAAAACGTTAGCGGAGTATGGTGTACGCGTTAAAGCGTTTCCTGAACTGGTCGAGGACAAAAACGGTTGCGCAAATTTTACTGTCATCCCGGATACCAAAGCGGATTTTGACTTCACCGCACAACGTTTAAATATTTCTATCCCACAGGCGGCGCTATCCACTACTGCCCAAGGGTATATTCCACCGGATCAGTTTGATGACGGCATTAACGCTTTACTGGTGAACTATCAGTTCAGCGGCTCGAACGACATGCAGGCTAATGATGAATACTACAGCCTGAACCTGCAGTCTGGTCTCAACGTTGGCCCATGGCGCATCCGTAACCTCAGCACCTGGAATAAAAATAATAGCGATGCCGGGGACTGGGATTCGGCCTATCTCTATATGCAGCGCAGTATTCGCTCCATCAACAGTAACCTGGTCATGGGTGAGAGCTCATCGCTCAACGGTATCTTCGACAGTGTGCCGTTTACCGGCATACAGCTGGCGACCGATACGTCGATGCTCCCGGAAAGTATGCGCGGCTATGCGCCAATCATTCGCGGTATCGCCAGAACAAATGCCCGCGTCATCATTAAACAAAACGGCTATCAGGTATACCAGACCTACGTCGCTCCGGGGGCATTTGAAATCACCGATATGTACCCAAGCGGTGGTAGCGGCGATTTGTACGTCACTGTAGAAGAGTCGGATGGTTCCAAACAAGAGTTTGTCGTGCCGTTCGCCACGCTGCCGGTAATGGTGCGTGAAGATCAGCTGGAGTATGAGATCACGTCAGGTAAATATCGTCCTTACGATGGAAGCGTGGATGAGACTCCCTTTACGCAGGCCACCGCCACCTATGGCGTCTCCAGTAGCCTGACGGTGTATGGCGGCGTACAGGCTGCTTCGCGCTACCAGGCGTTGTCATCAGGTCTTGGCTATAACCTTGGCGAGCTTGGGGCAGCCTCAGCAGACGTCACCCAGGCCTGGTCGAAAAAGAAAGAGGATGAAAAGACCTCCGGACAGTCCTGGCGTGTACGTTACGGGAAAAACATTGTTGAAACCGGTACGAACGTCACCATCGCCGGTTACCGCTATTCTACTCGCGGTTTTCATACCCTTTCTGAGGTCCTGGATAGCTACTCTAATGACGGTTACTACACTTCACGCTCGCTACGCAACCGCACCAACCTGACGCTTAACCAAAGCCTGGGTAAAGGGCTGGGTAGCCTGTCGATAAGCGGATTAATCGAAGATTACTGGGATGATAAGCGCACCAACAAGTCGATTAGCGTAGGGTACAACGGCGGTTTCCGGAATGTGAACTACTACCTCGGCTATAGCTATAACCGCTACACATGGAGCGGGGATAACTCTGGTAAAGATGCACAGGACGATCAGCGCATCACGCTGACCGTAACGCTGCCACTAAGCAACTGGCTACCGGGCACTTACACCAGCTATCAATTAACCAACAGCAACCCGGGTTCCACGGATCAGTCCGTTTCTATCGGCGGCGTTGGGCTGGATAACGACAGCCTGGAATGGAGCCTGCAGCAGGGGTATAGCAACCGGGAATACTACAGCGGCGATATGCGCGCTACCTATAACGGTGCGCGCGGCAGCGTCAATGCCGGTTACAGCTACGATCGTGGTAGCGAGCGCATTGACTACGGCGCCAACGGCAGCATCGTCGCCCATGCTGACGGTATCACGCTTGGTCAGGATATTACCGACGCCGCCGTATTAGTTAAAGCACCAGGACTGGATAACGTGAAACTGACTAACGATAACACGATTTCCACTGACTATCGCGGCTACGCCATCGTCCCGTACGTTACACCTTACCGTCGTACCGACATCACCCTCGACAGCACTTCACTGGGTGAAGATATGGAGCTTCCAGAAACTACGCAAAGCGTCGTGCCGACCCGCGGTGCCATCGTGCGTGCCAATTATGACGGCAATATCGGCCAGCGTGCATTCGTACACCTGAAAACCGCCAATGGCCAGGACGTGCCTTATGGCGCAATGGTGCTGCTCGCCGGAGAGAGCAAATCGCAGCCAAGCATCGTCAGCGATGCCGGGATGGTCTATATGTCTGGCCTGCAAGAGACCGGGATCCTTAACGTCCAGTGGGGCAAAAGCGCAGCGCAGCAATGTAACGCTTCATTTACTTTACCGGCCAGGGAAGGCAAAGCGTCTGGCATCAGTCAAATCGAAACGGTTTGTCGCTAATATTGACCAAGGAACAATAAAGAATGAGAAAAATACTTCTTTTTTTATCCCTACTATGCTGTTGTAGCGTGGTAATTGCCAAATGCGATTATTCTGGTTCCGCTGGACAAGCAATGTTTAACATAAGTCCTAAAATCGCAACAGACCCAACAATTCCGGTGGGTACAGTCCTCTATACTAAAAAAGTCGGTACCGGACATTATAAAACATTTGAGTGCAGCAAAATAATGGGAGACCAGTATATTGTTGAATCAACAGCGCCGGAAGTTACCGGCGTCACGGGTATAAGGGGCAAACCGGTCTATGAAACCGGCATAGATGGAATTGGCTTTCAGTTTTCAGATCTTCTGAGCAGCAAAAATGGTTCTATTAATCCTGCTGTTGCTCAATCTACAATCGTACCTATTTTAGAATCGAATGAAGATTATAAATTCATGACGGTATGGTTAATTAAAACAAAGCAGGTCATCGATACATCCGGCACCAGTACAAACCCGGTATTTAAATTCTCAGCAGGTAACTTAAGCACCAACCCAAGGGCAGCAGACCGCCTTTTGTTGACAGCAACCCTGAAGTTCAAGACTATTTCATATAAAGAGACCTCTTGCGATATTTCAGTATCAGGGCCAAGCCAAATCACCCTGAATAAAATTGAAAAAAATACTTTAATGTCCATTTCTCGAGGAGGTACAACTCCCTCACAAAAAACCATCAAAATGGATGTGACTTGCCCACAAGGTTCAGTTGGCAACAAGCTTTACTACTGGTTTAACCCTGTTAATGGCACCAGTTCTGCCGGGGATGGGATCATCGATAACATGATAACTGGAACCGAAGCCGCAAATAACGTTGGCGTTATCTTCAAAATTGACAACAAGCCTATAATATTTTACGACGCCGAAACTTATAGCTTCGCTAAGGCACAGGCATCACAAAACTTTACCTTCACCGCCGACTATTATCGCATGAGTGACAATAGCGCTGAAGTCTCTTCCGGTCATGTAAAAGCTATGCTTGAAGTTGTCATACAGGAAGAGTAAAAGTATAACCTCCATACCCCTACAAAAGGTGGATAATGATATCCACCTTTTTTATTTTTATGTCAACAACCAAAAAAATGTCATATATGAATGCAAGAATAAATCAATATATCTGCAGCACATCGATAATAGCTGCGTGCCACCACCTGCTGAATTAGTTACTGTTTTATGAACCTATAAATAGTTTAGATTTGATTCACTATTAAGCTCTAATTTCATCAACAATTCATATTTAGTTGAGTTGATTCATACTACAGCAACGACTATCTTTTCTGCGGACCAAATTCTGGTCTGGAATGAATATATAATTTTAATTTTAGTTAAAGGACTAATCATGCACCAATTAACTGTATTTGAAATGGAAGAAATTTCTGGCGGTGCGCTGACCGATACTCTTACCGATATCGTCACCTGGGCCGCAAAAGAAGTTGGCGCTGTCGCACTGGGCGCCTCTCTGGGCGCTATTTTTGGTACAGCGTACGCCGGACGTTGGGGTGGCGTAAGTGGCGGTATCTTCGGTATCGGCTCAATCGGCCAGGGTGTAGGGATGATCGCCGGGGTTATTCTCGGTGGCGTTTGCTTTGGTATTGCAGCGGGTATCGTTGGCTGGGATATGACTCTGGATTATGCTCAGGGCGTAATGGATGCTATTTATGACGGCACCCTGAACTTCTGGAGCAACTAAGTTTACGCGCCAATGATTAGCTCAACAGTTTGTTGACAAGCATTCATTAGTAATTAAGGCCTGACGTATCGGGCCTTTTCATTTTATAATTTAAGCGATAACTATGTTAAAAAAAATCTATCGCAAGGAAGCGATTGAGTATAAAAAGCATCACTGGAAAGGAAAGGCACTGCTGCTCGCAGGGCTTCCAGCATGGCTTGTTGCATTACTCTCTTTTGCTTTTCTTGCGATCCTGATAGCCACCACAGTATTTTGCTCCTTTACCCAGAGAATCGACGTTCAGGGAGAGGTCATTACTCTACCTCACTCTGTCAACGTTTATGCCCCGCAGCAAGGCTTTGTTATCTCCCAATATGTAAAAGTCGGCGATATTGTGACCAAAGGCCAGCCGTTATATGAGATCGACATTTCCCGGAACACCACAACGGGTAATGTTAGTGCGGCACAAATAGAGGTCATTAATGAAAAGATCGCAAATGCTGAAGATATCATTTCAAAACTGAATCATAATAAAGAAGAAACAACCATTTCTTTAGAGAAGCAGTTAAAAACAATCAATGATTCGTTAAAAGAAACTAATCGCATGTTGGCTAACGCCCAAGCTGGATTAAAGAAAATGCATGATAATCTATCCAGCTATGATAAGTATTTAAGTGACGGACTGATTACCAAAGACCAATATAACTATCAACACTCTTTGTATTTTCAACAACAAAGCACTTACCAGTCTCTGGTGAGTCAGAAAATGCAACTGGAATCGCAGGTCACTCAGCTCAATAGTGATAAAATTACAAAAATAGCTGATTTTGACAATCAAATCTCGTCACAAGAAAACCAGATTAATGATTATAAAAATCAACTGGTTGAATCAAACGCAAACGGTAACATTATTATTAAAGCAACGACTGAAGGCCGTATTGAATCATTGACCGTCACTAAAGGCCAAATGGTTGATAAAGGCAGCAGTCTAGCACAGATAAAACCTACCGGTGATATAGAGTATTATCTTATTTTATGGTTACCTAACAATAGTATACCTTATGTAAAACCTGGGGATGAAATTAACATTCGTTATGCTGCATTCCCATCAGATAAATTTGGTCAATTCCCGGGAAAAATACTTTCAATATCTTCTGTTCCCACATCTCGACAAGAAATGTCTGAGTATACCAATGTTACGAACGGCACAAACCAGCAGGAACTGGCGCTCTATAAGACCATTGTGAAAATTGAAAACAAAACCTTTGAATATAATGGTAAAACGCTTTCGCTTTCAAATGGCCTCAAGGCTCAAGCTGTTGTATTCCTGGAAGAGCGTCCGCTCTATATGTGGATGTTTACCCCTGTGTATAAGATAACTCAAAGCATTACTGGGCCGATCCATGACTAACGAACTTTTCAAAACTGTTGTTGCAAAGTTAAATTTTTCTCTTGTTAACAAAACGCCCGTTATTCTTCAGTCAGAATCATCAGAATGTGGAATTGCCTGTCTGGCAATGGTCTGTGGTTTTTATGGGTTGAATATCGATCTGTTTAATTTCCGTCAGCGGTTTGGTAGCCCCTCCCAGGGCTCCTCACTAATGTCTCTAAGCAAAACTGCAGAGCATGCCGGCTTAAAAAGCCGGGCGTTAGCTCTTGACCTTGATGAAATAAAGCAGCTTAAACTCCCCTGCATCATCCACTGGGGGATGAACCACTACGTTGTTCTTACAAAGGTAAGGAAAAACGGATTTGTTATTCACGATCCGGCGTTGGGTAAAAGAATCATTGGCATCAATGAGATGTCAAACAATTTTACCGGTGTAGCGCTTGAACTTTGGCCCGATCATAACTTCCAGCAAGAAGAAGCAAAATCCCGATTACGATTGCTGGATTTAATGCATAAAATTGTTGGTTTAAAATCAGCACTGATTAAGATCTTTGCTTACTCTGTAGTGGTAGAAGCTATCGGACTCCTGTTACCGATTGGTACACAGCTAGTCACTGACCATGTGATTATGGCTCACGACCAAAGCTTACTGTCTGTTATCTGTATCGGGTTGATATTTTTTACCCTATTCCGCACGTTTATTAGCATGCTACGTGCATGGACGTCGTTAACGTTAAATACCCTGACAAATATTCAATGGAAAACGACGTTATTCGATCATCTGACAAGTTTGCCATTATCCTTTTTTGAGAAAAGGCATTTAGGTGATATTCAGTCTCGCTTCTCGTCTTTGGATACGATTCGCTCAATATTTACCAATAGTATCGTTACCGGCATCATCGACTCGATAATGACAATCGGTTTATTGGTGATGCTGACCTTATATGGTGGTTGGTTAGTCTGGGTCGTCATCGGCTTTACCATTTGCTATGCGATTATGCGCTTTGCTACCTATAGCTTTTATCGTCGCGTAACGGAAGAACAGGTAGTTAAAGGCGCACGTGCTAACTCCCACTTTATGGAGTCACTTTATGGCATTTCTACGATCAAAGCACTGAATTTAAAAGAACGTCGCTCACAGCATTGGCTGAATCTTAACGTTGACGCCAGCAATGCAGGAATCAAGCAAACTCGATTCGATATGATGTTTGGTGGCATTAATACCTTTATCACCTCAATCGATCAGGTAGTGGTACTGTGGTTGGGTGCCATTATGGTAATTGATAATGAGATGACGCTCGGTATGTTTATGGCATTTAACGCCTATCGGGGTCAGTTTTCTCAACGTGCATCGAATCTCATTGATTTGGTGATGCAGCTTCGTATGCTCTCACTGCACAACGAACGTCTATCAGAAATAGCATTTAGTGAACCAGAAAAAGAACTTCCATCGCGGCGTGTTTTTACGGAAAACACTGGCGTAAAACTTGAAGTGAGAAATCTTAGTTATCAATACGATCCTTTTTCACAACCCATCTTTACAAATTTGAACATAACCGTTGCTCCTGGAGAATCAGTTGCGTTAATTGGCCCATCTGGCGTAGGGAAAACCACACTATTAAAAGTTATGTGCGGACTGCTCTCGCCGGATTCCGGCGAAATACTGGCGGATAATCTGGAGATTAAAAAGATTGGTTTGAATAACTATCGTCTTGGTATCGCCTGCGTACTCCAGGAAGACCGTCTCTTTTCCGGCTCCCTTATTGATAATATAAGTGGCTTCGATGATAGCGCCGATCTTGATTTTGTGATGGAGTGTGCCAGACGGTGCAACATTCATGATGAAATTATGAAGATGGCTATGGGATACGAAACCATTGTCGGCGAACTTGGGCTGGGTATTTCAGGTGGGCAAAAGCAGCGTATCTTGATCGCCCGCGCACTGTATCGCAAACCGAGTATTTTATTCATGGATGAGGCTACCAGCCATCTTGACCTCAGAAATGAGTCGGTTATCAATCAGTCTATTTCAGCGCTAAGTATCACCCGCATTATCGTCGCGCATCGACCATCGACCATTGCATCCGCCGATCGTGTTATCGATCTCTCACAATCGAAGTCGGTGACTACTGCTTAATAAAGGAGAAGAATATGCAAGGAACGTTTATAGGTTTTAATACCGCAGGAATTACCTTTGAAGAGCGATTTTTAGCGTTGCTGCTGAAAGTTAAGAAGGAAAATGGCTTTTGCGAGATTTACTATCTTCAGGCACCGGTGCTAGCTGATCTGCTCCTGATACTGCAGAGCAGAATGGCTGTGATTTTCCAGCGGCTTGAAAACCAGGGAGAGGCCTATAAAGATGAGCTTATCACGTATAATGAGGCACTTGTTGCCAATATTCCTCAGGTTGAGACGGCTGAAATACAGCAACCATCCCCTGAGCGGCGAATCATGTCCATTACGCTCAAACCTGGCGAAACACAGTCAACGTTAATTCTTGTATTTCAGGATGAACAAATTAGTACTTTATGTATTGACGATCTGCAAATCGAAGCATTAATTATCGGTATTCAACAAGCATTAAAAACAGTCGGCGACCTGGAACTGGTTAAGTATTTAAGTTCAAATATGGATTTTTTAATGTGCTATACCGTCGACTTAACCACTCAGCCCAATATCGATTACCAGCATTATCCCCAGGAAGACTGGAAGCTGAACCTGTTTTCCCATTATCTGGGTGTGCTGTACTGCTGCGAAACTGACGAAGGCAAAAAAATCGTCTCCGGGGCGGTGGTCAAAACTAGCGTGCCGCATTTATCAGAGTTGGAAAATAACGTTGTGACGCGGCTTATTGAGAAAAGCCCCAAGCTCAAGGCGATGCACGCAGAGCTAGCGCCATGCCAGATCTTCAGTACCATTATCCCTTCCCAGCCGGGAAGAATGCTCAGTCTGGAAGAGTGCCTGCGTCCTCTGCACGCCTTCTATCTGGAGAAGAAAGCGGAGCTTAGCGCCTGATCCTCATCTAGCGGCCACGCCTCTCTCCGCGCTCGCAGAGAGAGGCGTCACGCATCAGTTCGGGCACTTATAAACCTGGCCGTTCATTTCGCTGTCGGTAGGTACAAAGCTCGACAGCAGGTTCTGCGTCGGGCTGCTGACGCCGTAAATCACGTTGCCGCCCATCGCTGCCGCCTGGTTGCGCAGGGCGTTTGCCGCACCGCGCATGGAACCACCCTCATCGCCATTCTGGCCGGAGAGCCAGTTGCTCTGTTTACCCGTCGCGGTCCCTAACAGCTGACACTCTGCGCCCGGCTTCTCCTGCACGAAGCGCACATTCTGGCCGGCAGAGGTTAATTCATTGCTGGAACTGCAACCTGCCAACAATAAGGCTGCGCCGACAATCCCTGCTAAATATTTTACCTGCATGTTATTCCCCATGATCGATGAGCTGGACGCACTGGCCCGGATGTAAATCTATCATCCTTCAAACTGCGTCGGCATGAGCCGCGTTCATTCCCTCCCCGGTCGCGCTTGTCAGTTCACGCCCGAAACGGAGGTGCTTGCCGCTCTGATGCAGCTTAAATGATTTTTATGTATAAGCCTTATACTAAAAAGCGCGCCAAAAGAAAAACCCCCAGCCATTGCTGGCCAGGGGTTTCTGCTTTTTTATGCCGTAGAGCGCACGATTACATCATGCCGCCCATACCGCCCATGCCGCCCATACCGCCAGCAGCACCTAAGTCAGGCGCGTCGCCTTTCGGCAGGTCGGTCACCATGCACTCGGTGGTGATCATCAGACCAGCCACGGATGCCGCGTACTGCAGAGCAGAACGGGTCACTTTGGTTGGGTCCAAGATACCGAAGTCGATCATGTTGCCGTATTCTTCAGTTGCTGCGTTGTAACCGTAGTTACCGTCGCCAGCTTTCACGTTGTTAGCAACAACAGACGGCTCTTCACCGGCGTTGGACACGATCTGACGCAGCGGCGCTTCCATTGCGCGCAGCGCAACTTTGATACCGACGTTCTGATCTTCGTTCTGACCGGTCAGGCCAGCGAGTTTCGCCGCAACGCGAACCAGCGCTACGCCGCCGCCAGCCACCACGCCTTCTTCAACCGCAGCACGGGTTGCGTGCAGGGCGTCGTCGACGCGTGCTTTTTTCTCTTTCATTTCAACTTCGGTAGCCGCACCGACTTTGATTACTGCCACGCCACCAGCCAGTTTAGCGACACGTTCCTGCAGTTTTTCACGGTCGTAATCGGAGGTCGCTTCTTCGATCTGCTTACGGATCTGAGCTACACGGCCCTGGATTGCAGACTCTTCGCCAACGCCATCGATGATGGTGGTGGTGTCTTTGTTGATAACCACGCGTTTCGCCTGGCCCAGATCTTCCAGAGTCGCTTTTTCCAGCTCCATACCGATCTCTTCAGAGATAACGGTACCGCCAGTCAGGGTAGCGATATCCTGCAGCATGGCTTTACGACGGTCGCCGAAGCCCGGTGCTTTCACCGCAGCCACTTTAACGATGCCGCGCATGGTGTTAACCACCAGGGTCGCCAGCGCTTCGCCTTCAACGTCTTCAGCGATGATAACCAGCGGTTTGCCCGCTTTCGCTACGGCTTCCAGAACCGGCAGCATTTCGCGGATGTTGGAGATTTTTTTGTCAGCCAGCAGGATGAACGGGCTTTCCAGCTCAACGGCACCGGTGTCCGGCTTGTTGATGAAGTACGGAGACAGGTAGCCGCGGTCGAACTGCATACCTTCAACTACGTCCAGTTCGTCTTCCAGACCGGTACCGTCTTCAACGGTGATCACGCCTTCTTTACCGACTTTATCCATCGCTTCCGCGATCAGTTTACCGACGGTTTCGTCGGAGTTAGCGGAGATGGTACCAACCTGAGCAATCGCTTTAGAGTCAGAGCACGGTACGGACAGCGCTTTCAGTTCTTCAACGGCGGCAATGACAGCTTTGTCGATACCACGTTTCAGATCCATCGGGTTCATGCCTGCTGCAACAGCTTTCAGGCCTTCGTTCACGATAGCCTGAGCCAGTACGGTTGCGGTGGTGGTACCGTCGCCTGCCGCGTCGTTCGCTTTAGAGGCAACTTCTTTCACCATCTGCGCACCCATGTTTTCGAACTTGTCTTCCAGTTCGATTTCACGAGCAACGGAAACGCCATCTTTAGTGATGGTCGGCGCGCCGAAGGATTTGTCCAGCACCACGTTGCGGCCTTTCGGGCCCAGGGTCACTTTAACTGCATCTGCCAGTACGTTTACGCCGCGCAGCATTTTTACACGAGCGTCGTTACCGAATTTTACGTCTTTTGCTGCCATTTCTTTTATTCCTCAAATTCGTTCAGGGTCGTGCGAATTACGCTTCAACAATTGCCAGGATGTCGCTTTCGGACATGATCAGCACTTCTTCGTTGTCGATCTTCTCAGACTTCACGCCGTAGCCATCGTTGAAAATCACGATGTCACCAACTTTAACGTCCAGCGGCTGCACAGTTCCGTTTTCCAGAATGCGGCCTTTACCGACAGCGATGATTTCGCCACGAGTTGATTTAGCTGCCGCAGAACCGGTCAGAACGATGCCGCCTGCAGATTTGGTTTCAACTTCTTTACGTTTGACGATCACACGATCATGTAACGGACGAATACTCATTGATAGCTCTCCTTCGAGAAAGTCATTATCAGTTATGGGTGACGCCGGGCCGAACGCGGTTTACCGGCTAGTGCAGAGAGAGATGGGGGTGGCCATTTCCCGCTTCAAGGGCAAAATCAAAAAAAATTTTTACCTTTGCGCTAGCGCGCAAAAAGCAGCGCTATCGGCCAATGCGTCATAAGGAAAAGCGATTGTGATACTCTCTTTTTTTTCACTGGCGCAGGATGGAATCATGAGTGGTTTAAAACAGGAGTTGGGACTGGGACAGGGAGTCGGATTACTTTCCACCTCATTGCTGGGTACCGGCGTCTTCGCCGTCCCGGCGCTGGCGGCGCTGGTCGCTGGCGATAACAGTCTGTGGGCATGGCCGCTGCTCATTCTCCTTGTTTTCCCGATTGCCATCGTCTTTGCCCTGCTGGGCCGCCATTTTCCCAGCGCGGGCGGCGTGGCCCACTTTGTCGATATGGCATTTGGCCCACGTCTGGCCAGCGTCACCGGCTGGCTGTTTTTATCCGTTATCCCGGTCGGACTCCCCGCCGCGCTGCACATCGCCACCGGCTTCGGCCAGGCGCTGTTCGGCTGGCATGATGCGCAGCTACTGTTGGCGGAGCTGGGCACCCTGGCCATCGTCTGGTGGATCGGTTCGCGTGGCGCCAGCTCCAGCGCCAACCTGCAGACGCTGGTTGCCGTGCTGATTGTGGCGCTGATCGTCGCCGTCTGGTGGCGTGGCGGGATAAGCCCGGCGCAGATCCCCTTCCCCGCCCTGACGGAGATCGACCATGGTCAGCTCTTCTCCGCGCTGTCGGTCATGTTCTGGTGCTTTGTCGGTCTGGAAGCTTTTGCTCACCTGGCCTCGGAGTTTAAACATCCCGAGCGTGATTTCCCCAGGGCGCTGATGATAGGCCTGCTGCTTGCCGGTTCGGTCTACTGGGCCTGTACCGTGCTGGTGCTGCACTTCCACGCCTTTGGCGAGGAGATGGCGG
This sequence comes from Klebsiella sp. HMSC16C06, assembly GCF_001808325.1. Classification (NCBI taxonomy): domain Bacteria; kingdom Pseudomonadati; phylum Pseudomonadota; class Gammaproteobacteria; order Enterobacterales; family Enterobacteriaceae; genus Klebsiella; species Klebsiella sp. HMSC16C06. Next base: position 70,806 of record NZ_KV793000.1, read on the forward strand.
CGGCCGCGTCGCTACCGAACATCGTGGTCCGTCTGTTCGGTGTCGAAGCGCTGTGGGTGGCCTGCGTCATCGGCTATCTCGCCTGTTTCGCCAGCCTCAACATCTATATTCAAAGCTTCGCCCGCCTGGTCTGGTCGCAGGCGCAGCATAAGCCCGAAAGCTACCTCGCACGGCTGTCGCCACGGCAGATCCCGCGCAATGCCCTCAACGCCGTGCTGGGCTCCTGCGTGGTCAGCACCCTGTGTATCTATTTGCTCGATATCAATCTGGACGCGCTGATCGTCTATGCCAACGGCATTTTCATCATGATCTACCTGCTGTGCATGCTGGCCGGCTGTCGTTTGCTGCGCGGGCGCTATCGGCTATTGGCGGTGGTGGGCAGCATTCTCTGTCTGCTGCTGCTGGCGATGGTCGGCTGGAAAAGCCTGTACGCGCTGGTGATGCTGGCGGGGCTGTGGCTGTTTTTACCCAGGCGCAAGCTGGCGACGGGAAGCGTGTAGGCCTGGAAAGAAAGCGGCCCGGTCGCATCTGCTGACCGGGCCGGGCGTGTATTAATCGCGGGGATCGTCCTTATGGTCCAGACGGTCGCGCTGTTGATCCTTACGCTGGAATTCCCCTTCGAAGGTCTCACCGCCGCCAGTACCGGCGCTAAAGCCGCCGCCCGGCATCCGGCTGAAGCGCAGATGCGGCATCAGCTTCATCGTCAGGTGCTTCTGCACTGGCGGCAGCAATAGCAGCAGGCCAAGGAAGTCGGTAAAGAACCCCGGGAGCAACAGCAGCAGACCGGCAATAATCAGTGAAACGCTCTTGATCATCTCCGCCGCCGGGCTCTCGCCTGCGGCCATCTTCTGCTGCATCAGCAGGAAATTTTTGAAGCCCTGGTTACGCACCAGCGACATCCCTACCACCGAGCTAAAGATCACCAGGATTAGGGTCATAAAGACGCCCAGCACGTGCGCGACCTGGATAAAGATCGATATCTCAATGTAAACGTAAAGAAAAAAGGCAATAAACGGAATCCAACGCACCGGCGTCTCCTTCATCAACGGGCGCTGAGCTCAGCCCCCGTAATCATCAATTTGCTGATCGCATCCCACTAAGATGGGGATGCTGCGCGGCTTTTCAATCAGCGGAAATGCTTATTTTTTCCAGCAATAGGAAAGCGGTGACCCATTTCACAGATTAATAAATCTTCTCACACCCGCGATGTAATAAGTGATCAAGCTTACTGATATTCGCTATCATCAGCATATGATCTTGGGCACCAGGCCGGTTAAGGAAATAATCGTCGGCCAGAAAATATACTGAATCCTGGATATTCTGTGTATTTGGTGAATTCATTGGCAGCTTGAAAAGAAGGTTCACATGTTAAACAACATTCGTATCGAAGAAGATCTGTTGGGCACCAGGGAAGTTCCCGCGGACGCTTACTACGGCGTTCATACTCTGCGAGCGATTGAAAACTTCTACATTAGCAACAGCAAAATCAGCGACATACCAGAATTCGTGCGCGGCATGGTGATGGTGAAGAAAGCCGCCGCGCTGGCGAACAAGGAGCTGCAGACCATTCCCAAAAGCGCGGCAAATGCGATTATCGCCGCCTGTGACGAAGTCCTGAATAACGGCAAATGCATGGACCAGTTCCCGGTCGATGTCTTCCAGGGCGGGGCCGGCACCTCCGTAAACATGAACACCAACGAAGTCCTGGCGAACATCGGCCTCGAGCTGATGGGCCATCAGAAAGGCGAATACCAGTACCTGAACCCAAACGATCACGTCAACAAATGCCAGTCCACCAACGATGCCTACCCGACCGGATTCCGCATCGCGGTGTATGCCTCCATCCTGAAGTTAATCGATGCGATTAAACAGCTGGGCGAAGGCTTCCAGGCGAAAGCCGTGGAGTTCCAGGACATTCTCAAAATGGGCCGCACCCAGCTGCAGGACGCGGTGCCGATGACCCTCGGCCAGGAGTTCCATGCCTTCAATGTGCTGCTTAATGAAGAGACCAAAAGTATTCTGCGCACTGCGGAGCTGCTGCTGGAGGTGAACCTCGGCGCCACCGCCATCGGTACACGCCTCAACACCCCGGACGGCTATCAACAGCTGGCGGTGCAGAAGCTGGCGGAAGTGAGCAACTTACCGGTCGTTCCGGCGGAAGATCTGATTGAAGCCACCTCGGACTGCGGGGCGTACGTCATGGTTCACAGCTCGCTGAAACGCCTGGCGGTGAAACTGTCCAAGATCTGTAACGACCTGCGCCTGCTCTCTTCCGGTCCACGCGCGGGCCTCAACGAAATCAACCTGCCGGAGCTGCAGGCGGGTTCCTCTATTATGCCGGCGAAGGTTAACCCGGTAGTGCCGGAGGTGGTCAACCAGGTCTGCTTTAAAGTCATCGGCAACGACACCACGGTGACCATGGCCTCCGAAGCCGGGCAGCTGCAGCTGAACGTGATGGAGCCGGTGATCGGCCAGGCGATGTTCGAATCCATACATATCCTGACCAACGCCTGCTACAACCTGCTGGAGAAATGCGTTAACGGCATCACCGCCAATAAAGCGGTATGTGAAGGCTACGTCTACAACTCCATCGGCATCGTCACCTACCTCAACCCGTTTATCGGCCACCACAATGGCGATATCGTCGGCAAGATCTGCGCCGAAACCGGCAAGAGCGTGCGGGAAGTGGTGCTGGAGCGTGGGCTGCTGACGGCGGCGGAGCTGGATGATATTTTCTCCGCGCAAAACCTGATGCATCCTGCTTATAAAGCGAAGCGTTATACCGATGAAAGCGAACAGTAATCTTTCCGGTTAGTCATTGAAAGGCATGTCAGCGATGACATGCCTTTTTTGCTTTTTAGTTTTACTAAAATACAACAATCCAATATCAACTTGTTAAAAAACAAGGAAGGCATATATGTTTGGTGCAGAACTGGTTATTGTCCTGCTGGCGATTTATCTCGGCGCCAGGCTCGGCGGCATTGGTATCGGCTTTGCCGGTGGCCTTGGCGTCCTTGTCCTGACGCTTATTTTTCAAATCAAACCGGGTGCGATACCCTTCGACGTTATTGAAATCATCATGGCGGTCATCGCCGCTATCGCCGCCATGCAGGTCGCAGGCGGGATGGATTACCTGGTCAGCCTCGCCGAACGGATGCTGCGCCGCCACCCGAAGTACATTACCTTCCTTGCCCCGCTGGTGACCTGGTTTATGACCGTACTCGCCGGCACCGGCCATACCGCCTTCTCCACGCTGCCGGTGATCACCGAAGTGGCCAAAGAGCAAGGCATTCGCCCATCTCGTCCGCTGTCGATTGCGGTCGTGGCCTCTCAGATAGCGATCACCGCCTCGCCTATCTCCGCGGCGGTGGTGTTCTTTGCCGGGATCCTTGAGCCGCTGGGCGTTAGCTACCTGACGCTGCTGGCCATATGTATTCCGGTCACCCTGCTGGCGGTAATGCTCACCGCGATTGTTTGCAACTTCCTCGGCTGCGAACTGAAAGACGATCCCATTTACCAGGAGCGGCTGGCCAAGGGGGAAGTCAGACTGCGCGGCAGCCAGGTGTTTGAGCTGAAGCCGCACGCCAAACGCTCTGTCCTCCTGTTTTTGATCGGCATCGTGGCGGTGATGTTCTACGCCACGGCCATCAGCGATACCGTCGGCCTGATCAAGAACCCGGTGCTGCCGCGTAACGAAGCGATCGTGGTGTTTATGCTGACCATCGCCACCCTGATTAGCATCACCTGCAAAATCGACACTGGCGAAGTGCTCAACGCCAGCACCTTTAAATCCGGGATGAGCGCCTGCGTCTGCGTCCTCGGCGTCGCCTGGCTGGGCGATACCTTCGTTAAAGCGCACATCAGCGATATCCAGGCCGTGGCCGGCGACCTGCTGCACAATTACCCATGGCTGCTGGCGGTGGTGCTGTTCTTCGCCGCCACGCTGCTCTACTCACAGGCAGCCACCACCAAGGCGCTGATGCCCGCCGCGCTGCTGCTCGGCGTCAGCCCGCTGACGGCGATCGCCTCGTTTGCCGCCGTCTCGGCACTGTTCGTCCTGCCAACCTATCCGACCCTGCTGGCGGCGGTGGAGATGGACGACACCGGCTCGACGCGCATCGGCAAATACGTCTTTAACCACGCCTTCCTGATCCCTGGCGTTATCGCTATCACGCTGTGCGTGATCCTGGGCTTTATCTTTGGCGGGATTATGCTGTAAATACCGCTGGCAGCGGGCCCCGCGCGGGCCCGCTGCCCGTTTCCCTCCCCTACCCCCGATCGTGACGCTAATATCCCCGCATCTTGCGTGCTATAGTGCCTCTTTTCGCTGATACGAGGTTCATGATGACTACGCCTGATGCTGTTGTTGTGCTCTGTACCGCGCCGGATGAAGCGACCGCCCAGGATCTGGCGGCAAAAGCCCTGGCGGACAAGCTGGCCGCCTGTGCCACGCTGCTGCCGGGCGCCACCTCGCTCTATTACTGGGAAGGGAAACTCGAGCAGGAGTATGAAGTTCAGATGCTGCTCAAAACCGACCTTGCCCATCAGCAGGCGCTGCTGGATTGCCTGAAGTCTCACCACCCGTATCAAACCCCTGAACTGCTGGTTCTACCCGTCATTCATGGAGACAACGATTACCTCTCATGGCTTACCGCATCATTACGCTGATCCTGCTGCTGTGCAGCACGTCAGCCACCGCCGGGTTATTCGACGCGCCGGGGCGCTCGAACTTCGTGCCTGCTGACCAGGCTTTTGCCTTTGACTTTCAGCAGCAACAGCACGATGTCAACCTGAGCTGGCAAATCAAGGATGGTTACTATCTTTATCGTCAACAGTTTACCTTTCGCGCCGCCGGGGCGACGATCGACGAACCGGCGCTCCCGGCAGGAGAGTGGCATCAAGATGAGTTTTACGGCAAAAGCGAGATTTTCCGCCAGCGCCTGACCGTGCCGGTCACGGTGAAGCAGGCGAAGAAAGACGCCACCCTCACCGTCACCTGGCAGGGCTGCGCCGATGCCGGATTCTGTTATCCACCGGAAACCAAAGTGATCCCGCTGAGCGCCGTGCTGGCGACTTCTGCCGACGGCCAGGCAACCGCCATCGAGCCCATGCCGTCGACGAGCAGCCGTCCGGCGTTCAACCCGCCGCTGCCGGTTGAGCCGCGACCGGCCCCGGAGCTCGCCACATCACCTGCGCCTGCCGCAGTGCCGCCTGCAGACACGCCTGCCCGCCTGCCCTTTACGGCGCTGTGGGCGCTGCTGATAGGTATTGGTATCGCCTTCACCCCCTGCGTGCTGCCGATGTACCCGCTGATTTCCGGCATTGTGCTGGGCGGAAAGCAGCGGCTTTCCACCGCGCGCGCCCTGCTGCTGGCCTTTATTTACGTCCAGGGGATGGCCTTAACCTACACCGCGCTGGGGCTGGTGGTGGCCGCCGCCGGTCTGCAGTTCCAGGCGGCCCTGCAGCACCCGTATGTCCTGGCGGGACTGTCGGTGGTATTTATTCTGCTGGCGCTCTCCATGTTCGGCCTGTTCACGCTCCAGTTGCCCTCCTCGCTGCAGACGCGGTTGGCGCTGCTCAGCAATAAGCGCCAGGGCGGCTCGCCCGGTGGCGTTTTCGCGATGGGCGCCATTGCCGGACTGATCTGCTCCCCATGCACCACCGCGCCGCTGAGCGCCATCCTGTTGTATATCGCCCAGAGCGGTAATCTGTGGCTGGGCGGCGGCACGCTGTACCTCTACGCGCTGGGCATGGGCCTGCCATTGATCCTCGTCACCGTATTTGGCAACCGTCTGCTGCCGAAGAGCGGCCCGTGGATGAGCCATGTGAAGACCGCCTTCGGGTTCGTGATCCTGGCTCTGCCCGTTTTCCTGCTGGAGCGCATTGTCGGCGACCCGTGGGGATTACGTCTGTGGTCAATGCTTGGCGTCGCCTTCTTCAGCTGGGCGTTTATCACCTCGCTGGGCGCTACCCGGCCGTGGATGCGGCTGGTACAAATCATCCTGCTTGCTGCCGCGCTGGTCAGCGCGCGGCCCCTACAGGACTGGGCATTTGGCGCTCCGGCAGTCGAGCAGCAGGCGCATCTGACGTTCACCCGCGTCAACTCGGTGGCCGAGCTTAACCAGGCGCTGGCGCAGGCAAAAGGCCAACCGGTGATGCTCGATCTTTACGCCGACTGGTGCGTGGCGTGCAAAGAGTTTGAAAAATACACCTTTAGTTCACCTGACGTGCAGCAGGCGCTGAAAGGCACCGTGTTATTACAGATTGATGTGACGAAGAACAGCCCGCAAGACGTCGCGCTGCTGAAACACCTGCAGGTGCTCGGTCTGCCGACGATCTTGTTCTTCAACGCTGAGGGTCAGGAACAGCCTGAGCGGCGAGTCACCGGCTTTATGGATGCCGCGGCATTCAGCGCCCATTTGCGCGATTGGCAAGCGTGAGCGACACTTTAGGAGGAAAGATGGAGGAGAACACCGTGCTACGTGAAGACGTCCTGGCAGAAGCCATTAAAATTCTTGAAATTGAAGGTATCGCCAACACGTCGCTGGAGATGGTCGCTGAGCGCGTGTCCTGTCCGACGAGCGACCTGAAACGCTTCTGGCCCGATCGCGAAGCGCTGCTGTACGACGCGCTTCGCTATCTGAGCCAGCAGGTGGATGCCTGGCGCCGACAGTTGCTGCTGGACGACACCTTAAGCGCAGAGCAAAAGCTGCTGGCACGCTATGCCGCGCTCACCACCTGCGTTAGTAACCACCGCTACCCCGGCTGTCTGTTTATCGCCGCCTGCACCTTCTATCCCGATCCCCAGCACCCCATTCACCAGCTGGCGGAACAGCAGAAGCAGGCTTCGCTGGCCTATACTCATGAGCTGCTGACTCAGTTGGAGGTGGATGACCCGGAAATGGTCGCTAAACAGATGGAGCTGATCGTCGAGGGCTGCCTGAGCCGTCTGCTGATCAAGCGTAGCCAGACGGATGTGGATACGGCCCGGCGGCTGGCAGAAGATATTCTGCGCTTCGCCCAGTGTCGTATGGGCGGCGCCTTAACCTGATTCTGATATCCTAACCGCCACGTCGCGCCTATAATTTCCCCCTCACTGATTGCTGACAGGGATTGATATGCGCGCGTTCTTCTGGGCTGCCTGGCTGGGGCTGTGCTCCACACCTCTGCTGGCGGCTCCCCTGCAAGGTTTTTCCTTTACGCAAAAAGACTGGGAGCTCGCCTGCGATAACACTGGCACCTGCCGGGCGGCGGGTTACGGCGTCCGCATGGGCGAGGTCAGCGTGCTGTTGACCCGCAACGCCGGCAGCGAACAGCGCCTCGCCGCCACGGCCACCTTTGCGCAAATCGAGCACGATATCCCCGCCGACTCCACCGCCAGCCTGCTGATCGACGACCGGGATCTTGGCGCGCTGGACGCCCAGGACGACAGCCACTTCCGTCTGGACAGCGATCAGACTGCCGCCCTGCTACAGGCCCTGGCGAATCAGCGCAAAATCGAATTCACCCTTAACGGCCAGCACCTGCCGCTTTCCAGCGCCGGCAGCCGCGAGGTACTGGGTAAAATGGATGCGTTTCAGCGACGCACCGGCACCGCCGACGCGCTGCTGGATAAAGGCGATGCCGGCGACGATGCCATTTTGCCAGCCACTGCCGCCCCGGAGATTATCGCCGCCCCGGTGATCCATAACGCGCAGCCGGTGGCGCTGAGCATACTTCAGCGCCAGAAGCTGCTGCCCTCCCTGACGCCGCTGCTGAACCAGCGCTGTGACGACTGGCAGAACCCGGCCATCCCGGCGGCAGAGCGCCAGATCACGCTGACCGCGCTGGATAAAACCCATTCTCTGGTGCAGGCGCTCTGCTGGCGAGCGCCCTATAACGACGGCTATGCGCTGTGGCTGGTCGATAACGCCCAGCTGAACAAGCCACGGTTGCTGACCACCGAGGCCTCGAGCTACGCCAACGGCACTATCGTCTTTTTGCACAAAGAACGGGGCATTGCCGACTGCCTAACCGGCGAAACCCGCGTCTGGGACGGTAAAACCTTTACCCCCAGCCTGAAGTACAGCACCGGTATGTGTCGGGAAATCACCCCCGGCGGCACCTGGATGCTGCCGACCTTTGTCAGCCAGGTGATCCCCAGGCAGCAGAAAGAGGCGGATAACCTCGCCCTGCGCACGCTGTATAACGCAGTGTTAAAAGCGCAAAAAAGCGATCCAGAATTGTCGCTGAATAAGGTCGCCGAGCAGTTTCCGTTAACCGGCCATATTACCGACTTCACGCTCACCTACGCCGATGACACCCTGGTTTCGACCAGCAAACCTTCCCCGGATATCAGCGATGACGAGTGGCAGGCGTTTCTGCGCTCCTCGATCAGCGCAGATTCAGAAAACGGTAAAGTCAGCTTTACCCTGATCGATCTCGACGGTGACGGCAAACGCGATCTGATCATCGACAGCTACGTGGGCGGCACCGGGCTCTTCAGCTACACCGGGGTGCTCCGGCGCGGCGATAATGACTTTGCCGCCGTCGACGGCAGCGACAGTGATAACGGCGATGATTTCGATGCCGGGGTGCCCGGCGCCCTCTTTTCTATCAATGGCCGCGGGGCTAACCAATGGAACCACTGGGTCAAAATCAACGGTCAGGTGTATGCCCTGTGGTACAACGGCCAGTTTGGCGAAGATAATCTCTACCTGCTGCGCCCGTTCAGCACTGCGAGCCAGACGCCCGCGGTGACGGTTCGCTATCGCTATACGCTGAACAGCATCCGCTCCCCGGAGAAAGACCAGCCGTTAACCCCACCCCTCAGCGACAGCGATAAAGCGGATCTGCTGCGTTCGCTGGAGGTCATGCAGGGCAGCCTGCTGAAAGACAAACCCGTCAGCGACAACGATGCGCCGATCTGCCCCATCCCACCGGGCACCTCCGCCGACGAGGCGGATAACTACTACAGCGGCGTCGCCATCAACTATATCTATGAGACAGTGGCCTATATTCCGGTCTGGCTGAACGGGAAGTGCTATATCGGCACTATTTTTAGCCACCATGGCGCCTATCGCCACGGCGTGGATGCGGAAATTACGCTGAGCTCCCCGCGCGAGGATGAAGAGGTCATTGGCGATTATATTATCTCCGGGTTGCGCCACGTAATCGCCATTACCAGCGGCTGGAAAACCCGCGAGGGTGATAACGGCATGCAGTGAAGTTAAGCCAAAACGCGCCTTTGAACGCAGAATTGCCGCAAAGATAAGCAATCGATAAGTAATTTAAGAAATTTGGTTGACGGGGTGGGCGGATTACGGTTTAATGCGCCCCGTTGCCCGGATAGCTCAGTCGGTAGAGCAGGGGATTGAAAATCCCCGTGTCCTTGGTTCGATTCCGAGTCCGGGCACCACTATTTAAAGAACCCGCCCAAAAGGCGGGTTCTTGCTTTTCTACGACCGGACTCTCCATCGAACTGCGTTCGATTATTCGCCGCACAGCGGCTCACCCCT
>NZ_KV793000.1:80322-361191 GCF_001808325.1 Klebsiella sp. HMSC16C06
CGCCTGCGGCGTTAGTCCGAGTCCGGGCACCACTTTTCTGTTTTTATGCTTCTCTATGCACCCCATCGTTTATTAAATTCAATAGGTTAGATTAAAAATCTTTCCAGATACGTTTCTATTTATCTCTATGTATTCGGAAAATTTGGGGTCAAATTGCGGGTCATTCAGTTCGATGAATGAAGAGACCCTCATGTGACTCTGAATGACAGTAAAATCCGCGCTGCAAAGCCCCTCGCAAAATACTACAAGCTCACCGACACACAAGGTCTGTACCTGACGATATTTATCACCGACTCTAAGCTATGGTATTTCCGCTACCGTTTTGAAGGTGAGGAAATCCTCTGGCCTTTGGCCCTATCCATAGATTACGCTGGCGGAAGCCCACGAAAAGCGCGATGCGGCGCGTAAGCTGCTGATATCCGTAATTATTTGTTTTATAGGTAGTTTAACTTATTTGACATATTAAAAATCGCATTAGTAAAAAACATTCATTTCATTAATAAATTCTTGTCCAAATGGCTTACCGTGGTTCTAGGGTACAGCGAATTTAATTGAAAATTACTCTTGACTGTGTTTTTATACAGTATATATACTGTGAGTATAAAATCGACAAAACGAGGCACACATGATAAATTTCATCCATGATAACAACAAGGTATTATGGATATGCTGCTGCCCATACGAGTCAACAAGCGGTTCTTGAATTTATTTAGAACACTTACATTAGACAAAGCACCACGGCAATCTACCGTAAACTTACATGTTCTAAACATTGAGAGTAACAGTTTTGTTTATAACAAATTGGTTGAGGAATTAAGAGACTTAATAGTCTGTTACGTACATTCGAATAGAAGAATAGCTGAGTTTGAAAAAAATCATCCATCTTTTAGTCCCAAACCATATTTAGAGGCAATACAGAAATTTCGTACCTATACATCAAATGAAGGTGAGTTAGGTGAACTACTATTATACGCATTCCTTGAATCAGGTCTCAACGCACCTAAATTACTATCCAAAATGGAGCTAAAGACTGATGCAAATGATTATATCAAAGGTTCCGATGGTATACATTTATTAGAGATCGACAATAATTATCAACTAGTCTTTGGCGAGTCCAAAATGTACTCGGACTTACTGGAGGGGGCTCGTGAAGCGTTTGACTCTATTGCTGACTTTAAAGCCAACGGATTAGGATTTGAACGAGGTCTAATAGATACTCATGTCATAAATGAAATGGTTACTGAAGAAGGATATGAGACAATAAAATCTATACTATTACCTTCAGGAAATAATGGGCCAAACCTTGATCTAGCTTTTGGCGTTTTCCTAGGATTTGAGTTACCTGTAAGTGATACACAATTGTCTATGAGAAACAACGAATTCCGAGATTGGACATATTCATTAGTAAAAAATAATGCTTCTCGTGTAATTGATACGATAGAAAAAAGAATTATAAAGCATAAACTCTTTGGTCACGACTTTCATATATACATTGTCCCTTTCACAGACATAGATATCACTCGTAAAAAATTAATCCAAGAAATGCTAACAATTGGATAAAAATTATGAACGAAAAAGATGTAGCAAGAAAAATTCCATTAGCACAACGTCTTTCGATGGACGCTTATACAAGTAGCTATTTTAAAGAGATCTATAAATATATATCAATTTTATACGATAATTGTTTGTTTAATAATAACGGCACTCATAATCTGCCATTTGTTGACACAACAAAAATAGAGAAAGCTTTACGTTTTGCTGATATTCTATCTCATTCACTTGTTGAAGCTCATCGAACAAAATCATTTGAAATCATAAGTAAAATAGCTGCATTTCATTCAGATGATCCTTATTTTAAAATGATAGGTTCAGCGGTCATAAATCGTTTAGGTATATTTGCCGCAGATAATTTAATCTCACAAGGAGTACATTTACCGTTAGACCGAGAAATAGAATCATCCATAAAAAAATCATTCCAAAGAACTACTATAGATGGATTATTTTTTACAGACAAACAATATGAACTTTATCAATCCCTAATTACCTCAAACACTTTAAGCTTTGCCGGCCCTACGTCAATGGGGAAATCGTTTGTCATAAATGAATATATAAAACATATTGTTTTTGGTAATGCTAAAAAAAATATAGTGCTCATAGTCCCAACTAGAGCATTAATTAGCCAAAGTACATTAAAATTAAAAAATGAACTAAGAGATGAAATTGATGGCAATCAGTATAAGATAGTAACAACATCTTACATGCTCAGAGGAGGTATTGATCATAGTAAAGGGTATGTTTTCGTATTGACTCCAGAGAGATTAGTTAGTTTAATTAGTACATGTCCTGATATAATTATTGATTATATTTTTGTCGATGAAGCACAAAAACTTACTATTAAAAATGATACACGAAGTCTCGTAACCTATTCCGCGATCGAACAAACATTAAATTTAAATCCAAACGCAAAACTATTTTTCTCATCACCAAATTTATCCAACCCTGAAGTATTTAATGATTTATTTAATCGGGACCATGCTAAAGTTTATCGCAGCATAGAAGGCGCTACAGCTCAGAACTTATACTTTATTGATTTATTAAACAACAAGTTTAGTTATGTTGATAAAAACAAATTAATTGATATAGATAATGTTAATCAGACTTATACATCTGTTAATGATCTTATCTTCCAGATTAACAAAGGGAAAAGTAAGATTATTTACACTGGAGGTATCGATAATACATTATCTCGAACAAGGGATTTCCTACGTTACATAAAGAAATTACAAAGTAACAAGAAACCTCAAAATTTTGATCTAGCATCTCAGGTCCGAGAATTTGTGCATACCGGCTACGAACTTGCTGAAGCTATAGAGTATGGAGTCGCATTTCATTTCGGAAACCTGCCACAAGCAATAAGAGATCTTATTGAATACAACTTTAAAATAGGTAATATTGATTACCTGTTTTGCACATCAACTCTTCTTGAGGGGGTAAATTTACCCGCACGTTCAGTATTTATTTTGACATCAAAAAAGGGTACTAGATATTTTGAACCTGTGGATTTTTGGAATCTCGCAGGCAGAGCTGGAAGACTAGCCATAGAGTTAGCTGGTGATATATTTTGCGTAAAAGATGAAAGTGGGACCTGGAATGATAAAGCGGTAAAAAATTTAATTCTATCCAATAAAAATGAAATTGAACTAACTCCCAGCTTTTATCTTAACGATTCTAAAAGGATTAAAGAGCTAGAACAAATAATAAAAACTGGTTCTACTGAGGGGATTCAAAATAGCGAATTTCTCAGAACACTAAGTGATATGGTAAGGATTGATACCCTACGAACTGACAAAGCCAATAATTTACCACTTATCAATTATTTCAGAAATAATGGAAATAACGATATATTACATTATGCCTTGAAAAGCATAGATAACATTAACATACCTACACATATTTTATTAGCAAATAGCCATATTGCTATTAACTCACAACATAATGCATTTAATTGCATCAGGAATTATTCAATTGACGAACTAAAGTTATCATGGAATCCTACAAATGAAGAAATAAAAGAAAAATTGGCCCTCATATTCAATATTTATCAAATAGATAAATATAGTAAAGGATTAAACCGTCTTAATTTTAATTCAATTCCATATTACGCAGTCATTTTAACTAAGTGGATGCATGGCAATACATTAAGTGAAATTATCTCTGACGCGATTGTTTATTACATATCGAATAGAAAGAATATCTATCTTTCAGATAAGACTCAAGAGCCATTTGATCAAAATAATTCTATTCATATAACAAAATTAGTAAATGATACAATTAAAGATATAGAATTAAAAATAGGTTATCAACTACAAAATTATATTTCACATTATTGCCAACTTCTTTCACTTGTTTTTGAAAATAACCCGGGAGCAAATTGGTCACAATTCATAGAGTTTGGCTCGAATGATCCGATTGTATGGCAACTGCAATTTATGGGATTTTCCAGACATTGTGCAATATTTTTAAAGAAAAACTTCCCTAAACACCTTAAATATGATCAAGAAAACAATCAGTTATACATATTAAACAGAGCTGAAATCAAGTCAAAGGTTAAACAGAACAAATTATATTGGCTTGAAATTCAGGCCCTGCTTTAACATAACACCCCATCTGAATTACAGATGGGGTGTTATCACAAGTCAGGAATAAACCCCTCGTCCCGCAGAACCTTAATCACCCCACGAATCAGATACGAGTTAGAAAACTTCGCCGTATAGGTACGAGCCCCCTGTTCTACCGGCTGAAGCAGTCCCCGCTCAATCAGCTTACCAAGCTGATAAGTCACCTGCGTCGGTTTCAGATCGGGCAAAACAGCGCGGAGATCGCCCGCTTTTATCGTCCCCAGTTCAACAGAACGTTTCAAAACCTTTGATTCCAGCGGATTTATCACTCCTCTCTCCGACGAAAAATCGATGGCCGGATACAGGATCTTTTCACTCAGGAAAGCGTGGTTTGTCAGTTGATCGACTTTCTTCAGCTCAGAGGAGATCCCCGAAAGCACATATAAGCACCATTCTTCCAGCCCCTGCTCTGTTCCCTTATCGGCTAACGAAAGCATGGCGTAATAGCGTTCACGATCGTTACAAAATACCGCAGTCGGATTGAGTACCCGGCCACCTGCCTGAACATTAAAACCATACTTGATAAGTAACGCATAGGTCAGCAGCCTGACCGTTCGGCCATTACCATTGCCAAAGGGGTGTATCCAGCCAAAGCGGTGATGCACCAGTGCAATCTTCATCAGATCGTACTTTGGCTTATCGGCACGGTTAATAAAGGCGGTCAGTTCCGCCATATAATCAGCAACGCGGATGTGGTCCGGTGGCAGATGGTCAGACTGAGCGATGCTGACATTATGTTGTCGATATGCGCCGGGCGTTCTGTCGCCTTCCTGTTGCAGCCCGACGACAGCCAGACTATGCAACTCGCGGATAAAATATTCCGTTATCTCATCGCCGTTGCTCAGGTATTCGTCGATATACTCCATCGCGGCTTCAATATTATTGATTTCTTTGAGCTGGTCCGTCGAACTCTGCGTCCCTTCAACTTTGCTTTCAACATAGTCGGCAAGCGTGGTGTGATTTCCCTCAATCCTTGCAGAGCCAAGACTCTCCAGCATGTGGAAAACCGCCTTCAACTGCGCAAACAGGATAGGGTGAACATCGGTTTCCAGCCGCAGGTGTCGGAGTAACTCCAGTTCCGTCAGCGCATCGACCAAAGGGGAGTCAAAGCTGGGGTTCAGAAGCGAGAGTTCAAAGTGATTAAATTGAGCCATGATGTTTAGTTATCTCAACTGGTGCATGACGATATCTCAAAAGTATACCAAAAATACTAATAGAATCTATAAATTAGAAAAAACATCGTTTCTGATTATCTCAAAAACCGTTGTTCCAACATATCAAATATAAGTTTGAAAGATGTTCAACACTAAAGGGAATGGGGCTTTGATTGCATAATGTAGGAGGGGTTGTTTGGCGCTGCTATGTATGGAGTTCCAGCCACTATATGTGGACCTCAGACCGTTATGTGTGGACTTGACTCCACACATAACGAAACCCCATTCGCTAAATAACGATTTTTTATGGGGGCCTTCGTGGGGCGCTGTTTACAAGAAATACCAACAACACCAATAACAAACAGCACGTTAATCGTGGATATGATTCCGAGTCCGCCACTTATTCAGAGAACCCAGCCTATGGCTGGGTTTTTGCTTTTCTGCGCCCTATATCTGTAGGTTTCTACCACGCCGTATCCTCTGTGCCATTAAGGCCTATTCCCCATAGAATTTTTTCGAAAATACATTTTCAGATATCAGATAACACGCTGATTCAAATCGCCATTTTCTCGCCAAAAGCGGCTAAAAACGCCCTTTTCTGGCAATCGATCCGCCCAGGTGGCTACCCTGCTTTCCCTCCAGATGGCCAAATAGCATCTTATATTCCATTTGACGCTAACAGGCAGAGAAATGTTCTTTAAATTACCGTTTTCACAGCTCTACCATGCAAAAATATCTTAAACGAGTGGGTAAATGGTTATGTCACTGTTTCATTCCGTGAGCGACCTGATCGGTCATACTCCCCTGCTCCAGTTGCACAAACTGGATACCGGCCCCTGCAGTCTGTTTTTAAAACTGGAAAATCAGAATCCCGGCGGGTCAATTAAAGATCGCGTTGCGCTGTCGATGATTAATGAAGCCGAGCGCCAGGGAAAACTGGCGCCCGGAGGAACGATAATCGAAGCCACCGCCGGCAACACCGGCCTCGGCCTGGCGCTGATCGCGGCGCAGAAAAATTACCGGCTGATCCTGGTGGTGCCGGACAAAATGAGCCGCGAGAAAATCTTTCACCTGCGGGCGCTGGGCGCGACGGTGCTGCTCACCCGTTCCGACGTCAATAAAGGCCATCCTGCCTATTATCAGGATTATGCCCGCCGCCTTGCCGATGAAACGCCGGGCGCCTTTTATATCGACCAGTTTAATAACGACGCTAATCCGCTGGCGCACGCTACCTCCACCGCGCCGGAGCTTTATCAGCAGCTGGAGGGCGATATCGACGCCGTCGTCGTCGGCGTCGGCTCCGGCGGTACGCTGGGCGGGCTTCAGGCCTGGTTTGCTGAACACTCGCCGAAAACGGAATTTATTCTCGCCGATCCGGCGGGTTCGATCCTTGCCGATCAGGTCGATACCGGACGCTACGGCGAAACGGGATCCTGGCTGGTCGAAGGGATCGGCGAAGATTTTATCCCGCCGCTGGCCAGGCTGGAGGGGGTACATACCGCGTATCGCGTCAGCGACCGCGAAGCGTTCCAGACTGCGCGCCAGCTGCTGCAGGTCGAGGGCGTGCTGGCCGGCTCTTCCACCGGCACCTTGCTCAGCGCCGCCCTGCGCTACTGCCGGGCACAAAGCCGTCCGAAACGGGTGGTGACCTTCGCCTGTGATAGCGGCAATAAATACCTGTCCAAAATGTTCAACGATGACTGGATGCGCCAGCAAGGACTGATCGCCCGGCCCGAACAGGGCGATCTCAGTGATTTTATCGCCCTGCGCCATGACGAAGGCGCCACCGTCACGGCCGCGCCGGACGACACCCTGGCCGCAGTCTTTACCCGCATGCGGCTGTATGACATCTCCCAGCTGCCGGTGCTGGAGGATGGCCGCGTGGTCGGCATTGTCGATGAGTGGGATTTGATCCGCCACGTACAGGGCGATCGCCAACGCTTCTCCCTGCCGGTCAGCGAAGCGATGAGCCGCCATGTTGAAACTCTCGATAAGCGTGCGCCAGAGAGCGAACTGCAGGCTATTCTCGATCGCGGTCTGGTGGCGGTGATCGCTGACAACGCGCGTTTTCTTGGCCTGGTCACCCGCAGCGATGTTCTAACCGCCTGGCGTAACCGAGTCGCACAATAAGGAATTTTTTTATGTCATCTATCCACACCCTGAGCGTACATAGCGGAACCTTCACCGACAGCCACGGCGCAGTGATGCCGCCGATTTACGCCACCTCCACTTTTGCTCAGCCGGCGCCGGGGCAGCATACCGGCTATGAATATTCCCGCAGTGGGAACCCTACCCGCCACGCGCTGGAGACGGCGATCGCCGACCTGGAAAACGGCACGCGCGGCTACGCGTTCGCCTCCGGGCTGGCCGCCATCTCCACCGTGCTGGAGCTGCTGGATAAGGACAGTCACCTGGTGGCGGTCGATGATGTGTATGGCGGCACTTACCGCCTGCTGGAAAACGTGCTCCGCCGTAGCGCTGGTCTGCAGGTGAGCTGGGTGAAACCCGACGACCTGAAGGGGATTGAAGCGGCGATCCGCCCCGATACGCGCATGATCTGGGTGGAAACGCCCACCAACCCGCTGCTGAAGCTGGCGGATCTCAGCGCCATCGCCGCCATCGCGCGACGCCATAACCTGATCAGCGTCGCCGATAACACCTTCGCCTCGCCGGCGATCCATCGCCCGCTGGAGCATGGATTTGATATTGTGGTGCACTCCGCGACCAAATACCTCAACGGCCATTCCGATGTCGTCGCCGGCCTGGCGGTGGTTGGCGATAACTCCGAGCTCGCGGAAAAGCTTGGCTATCTGCAGAATGCGGTAGGCGGTGTACTCGACCCGTTCAGCAGCTTCCTGACGCTACGTGGTATCCGTACCCTGGCGCTGCGGATGGAGCGCCACAGCGCGAACGCGCTGCAGCTCGCCGAATGGCTGGAACAGCAGCCGGAAGTGGAGCGAGTCTGGTTCCCCTGGCTGGCCTCGCACCCGCATCATCAGCTGGCGCGCCAGCAAATGGCGCTGCCCGGCGGCATGATTTCGGTGGTGGTGAAGGGCGATGAAGGTTACGCCGAGCGCATTATCAGCAAGCTGCGCTGGTTTACGCTTGCGGAGAGCCTGGGCGGCGTGGAGAGTCTGGTGAGCCAGCCGTTCAGCATGACCCATGCCTCGATCCCGCTGGAGAAACGTCTGGAGAATGGCATCACGCCCCAGCTGATCCGCCTGTCGGTGGGGATCGAAGATCCCAACGATCTGATTGCCGACTGGCAGCAGGCGCTGCGGGAGGAGTGATTATTCCGACGCGCGGGTCATTGTCAGCGCGTCGGCCATTCCCTGCTGAAGATGGGCAATAAACTGCGTCAGCTTCGGCAGGGGCCGACGATCCTGGCGCCAGAGCAGATGCACGGGTCTCGGCTGCGGGGTCCAGGCCTCCAGCACCCGCACCAGGCTGCCGCTGGCCAGCGCATCGGCCAGCAGCACCTCCGGCTGCATCAGCAGCCCGGCCCCGGCGATTGCCGCCTGGCGCAGCGCGTAACCATCATTGCAGCGTAAAATCGCATCGCGTTTCCAGCGAACTTCCCCCTCCATGCCCGGCAGCCGCCACTCGTTGCGGGCGGTCCAGACCGTATGGGACAGGCAGAGATGATCGGCGAGATCCTCTGGCGTCCCGGGGGTCCCGTAACGCGCCAGATAAGCCGGCGCGGCGCAGATCACCATCCGATACGGCGCCAGATAGCGGGCCACCAGATCCTCCTGATGGATCTCGCCAATCCTGATCGCCAGATCGACCCCCTCATCCACCAGATCGACCATCCGGTTAGTCAGATCCAGCTCCACCCGGACCGCAGGCCAGGCCTGCAGGAAGGTGGAGGTCAGGGGCGCGATCACGCTGGCGCCAAACGAGGTGGGCGCACTCACTCGCAGGGTGCCGGCGGGCGCCAGCCGCAGCCGCTCGACCGCGCTTTCGGCGATAGAAACCTGCTCCATCACCCGTTTCGCTTCGTCAAAATAGACCCGCCCGGCGTCGGTGAGGCTCTGGCGTCGGGTGTTACGCTCCAGCAGACGCGTCGCCAGCTGGCTTTCCAGCTGGGCGATATATTTTCCGACCATCACCGCCGACAGCCCCAGGCGCGACGCCGCCCCGGTAAAGCTGCCGCACTCCACCACGGCAATAAACGTCTCCATCCCTCGCAGCTTATCCATATTGCTAACCTCTGGTTAGTAATGTTCTAACTTTTAGCCAGTTTATCCGATATTCGTTTTATTAAAGAATAGCGTCTCACCTCATCAGGAGTCAGCTATGAAAATTATCGTTATCGGTGCCAGCGGCACCATCGGTCGTGCGGTCAGCGAAGAGCTGAGCCAGAGACATGACGTTATCCGCGTCGGCCGCACCCGGGGGGATTATCAGGTGGATATCACCTCGCAGGAGAGCGTCGAGGCGCTGTTTGCCCAAACGGGCGAAGTAGATGCGATTGTCTCCACCACCGGCAATCTGCACTTTGGGCCGTTAAGCACCATGACCGACAGTCAGTTCAACCTCGGGCTGCAGGACAAGCTGTTGGGGCAAATTCGCCTGGCGCTGATCGGGCAGCATTTCCTGCGTGACGGCGGGTCGATTACTCTGGTCAGCGGTATTGTCGCCCAGGAGCCCATTGCTCAGGGGGTCAATGCCACGACGGTCAACGCCGGTCTGGAGGGCTTTGTGCGCGCCGCCGCCTGCGAACTGCCACGCGGGATCCGCATCAATCTCATTAGCCCCACCGTGCTCAGCGAGTCGCTGGCGGCCTACGGCGACTTTTTCCCGGGCTTTGCCAGCGTCCCCGCCGCCGCCGTGGCGCAGGCCTATCGTCGCAGCATTGAAGGCGTTCAGACCGGCCGCATCTACCCGGTCGGCTACTAGCCTGTGCCGGCCCGCCGGGGCCGGCGCTTACATCAGGCCGTCATTGCAGGTACACTGACGGCTGATTGTCTCCGACCGAAAAACTGATGTTGAAAAAATTACCTTTTATTATCCCGCTTTTGGCGCTTATCGCGCTGCTGGTCTGGTGGTTCACCCCGCATTACACCGCAGATGAAGAAGCCTACTACCGGGCAGTCTTTTGCATGATCGATCATGACGACAGCCGCCAGTTCCTCCACGATATGCAAAATATCGTCGAAGGGGGAAATTCGGACTATGCATTGCATAAAACCCATTACCTGCCGGCGCTGGGGCAGCGGATGCTGGACACCTGGCGCCAGCTCAGCGCGCAGGAGCAGCAAACACTGGGCGAAGATCGGCAGCGCTGTGGCGAGATATTGCGCGAAAAACAGCAGGGAAAATCATCCTGATGGGGGGCGAAATCGCAGTATATCTTCAGCGTCGAATGAGATTGTGCTGTTGGTAGCCAGATGACCGCCATAAAACACCCCGCTCTTGCGGGGCCGCGATATGACGTTTTTTTCTGCTGCGACATACTATAAAAAGTAGTTGATCTGGTACGAACTAACTCTTATTTTGCTTCTCAGTTTTCAAAATGAGATAAAACTGATGCCAGTCATTATTGCCAGTAGTATTAAAGAAGCCAACGCATTGATTAACGGTGGGAAATACAGGGAAATTATTCTCAACTTCGATATTGATGCCGATGACTTTTTCTCTCTCGCCAGCCATTCTGCTGGGACAAAAATCTCCATCTCCGACCGAAACGATCGCTCTCCGGTAAAATCAGAAAAATAATTAACCCGCGAGGGACATTTATGTGGTTGTTTATTGGCACCTTTGCGGTTGCTTTTCTCGCATCGCTGATGCTGGTCTGGCTGGATGACCGGATCGCCGAGACAGATTGACCCTGGCGCTGGACGCTAACGTCAGTTCCTCCCGCTCTCGCCGCGAAGGGCTGTGCGCCGTCGTTACGCGGCGCACAGCAGAGTCATTACAGGGAGGCCGCCAGCCGCTCAACGGCCGTCAGCAACCCGGCCTCAGACACCGTGGAGTAGGAGAGACGCAGAGTACGGGTATCCGGCTTATCGTGATAGAACGCTTCGCCAGGAACGTAGACTACGCCGTTTTCCAGCGTTTTCTTCATCCATTCCATGGTATCGAACGGATAGCGGAAACGCGCCCACAGGAACATGCCACCCTGCGGGCGGCTGAATTCCAGGTGCTCGCCAAGGCGGCTTTCCAGCGCGTCGGCCAGCGCCACACACTTCTTGCGGTAGTCTTCGCGAATCAACGCAATCTGGTTCTCCAGCCGGTTCATGCCAAGGTACTCCGCGGTGATCACCTGCGAAAGCATATTGGTATGCAGATCCGCCGCCTGCTTGACGATCACCGTCTGCTGCGCCAGCCAGTCCGGCATCACGACCCAGCCGATGCGCATCCCCGGCGCGAGGATCTTCGAAAAGGTCGAGGTGTAGACCACCTGATCTTCACAGCCCAGCTCAACCGCGTGCTGATAGAGCGGGCGTCGAACGGCGTCAGTGAAGCTAATTTCGCCATAGGGATCGTCTTCCAGAATGACGAAGTCATATTTTTTCGCCAGCTCAACCAGGCGACGACGACGCGTCTCGCTCAGCGTTTTGCCGCCGGGGTTGCCGAACGTCGGCACCAGATAAACGGCTTTGACGCGGGTGGTCTCCAGCAGGTCGGCCAGTTGCTCCACCAGCATCCCGTCATCATCGGTGTCGACACTGAGAATATTGGCCTGCGCCAGCTGAAACACCTGTAGCGCCGCCAGATAGGTGGGACGTTCAACGACGATAGTGTCACCTGGATCGAGCAGCGTACGGGCAACGATATCCAGCGATTGCTGCGAGCCGGAGGTGATATAGACCTGAGCGGGAGAACAGGTCACGCCACGGGAGTGACAGATTTCACTCACCGCCTGACGTAGCGGCGGGTAGCCCTCCGTCAGACCGTACTGGAATGCGTCATGAAAACGTTCGCTCATCACCTTCTGCACCGCCAGCTCCAGGCCTTCGGTATCAAACAATTCCGGGGCCGGAATGCCGCCGCCAAGCGAGATCACGCCGGGCAGTTTACTGTGCTTGAGAAGTTCGCGGACGGCGGAGGGCTTGAGTTCACCCGCGCGGGCGGCGAGACGCCGATCGTGCATACTATTTTCCTTTTCTGTCTTGTTGTTGTGTTAATTATCTTGGCTTCGTTGCAGGTGTTCCCCGGCGGCGCTGACCATGCCGGGGCTATCCTTTTCTGTACGTTGTCACCCGGACAGGGGTATGCCGCTACCCGGGTTTCGCACGTCATGCTTTGTCTTTCAAAACGATTAACGGCTCGATATCGCTCTCTTTTTTCACCACCAGCGACGAATCGCCGCGCAGGCAGGTACCGCCGTAGTTACCGCCGACGGTAAACGTGCACACCTGAATGTACTTACCGTCCACTTTCGGCAGGCACCACAGCTGCTGGTAGATATTCTTGCGATCGACAAACTGGCCGCTGGTCTTATCCAGAACTTCATCCTGAGGACCGATCAGGTCGATATTGTTCCCGCAGCGCCCGGAAATGGGTTTGACCGCATAACCGGTTTTCGCCAGCTCGTCGTTAACCTCAAAATCGGTATCCAGCAGATAGCGATGATGCGGGAACAGCGACCACAGCACCGGCAGAATCGCTTTGTTGCCGGGGATCACCGTCCACAGGGGTTCGAATACCAATACTTCAGGACGCAGCAGGACGTCAATCAACCGCACCTCATTCTGCGGATGTCCGGTACGAATCGGCACCGCCGCGTACTCATCGGCGCTGACTTCGCGCACCTGCTCAATGGCGGTTTCCCATGCCCAGGTTTTCCAGACGCAGTTGACCAGCCGCCCGTCGGCGTCGATCAACTGGCCGGCGGCGTCCCAGCGCAGCTCATCAAGACCAAAGAGAATTTTGCTCTCAAAACCGGCCTGGGTCAGCGAACGCTGAATAAACTGCGCGTGGTAGTTCTCTTCCAGATCCTTGTCCTGCATGATGTGGACGAAGGGCCGCGCCCGGCTGTGTTTCCACGCCCCCGCCAGCTCATCGAGCAGACCTTCCGCCGGATTGTGGCCGGTACCGTAGTAGCCCTGCTTCAGCCACTGTTCGAGGATCAGCCCGCCTTCGGTATGGCAGGAGGCGGAGTCGGCATTGTACTCGTACACCTTCAGCCCACGCTCATCCATGCAAAAATCCATGCGCCCGGTGATCATATGATGACGACGGCGCTGCCAGGAAAGACGCAGACGCGGCCAGAGGATTTTCGGGATATCAAACAGCGCCAGCAGGTTATCATCCTTCATTACCTTATCGGTGGCGTGCAGATACATCAGGTGCAGCTCGTTGGTGGCCTTGATCAGCTCCTGTTCGGCGCTTTCGCTGATGGTGAAATACTGATAGGGATCCTGGTTAATGAAATGGCCGTTGGCCGCCACATAGGCTTTCTGCAGCGGGTCTTTCTCGTTCAGCCATTTACCGCGGAACTGGCCGTTGTTTGGCAGCCGCGCGCCTTTGATCGCCATCGCCTCACCCGGCAGCACCGGCTGCGGCAGGCTGTGTTCGGTATCGGCGGTCTGGATCATCCAGCCTAAAATTTCGGTATCGGCAAAGGTATCTTTGATGGTGTACCGGCCGTCTTTGACCTCGAGGGTCAGCTCGCGGGTCCACTGCTGGCCCTGCGGCAGCGGCGAGTGAATGACGTTCTGCTCGGCGATACGCACTTTATTGCCCACAAGCTGGGTGATCACCGCGACGTGGCCGGTGTGCTTAAACTCGCCGCCCTTCTGCCAGATCAGCAGCGAACCGGCGATAGGCGGACGGCGGGAGCCATTGGCGAATGCCTGCAGCGGCAGAATGTTGTCATTGACCACTTCGCGCAGGAAACGCAGGGAGAAGATTTCATAGGCCATCCCCACGTCGGTAAAGACAAACCCGTAGGTCAGGAACAGAAAGCGGCGCGCAAATTCAACGCACTGCCATTTATGCCCCATATACTCATTGCCGATGTAGCTGCGAAACGTCGCGTCATCCGGGTAGTCCTGCGGATTTAAGCTACTGTAATTTGATGAATAAATCGCTACGCCGCCGGGTGCGTAGCCTAACAATGTCCCAAACGGGGCGTCACTGCTTGTGGATCCTTTGCTCATTTAGCCTGACCTCAAATTAATGCAGCCCGGGCAGTTGGCGAAACAAAACTCCCTCTTCTTATCCTGCCGCAGGCACTTACCAGACAGAGGTGTCACGATGATACCACTCATTCGTTTCGCTAATCGTGCCGTTAAGGAAAATAACCCTGCAGCCGGAAGCAAAAGTGATATCGTTATCGGTGATATAACAAAAAAACAACGCAACATCAGGAGTCGACAATGAGCACACCCTCGCATCTGAATGCCCAACCGCTGGTCTGGGGACACGGCCCGCGGACGTTTGAGGTGTTCCTTGAGCCCACCTGCCCCTACTCTGTCCGCGCGTTTAATAAGCTCGACGACCTGCTTGATGAGGTCGGCGCCGATAACGTCACCATCAAGATACGCCTGCAGTCGCAGCCGTGGCATCTGTTCTCCGGGGTTATCGTCCGCTGCATCCTCGCCGCGTCCACCCTGCCGCACGGCAGAGAGCAGGCGCATAAGGTGATGCAGGCCGTGGCCGACCATCGGGAAGAGTTTGAGTTTACCGATCACTGCAGCGGGCCGAACATGAACGCCACGCCGCAGCAAATCATTGAGCGCATTGAACGTTACAGTCACGTGCTGCTGGGGGCCGCCTTTGCCCGCCCGGAGCTGCAGGACGTGATCAAGTGGCACAGTAAATACGCCCGTCAGAACGGCATTCACGTCTCGCCGACCTTTATGGTCAATGGCCTGGTGCAGCCGGATCTGGGCAGCGGCGATGATGTCAGCGTGTGGGCCGCGCGGATTATGGCCTGAGGTCACCTGCTACACTTTTTGTACATCCACGAAAAAGGCAAACCAGCATGTCAGAGCAAAACTACCAGCCACCCAAAGTGTGGGAATGGAAGCAAAACAGCGGCGGCGCGTTCGCCAATATCAACCGTCCCGTTTCCGGCGCGACCCATGAACGCGTCCTGCCGGTCGGGACCCATCCGCTCCAGCTATACTCACTGGGCACGCCCAACGGCCAGAAGGTGACGATCATGCTGGAGGAGCTGCTGGCGCTGGGCGTCAGCGGCGCGGAGTACGACGCCTGGCTAATACGCATTGGCGAAGGCGATCAGTTTTCCAGCGGCTTTGTCGATATCAACCCGAACTCGAAGATCCCGGCCCTCAGCGACCACTCCACCACGCCGCCGACCCGGGTATTTGAGTCCGGCAACATTCTTCTCTATCTGGCGGAAAAATTTGGCTTCTTCCTGCCAAAAGATCCTGCCGGCCGCACCGAAACCCTCAACTGGCTGTTCTGGCTGCAGGGCGCGGCGCCGTTCCTCGGCGGCGGCTTCGGCCACTTCTATAACTATGCGCCGGTGAAGATCGAGTACGCGATCGACCGCTTTACGATGGAAGCCAAACGCCAGCTCGACGTGCTGGACAAACAGCTCGCCCGCGGCCGCTATGTGGCCGGCGAGGAGTACACCATCGCCGATATGGCTGTCTGGCCGTGGTATGGCAACGTAGTGCTGGGCAATGTCTATAACGCGGCGGAGTTCCTCGACGCCGGGAGCTATAAAAACGTGCTGCGCTGGGCGCAGGATGTCGGCAACCGTCCGGCCGTCAAGCGCGGACGCATCGTCAACCGCACCAACGGCCCGCTCAATGAGCAGTTGCATGAGCGCCACGACGCCCGCGACTTTGACACCCAAACGGAAGATAAGCGCCAGGCGTAAGGTCTTCACCCTTTCCCGCTGACGGGAAAGGGTTCCCACCACAGGACGGCTCCGCCTGCGAAGCCGTCCTGTTTAGCTTTCCAGCCGATAGCCCGCCAGAAAATAGCGCATCGCCATACCCGACCCACCTTCTTTGAAGAAATCCATCACCATATCTCTGTCAAGGCCATAGCGACGGGTCAGGATCCCCGCCTCCCACGCGCTGAGCTGGCGGTCGCCGGTTTTTTCAAACATGCGGTGCGAGTAGCCGAGCACAAACCCGCGTTTATAGTCGGTGCAAAAATTCGCCGCATGCGCGGCGGTGTCAGCATAGGATGCCTGTAGCCCCGCCATTAAGCCTTTGCCAAAATGATTTTCCATCGCGCCCTCCCAATCGCTGTATAATAAATTATATAGCGTTTTTTTGAGCGAGCGGTAGCGCTATTTATGTCGTTTGCGCTAGCGTAAATACTTCTCAAACCATGCCAGCGTGCGTTGCCAGGCCAGATCAGCCGCAGCCCGATCGTAGCGCGGCGTGGAATCATTATGAAAGCCGTGATTCACGCCCTGATAGAGATAGGCCTCGTAGACTTTATGGTGTTCCTTCAACGCCTGTTCATAGGCGGGCCAGCCTTCATTAATGCCGCTATCGAGGCCGGCATAGTGCAGCAGCAGCGGCGCTTTAATTTTATCGACCTCCTTCAGCGGCGGCTGGCGGCCGTAAAACGGCACCGCGCAGGCTAGCTCCGGGATCGCCACCGCCGCCGCGTTGCTGACGCCGCCGCCGTAACAAAACCCGGTGATACCGACCTTCCCCGTCGCCTGTGGATGCTTCGCCATAAACGCGACCGCCGCAAAAAAATCATTCATCAGCTTCACGGGATCGACTTTCTGCTGGAGCGCGCGGCCTTCATCATCATTCCCCGGATAGCCGCCGACGGCGCTCAGGCCATCCGGCGCCAGCGCGATATACCCCGCTTTCGCTACCCGCCGGGCGACGTCTTCAATATAGGGATTCAGGCCGCGGTTCTCATGTACCACCACAACGGCGGGCGCTTTATCGGCTATTTTCGTCGGCGTCACCAGGTAAGCCCGCACTTCGCCGTGACCGTCAGGAGAGGGATAATGAATATACTCCGGGCGGATATCCGGGTCAGTGAACGGTACCTGCTCTGCCAGGGCATAGTCGGGCTTCAGCAGATTAAACAGCGCCAGCGCGGTCATCCCACCGACGGTATATTTCCCCGCCAGCTGGAGAAACTCGCGTTTGCTGATTTTGCCGTGGGCATAGTAGTCATAATACTCGAGCAGCTGCTGCGGGAAATCTTTGGCCGTTAATCGCGTCATCACCTTGCCTCCGTTGTTAAGCGCCCTTTAAGCAAAGCAGAAGCCCGGACATACGCCAGCGCAGAGAAGCAGAAACGGGGGAGAAAAAAGCCCAGCGGCTAACACCGCCGGGAGAGAAGAGATCAGTGTTTCACTTTGTTCAGACGATCGAGATAGCCCATCACAAAGGCCGAAAGGACGAAGGTCAGGTGGATAATCACGTACCACATCAGCTTGTTGTCCGGCACGTTTTTCGCATCCATAAACACCCGCAGCAGGTGGATAGAGGAGATCGCCACAATTGACGCCGCGACTTTATTCTTCAGAGAGGTGGCGTCCATTTTACCGAGCCAGCTCAGCTTCTCTTTCCCTTCATTGATATCCAGTTGCGACACGAAATTCTCATAGCCCGAGAACATCACCATCACCAGCAGGCCACCCACCAGGGTCATGTCCACCAGCGACAGCAGCGTCAGGATCAATTCCGACTCGCTGACGCTGAAGATATGCGGCAGAACGTGGACGATCTCCTGAAAAAATTTGATGGTCAGCGCGACCAGCCCCAGCGAAAGGCCAAAATAAACCGGTGCCAGCAGCCAGCGCGAAGTGTACATAGCGTTTTCCAGAAAGCGTTCCATATAATCCTGTTAGTTAACAAAAAGAAGCGACATTATATCTCAGACAGATAACGTGATGGCAACGCCAGGCCAACACATCGCCGGCAGACGGCCATAAAAAAGGCCGGCGCGCGGCCAGCCTTTTCAGGAACAGAATCGGATTATTTGGCTTTGACGGTCTCTTCGCCCACCAGCCCGATCTTGAGATAGCCCGCCTGATGCAGGGTATCCATCACTTTCATCATCGTCTCGTAATCGACGGTTTTATCCGCGCGGAAGAAGACAGTGGTATCTTTTTTGCCGGCGGTCAGGCTATCCAGGGCGTTAATCATATTCGCTTCGGTAATCGGGTCGTTGCCGAGGAACATGCTCTTATCCGCCTTCACCGACAGATAAATGGGTTTTTCCGGTCGCGGTTGCGGCTGGCTGGAGGAGGCCGGCAGATTCACCTTCACGTCAACCGTCGCCAGCGGCGCAGCCACCATAAAGATAATCAGCAGAACCAGCATGACGTCGATAAACGGCGTCACGTTGATCTCATGCATTTCGCCGTTATCGTCCAGATTTTCATTAAGACGCATCGCCATAGCCGATCAACCTACCCGTAATTTCTGCGCGCTACGCACCGGCTTCACACCGCTGGCGCTGAGGTCCAGGTCGCGACTTTGCAGCAGCAGCACCTGAGCGGCGACGTCGCCGAGCGAGGCCTTGTAGCTGCCAATCATGCGGGCAAAGATGTTATAGATGACCACCGCCGGGATGGCGGCGAACAGGCCGATGGCCGTCGCCAGCAGCGCTTCCGCGATGCCCGGCGCTACCACCGCAAGGTTGGTAGTCTGCGTCTGGGCGATACCGATAAAGCTGTTCATGATGCCCCAGACGGTCCCGAACAGACCCACGAACGGCGAAATGGCGCCGATGGTGGCCAGATAACCATTGCCGCGCCCCATATGGCGACCGACCGCCGCGACGCGGCGCTCAAGGCGGAAACCGGTGCGTTCCTTGATGCCTTCATTGTCTTCCGCACCGGCAGAGAGTTCGAGTTCGTTCTGCGCTTCATTGATAAGCTGGGTGGTCAGGCTCTTCGCCTCAAAGGCGCTGGCGATATCGCTGGCCTGATCGAGAGAGCGGGCTTCCGCCAGCTGCTGCTGTTCACGTTTGAGGCGACGCTTGCTGGCGAGGATTTCCGCCCCTTTGCCGAAAAAGATGGCCCAGGTGACGACCGACGCCAGAATCAGGCCAATCATCACCACCTTAACGACAATATCGGCATGATGATACATACCCCAAACGGAGAGATCCGCCTGCATCAAATTATTACCCACGCTCTATCTCCACGACGATAATCACAAAATCTGCCCACAATAATATCAAAACGACATCGAATTGATAGTGGTTCTCATTAGTATTTACACTGTGCAGCAAATCACGTTTATTTTCCTTGCGCTCACGCAGTAAAAAAGCGGCTTACTGCGGGCCTGGTAAAATTTTCGCCTGTATCGGCGCCGCACTGGTACAGAAAAGAAGATTCATGCTAGTTTAGACGTCCAGACGTATAAAAACAGGTTCATCAACATGGCTGATAAACATCTTGATACCGCGCTGGTCAACGCCGGACGGAGCAAAAAATATACCCAGGGCTCAGTGAACAGCGTGATCCAGCGCGCGTCATCGCTGGTTTTCGATACCGTGGAAGCCAAAAAACACGCCACCCGCAACCGGGCTAACGGCGAGCTGTTCTACGGGCGTCGCGGCACCCTGACCCACTTCTCACTGCAGGAAGCGATGTGCGAGCTGGAAGGCGGCGCCGGCTGCGCCCTCTTCCCCTGTGGCGCGGCCGCGGTGGCCAACACCATCCTGGCGTTCGTCGAACAGGGCGACCATGTGCTGATGACCAATACCGCCTATGAGCCAAGCCAGGATTTTTGTACCAAAATTCTCGCTAAACTCGGCGTCGCCACCAGCTGGTTCGATCCCCTCATCGGCGCCGATATTGCCCAACTTATTCGGCCGGAGACCCGCGTGGTGTTCCTGGAATCGCCTGGCTCCATCACCATGGAAGTGCATGATGTGCCAGCGATTGTCGCCGCCGTGCGTCAGGTCGCGCCGGAAGCGATTATCATGATCGATAACACCTGGGCGGCGGGGATCCTGTTCAAAGCGCTGGATTTTGGCATCGATATTTCTATTCAGGCAGGTACCAAATACCTGATCGGCCATTCCGACGCCATGGTCGGCACTGCGGTGGCGAACGCGCGCTGCTGGCCGCAGCTGCGTGAGAATGCCTATCTGATGGGACAAATGCTGGACGCCGATACCGCCTATATGACCAGCCGCGGCCTGCGCACCCTGGGCGTGCGCCTGCGTCAGCATCATGAAAGCAGCCTGCGCATCGCCGAGTGGCTGGCGCAGCATCCGCAGGTGGCGCGGGTCAACCACCCCGCCCTGCCCGGCAGTAAAGGCCATGAGTTCTGGAAGCGCGATTTTACCGGCAGCAGCGGGCTGTTCTCGTTTGTACTCAACAAGCGCCTCAATGATGCCGAACTGGCCGAGTACCTCGACAATTTCAGCCTGTTCAGCATGGCCTACTCGTGGGGCGGCTTTGAATCGCTGATTCTGGCCAATCAGCCGGAGCAAATCGCTCACATCCGACCGGATGCGGAAGTCGACTTCAGCGGCACGTTGATCCGTTTGCACATTGGTCTCGAAAATGTTGACGATCTGCAGGCGGATTTAGCAGCGGGCTTCGCGCGTATCGTGTAAAGTGACAGTCAGTGGCAACAATAGCGGACGCTTTTGTTGCGCCCGGGATCAAGGTGCTCGGGTCTCTTCAGGAGTACACTAGTCAACAATACGGTACCACTTAGGAAAGTCCATGGTTGTCATTCAAGAGATTGTCGCCGCGTTGTGGCAACATGATTTTGCCGCATTGGCGAACCCTCACGTTGTGGGCGTTGTATATCTGGTTATGTTCGCCACCCTGTTTCTGGAAAACGGGCTGCTGCCCGCGTCCTTTTTACCGGGGGACAGCCTGCTGCTGCTCGCCGGCGCGCTGATTGCTAAAGGCGTCATGGACTTTGTGCCCACTATCGCCATTCTGACCGCCGCCGCCAGCCTCGGCTGCTGGTTGAGCTATGTGCAAGGGCGCTGGCTGGGCAATACGCAAACGGTGAAAGGCTGGCTGGCGCATCTGCCGCATAAGTACCATCAGCGCGCCACCTGTATGTTTGATCGCCACGGCCTGCTGGCGCTGCTCGCGGGCCGCTTTCTGGCATTTGTCCGCACCCTGCTGCCAACCATGGCGGGGATTTCCGGCCTGCCGAACCGCCGCTTTCAGTTCTTCAACTGGCTGAGCGCCCTGCTGTGGGTTGGTGTGGTCACGGGTCTCGGCTATGCGCTGAGCATGATCCCGTTTGTGAAGCGCCATGAAGATCAGGTCATGACCTGCCTGATGATCCTGCCGATTGCTCTGCTGCTGGCGGGCCTGCTCGGCACGCTGTTCGTGGTGATCAAAAAGAAATACTGCAGCGCCTGACGGCCACCTGCCGGGGGGCCTGCGCCCGCCCGGCTTGCCCTTCCCGATATTACATGCCCTGCATCGTGCGAATTCGTGCGGCATCTTCCCCGGGCGTCATACCGAAGTAGCGCTTAAACTCGCGGCTGAACTGCGAAGGACTTTCATACCCCACCCGCATCGCCGCCGCGCTGGCCTTCATGCCGTCATGGATCATCAGCATGCGCGCCTTGTGCAAACGGTAGGTTTTCAAATACTGCAGCGGTGAAGTACTGGTCACCGATTTAAAATTATGGTGAAACGCCGAGACGCTCATATTCGCCTCTGCCGCCAGCCGATCGACGCTCAGGTTTTCGGTGTACTGGCTCTCGATGTGTTTCAGCACGCGGCTTATCAAACTGAAATGGGTCTGCCGGCTGACCAACGCCAGCAGTGCGCCGCCGCAGGGGCCCGTCAGCACATAGTAGAGGATTTCACGGATAATCTGCTTGCCAAGAATGCGCGCGTCCAGCGGACGATCCATGACGTCGAGCAGCCGTTCGGCAGCGCATAAAATATCTTCGGAAAGCACTGCCGAATTTATTCCGCTGGAAGCGACGGCGGGCTGAAACAGCGGATCCTCGCCAATATCCATCAGCAGCTCCTGCAGTTGCAGGATATCGACGTTCAGACGCATCCCGGCGAGGGGCACCTCCGGGGTGGCAAAGGTTTCGCATTCGAAGGGCAGCGGCACGGTCAGCAGCAGATATTCATTTGTGTCGTAGCGAAAAGTCCGCTCATTGATATAACCAATTTTATGGCCGGAAAAGAGAAAAACGATCCCCGGCTGATACATCACCGGCGTCCGGGTACCCGGCTGCGTCCCATACAGCAGGCGGACGTCAGGCAGCAGCGAACTTAACAGTTCGTGCTTATCTTTCAGCTGGTTAATCTTCTCTGTCAATATCTGGCATATCTGTGCGTGTTGCATTGCCACCGCCTCTCCCGATGTTTCTTCACCCATACATTGTGCGCAGGCTGGCGAGAATTCTCCAGCCACATGGAGAAATAGGCAAGACATCGGCAGAAATGTGCATTGAGGGTCAACGGCGCCAGGACCACAATAACCGTCATCTGGCAGCGGTATCGTCCCTGTCGGCGGTTTTACTCTTTTGAGGACACTAGCAATGAATAATTTTGACCTGCATACCCCAACCCGCATTCTGTTTGGCAAAGGCGCGATTGAAAAGCTGCGTGAACAGATCCCGGCGGAGGCTCGCGTACTGATCACCTACGGCGGCGGCAGCGTGAAAAAAACGGGCGTCCTGGATCAGGTACTCACCGCCCTGAATGGCCTGGATGTCCTTGAATTTGGCGGCATCGAGCCGAACCCGTCTTACGAACTCTGATGAACGCCGTGAAGCTCGCCCGTGAAGAGAAGGTCACCTTCCTGCTGGCGGTCGGCGGCGGTTCAGTACTGGATGGCACCAAGTTCATCGCCGCGGCGGCCCATTACGACGCCGCTATCGATCCATGGGAAATTCTGGAAACTTATGGCAGTAAGATCGCCAGCGCCATTCCAATGGGTTCGGTTCTGACTCTGCCAGCGACCGGTTCTGAATCAAACAAAGGGGCGGTGATTTCGCGGAAAACCACCGGCGACAAACGCGCGTTTATGTCTTCGCACGTCCAGCCACAGTTCGCGATCCTCGACCCGGTTTACACCTACACTCTGCCACCGCGCCAGGTCGCCAACGGCGTGGTTGACGCCTTCGTCCATACCGTTGAACAGTACGTCACCTACCCGGTTGACGGCAAAATTCAGGACCGTTTCGCCGAAGGCATTCTGCTGACGCTGGTGGAAGATGGCCCGAAAGCGCTGCAGGAGCCAGAGAACTACGACGTGCGCGCTAATATTATGTGGGCGGCGACTCAGGCGCTGAACGGTCTTATCGGCGCTGGCGTACCGCAGGACTGGGCGACCCATATGCTCGGCCACGAACTGACGGCGATGCATGGTCTGGATCACGCCCAGACGCTGGCTATCGTGCTGCCGGCGCTGTGGAATGAGAAACGCGATACCAAGCGCGCGAAGCTGCTGCAGTATGCCGAGCGCGTATGGAATATCACCGAGGGCTCCGAAGAACAGCGTATCGATGCCGCTATTGCCGCAACCCGTAGTTTCTTCGAGCAGATGGGGGTGCCGACCCGCCTCTCCGATTACGGTCTCGACGGTAGCTCCATCCCGGCGCTGCTGGCGAAACTGGAAGAGCACGGCATGACCAAACTGGGCGAACATCAGGATATCACCCTGGACGTCAGCCGCCGTATTTACGAGGCTGCTCGCTAATTTAACCCCGCCTGATTCACCTCTCCTTACGTTAAACAAACGTCGGGGAGAGGTGTTTTTACTACCGTTTTTAGCTATTTCGTCCAGACTTAATGCTACCCCTCGGCGGATTCTGCCTCGCCGAGTTCATTAACAGGAGGAAGGCATGACACATCCAACCGTTATAAAACTACACGACGGCAACCTGATGCCGCAGCTGGGTCTCGGCGTGTGGAAAGCTGGCAACGAGGAAGTCGTCTCCGCCATTCATAAGGCGCTGGAAGTCGGTTATCGCTCTTTTGACACCGCCGCCGCGTACCAAAATGAGGCCGGCGTCGGCAACGCGCTGCACAGCGCAGGCGTCAATCGCGATGAGCTGTTCATCACCACCAAGCTGTGGAACGACGATCAAAAACGGCCGCACGAGGCGCTGAAAGAGAGCCTCAGCAAGCTGAAGCTCGACTATGTGGATCTCTACTTAATCCACTGGCCGGTGCCGGCGATCGGCCATTACGTCGAAGCCTGGCAGGCGCTGATTGAGCTGCAGCAGCAGGGGCTGGCGAAAAGCATCGGCGTGTGTAATTTCCAGGTCCCGCATCTGCAGAAGCTGATTGATGAAACCGGCGTCGCACCGGTGATCAACCAGATTGAGCTCCATCCGCTGCTGCAGCAGCGTCAACTGCATGCCTGGAACGCCACCCACAAGATCCAGACCGAATCCTGGAGCCCGCTGGCCCAGGGCGGTAAAGGGGTGTTCGATCAGAAAGTCATCCACCAGCTAGCCGATAAGTACGGCAAAACGCCGGCGCAAATCGTCATCCGCTGGCATCTTGATAGCGGTCTGGTGGTGATCCCGAAATCAGTGACGCCGTCGCGTATCGCGGAAAACTTTAACGTCTGGGATTTCCGTCTCGACAAAGACGAACTCAGCGAAATCGCGAAGCTGGACCAGGGCAAGCGTTTAGGGCCCGATCCGGATCAGTTTGGCGGCTAACATATAAAAAAGCCGGATAGCGCTGACGCTTATCCGGCTCTCCAACTGGCCCGGTCAGCAAAGCGCTACCGGGCACAACG
The DNA here is from genome assembly GCF_001808325.1 of Klebsiella sp. HMSC16C06. NCBI lineage: Bacteria > Pseudomonadati > Pseudomonadota > Gammaproteobacteria > Enterobacterales > Enterobacteriaceae > Klebsiella > Klebsiella sp. HMSC16C06. Next base: position 105,277 of record NZ_KV793000.1, read on the forward strand.
TCAGGCTTAACGCCCGGCGACTTTACCGCGTTTGACCGGTTTTTTCGCCGTCGTTTCACCGTTAGAACGCTGATGTACAATCGGCGTGTGCTTGGTCAGCGCCGGACGGGTATGGCGGTTCTGGCGACGCGCTTCGCGCATCTCATCCAACGTCGGGGCAGGCACCAGGCAGTCGCGGCGTGAGCCAATCAGGTGCTTTTTACCCATCGCCTCCAGCGCCTGACGGATCAGCGGCCAGTTTGCCGGATCGTGATAGCGCAGCAGCGCTTTATGCAGACGGCGCTGTTTATCGCCCTTCGGCACCACCACCTCTTCGCTCTTATAGCCAATCTTGCCCAGCGGGTTCTTGCCGGTGTAATACATGGTGGTCGAGTTCGCCAACGGCGACGGATAGAAGTTCTGCACCTGGTCGAGACGGAAGCGATGTTTCTTCAGCCACAGCGCCAGGTTCACCATATCTTCATCGCGGGTTCCCGGATGGGCGGAGATAAAGTACGGGATCAGATACTGTTCTTTACCCGCCTGCTTCGAATAGGTATCAAACAATTCTTTAAAGCGGTCGTAGCTGCCCATCCCCGGCTTCATCATCTTCGACAGCGGCCCCTCTTCGGTATGCTCCGGGGCGATCTTCAGATAGCCGCCGACGTGGTGGGTCGCCAGCTCTTTGATATAGCGCGGATCTTCGACGGCGATGTCATAGCGTACGCCAGAGGCAATGAGGATCTTCTTAATGCCCTTCAGCTCACGGGCGCGACGGTAAAGATTGATCGTCGGCTCATGGTTGGTATCCATGTGCGGGCAGATATCCGGGTAGACGCAGGAGAGACGGCGGCAGGTCTGCTCGGCGCGTGGCGATTTGCAGCGCAGCATATACATGTTGGCCGTTGGTCCGCCGAGATCGGAGATCACCCCGGTAAAGCCGGGCACCGTGTCGCGAATGGCTTCGATTTCATTAATGATCGAATCTTCTGAACGGCTCTGGATAATGCGCCCTTCGTGCTCGGTGATTGAGCAGAACGAACAGCCGCCGAAGCAGCCGCGCATGATGTTGATCGAGAAACGGATCATCTCATACGCCGGGATACGCGCGTCGCCGTAAGCAGGATGCGGCACACGCTTGTAAGGCAGCGCGAAGACGCTGTCCATCTCTTCAGTCGAGAGCGGGATTGCCGGCGGGTTGATCCAGATATAGCGTTCGCCATGCTTTTGCATCAGCGCCCGGGCGCAGCCGGGGTTGGTTTCATGGTGCAGAATACGCGAAGCGTGAGCGTACAGGACCTTATCGCCTTTCACCTTCTCGAAGGAAGGCAGCAGCACATAGGTCTTTTCCCACGGTTTGGGCCGCGGCGGCTGCACGGTGATGCTTTTGGCTTCCTGCTTTTTCGGCGCAACCGGCTTGTTATCGGCACACGGCAGATCCTCACCGTACGGATGCGGGATGGGATCAATTTTGCCAGGCGTATCCAGGCGGGTGGAATCGACGCCGCTCCAGCCCGGCAGCGCCTCTTTCACCATGATGGCGGTATTGCGCACATCGCGGATCTGGTCGATGGTTTCGCCCATCGCCAGGCGATGCGCGACTTCCACCAGCGGACGCTCGCCGTTGCCGAACATCAGCATATCGGCCTTGGAGTCCACCAGCACCGAGCGGCGCACGGTATCGGACCAGTAATCATAATGCGCGGTACGGCGCAGGCTGGCCTCGATGCCGCCAAGGATCACCGGCACGTCTTTCCACGCCTCTTTACAGCGCTGGGTGTAGACCAGGGTGGCGCGGTCCGGGCGTTTACCCGCCACGTTGCCGGCGGTGTAAGCATCGTCATGGCGCATCTTACGGTCGGCGGTGTAGCGGTTGATCATCGAGTCCATATTGCCCGCGGTCACGCCGAAGAACAGGTTCGGCTTACCCAGGCGCATAAAGTCGTCTTTGCTGTTCCAGTCCGGCTGGGAAATGATCCCCACCCGGAACCCCTGCGCTTCCAGCATACGGCCGCAGATGGCCATCCCGAAGCTCGGGTGGTCGACGTAGGCGTCGCCGGTCACCAGAATAATGTCGCAGCTATCCCAGCCAAGTTGGTCCATCTCTTCACGCGACATCGGTAAAAATGGCGCAGGGCCAAAACAGGCAGCCCAGTATTGCGGCCAGGAAAAAAGGTCACGATCCGGTTGGATCAGGGATATTGCGCTCATATTGCTTCCGGGGGAAATGATAAAAAAATAACCAAAAGGGCGTGGATTATAAGCCGGAATGATAGTGGAAATGAAGGAGGATTTTCTCAAACCCTGACCGTGTTCCGGCCAGGGTTGAAGAGATTACGGCGCGGGATTCACCAGCATCTGGCCGATCGAGCCGCGGTCGGCAAGCTCCAGCGTCTGGCTCAGATACTGGAACGGGAAGTGCGGCCACGACGGCTGAGCATAGTAGACCAGCAGTTCAACCTGCCCGTCGACCCACACGGTGTCCTTCCAGCCGCGATCTTCCGGGAAGGGCGACGAGCCGTTGACGTTACGGATCTGGAACATCACCCCTTCAATATGGAACGACTGCGGGCGGTCGGCGCGCACCGTCCAGCGCTCCCAGGTCCCCTGTTGCGCCGTGATATCGATACGCTGCGGATCCCACAGCTGGCCGTTGATGCCCGGATCGTCGCCAAGGGTGATATCCCGGCTGCGGATCGGCGTGCCGGAGAGCAGTTCGGTCGGCAGCAGACGCACCGGCAGACTGTCGGTGACCAGCGGCAGCAGCCCGGTCGGCCGCAGGGTCAACACCAGCGTGGAGACCAGGATGCTTGACGGTTCAAAAAAGCCGCGGATACGGTCGACAATACTCGCCGCTTCTCCGCAGGTAATGGACACTTCATCGCCGTTGGTCATATCGACCAGAATTTCACGCCGTTCCCCCGGCCCCAGCGACAGCTGCTTGAGCGAGACCGGCGCCGGCAGGAACCCCTGATCCCCGGAAATCACATGCAGCAGTCGGCCATCGCTCATCTGCAGCTGATAGCGCCGGGAGTTGGAGGCGTTCAGCAGGCGCAGGCGCACCCAGCCGCGCGACACTTCGACATAGGGGCTCTGCACGCCGTTAACCAGCAGCGTATCGCCAACGAAGCCGCCGCTCCCCGGTTCGCTATATTCCGGCGTGCCGAAGTTATCCAGCCGCTTGTCCTGAATGATCACCGGGAAGTCATCAACGCCGTAGTGGTTAGGGATTGGCAGGTTCTTGCTGACCTCATCTTCCACCAGCCACATGCCGGCCAGGCCGTTGTATACCTGCTTCGCCATCCGGTTCGGCGTGTTGGCCTGATACCACAAGGTGGCAGCGCTCTGGCGGATAGGCAGCACCGGCGCCCAGTCGGCGTTCGGCGACATCATACGCGCCGCGCCGCCGATCAGCGGGCCAGGCACCTGCAGGCCGCGGATGGTCATCGCGACATTCTCAGTCAGACGGTTGCTGTAGATAAGCTTGACGTCGTCCCCGCTCCAGACGCGGATCGTCGGCCCCATGTAGCGGCCATTGATCCCCCAGACGGGGGCGCGAGTGCCTGGCGTAAACGACCAGTGCGAACGCTGCAGCGTCAGAAACAGCGGCTGACCGCGACGCGATTCCAGCAGCGGCGGAACCGGCAGCGCAAGCTGCTGGCCGGCGGCATGGGCTTTCAGCGGCGCGGCGCCAGCGCACAGCGCTACGCCGGAAGCCTTAATAAACTGACGCCGACTGAGTGACATATTAACTCCATGACATACTGACAAATGAAAAAGGGAATTCGTTTCCCGCCAGCAATACGCGCGCGTTGGCGGCGTTTCCTGTCTTATGACTTTTTAGCCGCTTCGCGCGCGGCCACTTCGTTGTCCAGCTCAGCAATTTTGGCGGCCATCAGCTCGCGGCAATGCGTCGCCAGCGCGCGCACGTTGTCTTTACCGAACTGGCTGGTATCCACCGGCGGCAGCATCTCAACAATCACCAGACCGTTGTTCCAGCGGTTGAGCTTAATTTTGTTCGATGTGTTGGACACACACACCGGAATAATCGGTACGCCAGCGGCGATCGCCGCGTGAAAGGCGCCGGTTTTAAAAGGCAGCAGGCCGCGGCCGCGACTGCGGGTCCCTTCCGGGAACATCCAGAACGAAATTTTACGCTTTTTAAAGGCATTCACCACTTCAGCAATGGTGCCATGCGCTTTGGTCCGGTTATTACGGTCAATCAGCAGGTTGCCCGTCAGCCAGTAGAGCTGGCCAAAGAACGGGATCCACAGCAGGCTTTTTTTACCTACGGTGACCGTCGGCGGCTGCACGATGTTCGAGGCCGTCACCATATCATAGTTGTTCTGGTGGTTAGCGATGTAGATCGCGTTGCCATAGCTTTCCGCATCAGCAGGTTTGCGCAGTTCCACCTTCAGGCCAAATACCGGAGATAAGCGGCCAAACAGATGGCCGAAAGTGGCAACATGTTTTGGATTACGCGGGCTGAACAAGCAGTACAGACAGCCAAGTATGCACACCACGATGCAATAAATGACCACGAAAATTACTCGAAAAATGAATAGCATAGCTACCTCTAAAACCCAAACCGCTTAGAATTATTCGCTGCTGACAGAAGGCAGGCTCATCAGTTCTGCGCAGGCCGGGACCGTTCTTCCTGGGTCCCTGGTGATGGACATTGTTAATCGCAACGCCTGAATAAACAACGATTTTGCGGCATTTTTTCGCCTCCTCCCGTCAAAGACGGGAGGAGTGGCGTTTACTCTTCACTATCGCCTGCCGCGGCGCGGCGCGGCGAGTCGATTTCAACACGGTCGATCTTCTGCAGCCCGCGCATCAGCGAACCGCGGCGACCACGCTCGCCGGTGACTTTTTGCAGCTCTTCCGGACGCAGTTTGATTTTCCGTTTGCCAACATGGATGGTGAGCGTGCTCTGCGGTGGCAGGATAAACAGATGCGCCAGGCCATCCTGCCCGGCGGCGGCTTCCGCCGCAGGAATGCTGATAATTTTGTTGCCCTTGCCTTTCGACAGCTGCGGTAGATCGCTCACCGGGAACATCAGCATCCGTCCGGCTGCCGTGATGGCCAGCAGCATATCGGACTCGTCCTCAATCACCAGCGGCGGCATCACGTGCGCGTTGTCAGGCAGGGTGATCAGCGCTTTACCGGCACGGTTGCGCGCCACCAGATCGTTGAAGGTGCAGACAAAACCGTAGCCCGCGTCGGAAGCCATCAGCAGCTTACGATCGTCGCTTTCCATCAGCATATGTTCCACGGTCGCCCCCGGCGGCAGAGTCAGCTTACCGGTAAGCGGCTCGCCCTGGCCACGCGCGGAAGGCAGGGTAATTGGATCGATGGCATAGCTGCGCCCGGTGGTATCGATAAACACCACCGGCTGGTTGCTCTTGCCTTTCGCCGAGGCCTTCCAGCTGTCGCCCGCTTTATAGCTCAAGCCCTGAGCGTCAATGTCGTGCCCTTTGGCGCTCCGCACCCAGCCCATCTGCGACAGAACGATAGTCACTGGCTCAGACGGCTGCATATCATGCTCGCTCATCGCTTTCGCTTCTTCACGTTCGTGAAGCGGCGAGCGGCGTTCGTCACCGAAAGCATCGGCATCAGCCTGCAGCTCTTTTTTCAGCAGGTTGTTCATTTTACGCTCAGAAGCCAGAATCGCCTGCAGCTGGTCGCGCTCTTTTTCCAGCTCGTCCTGCTCGCCGCGGATCTTCATCTCTTCCAGTTTGGCGAGGTGGCGCAGTTTTAATTCCAGAATCGCTTCCGCCTGGGTTTCGCTGATGCCAAAGCGCGACATCAGGGCTGGCTTCGGTTCATCTTCGGTGCGGATGATCTCGATCACTTCATCGATATTGAGAAACGCCACCAGCAAACCTTCAAGGATATGCAGGCGCTTAAGCACTTTCTCTAACCGATGGTTCAGACGGCGACGCACGGTATCGCGACGGAACACCAGCCACTCGCTGAGGATCTCCAGCAGGTTTTTCACCGCCGGGCGTCCGTCGAGGCCGATCATATTGAGGTTGATGCGGTAGCTTTTTTCCAGATCGGTAGTAGCAAACAGGTGGTTCATCACCTGTTCCATATCCACCCGGTTGGAGCGCGGGACGATCACCAGACGGGTCGGGTTTTCGTGGTCCGATTCGTCGCGCAGATCGTCAACCATCGGCAGCTTTTTATTGCGCATCTGCGCCGCAATCTGCTCCAGCACTTTGGCGCCGGAAACCTGGTGCGGCAGCGCGCTAATCACCACCGCGCCGTCCTCTTTGCTCCACACCGCGCGCATGCGCACTGAGCCGCGTCCGTTCTGGTAGATTTTGCGAATTTCCGCCCGCGAGGTGATGATCTCCGCCTCGGTCGGGAAATCCGGCCCCTGCACGATATCCAGCAGTTCGTCGAGAGTCGTTTTCGGCTGCTCAATCAGGGTAATAGCCGCTTTGGCCACTTCACGCAGGTTGTGCGGCGGAATATCAGTGGCCATACCCACCGCGATGCCGGTGGTGCCATTAAGCAGGATGTTCGGTAGACGCGCAGGCAGCATTTTCGGCTCCTGCAGCGTCCCGTCAAAGTTTGGTACCCAGTCGACCGTTCCCTGTCCCAGCTCGCTGAGCAGCAGTTCAGCATACTTCGACAGGCGGGACTCGGTGTAACGCATGGCGGCGAAGGATTTCGGATCGTCCGGCGCACCCCAGTTTCCCTGCCCGTCTACCAGCGGGTAACGGTAAGAGAACGGCTGCGCCATCAGCACCATCGCTTCATAGCAGGCGCTGTCGCCGTGCGGGTGATATTTACCCAACACGTCGCCGACGGTGCGGGCGGACTTTTTGAATTTCGCGCTGGCGTTCAGCCCCAGCTCGGACATCGCGTAGACGATGCGACGCTGGACCGGTTTTAAGCCATCGCCAATAAACGGTAATGCCCTGTCCATGATCACGTACATGGAGTAGTTCAGGTAAGCATTTTCCGTAAATTCATGCAGCGCAAGGCGCTCTGCCATATCGCTCATTAATCGTGGATCCTCAATCTGGGTACCGACCGTTCGGACGGCAAAACTACCCGCGATAATACCCGATCTCACGCCCTGAGTCACAGGCCGTGAGATCGGCTGAGGATTCCGTCACGCTTAATCAGGCCAGCGGCAGATAAATATCGGTTTGCAGTTCATGCTCAGCCACCTCATGGACAAAATTGAGGTAACGGAAGTACACCGGAAAATCCCGTAACGTCTCGCCTGACGCGGGTAACCAGTCGCGATAGAGAAACCAAACGCTGTTCGCCAGCGTGTCCAGCGAGCCGTGATGGCGCACGACGGCGCAGCGTCCGCCGGGGATTTCGCCGTTAATCACGCCAAAGGCGTTTTCACCGACCGGCCCAGCGACCGTACCGCAGATATCAAAACGAAATGCCTCCTGCGGGGTGGTCTGCGGATCGTCCCAGGCGATACCCCAGGTATCGCTGGTGGCGACGGGCGATAATCCGCTCGTCTTACGCCAGGCGATAAAACGCGCGGCGGTGGTGTTGACAAGGTCCGGGCTGCCGCGATGTTGCAGTACGGCTATCCGGGTGGTGGGGAAGGAAATGATATTGACGTCCATCGACGTTTGCTCCTGTAGCGTATGTTTCGGTACGCGTCGATGCCACTCGGCCCAGTCCGGTTGCTGACGGAATTGGGTCGGGCTTTGGTCAAACGCGGTACGGAAGGCACGACTGAACGACTCCGCATTCTGAAATCCGGCATCAAGGGCAATATCGATGACTTTATCGCAGGGGTTAAACGCCAGGCGCCAACAGGCGCGTCGCAGACGCAACCACTGAATATACCGGTACAATGGAATGCCGGTATAAGCGCTAAATTGCCGGTGAAAATGGTAAGGCGAACTGTGCGCTATCGCGCTCAGCGCCTCCAGCGACAGCGGCTCATCAAGATGGCGCGCAATGTACCTACAGACACGCTGGAAGCGCCCGACATACGCCGGGCTGGCCTTAATATCGTTCATCGTCTCCTCCTCGCGACATACTCTGACAGAGCGAGGATCGCGATGCCTGACCGATCTTGCGCTTATCTGACGAAGACTTATGGCGCGATTTTACGGATCTGTTTAACGTCGATTTCTACTGAGTTCCAGTCCTTATCGACTTCCCCCTGAATTTCTACTGTGTCCTGCGGGCCGACGGTCACGCCGTTCCAGCGCTTGTGGTCGATATCGACATTGATCACCCCGGAAGCATCCTGGAATTTATACAGATCGTCAGAAATGCGCTCGGTTATCTTGCCGCGCAGGGTCACCCAGGTATCGTCCCGCAGCGATTTGGCATTGGCGACGGTGGTCACCGCGCCACTCGGGCCGGTGAATCCGCCAGCCTGCGCGGTGGAACTGACCTGCGTGGTCGAAGAAGGACCGGTAAACCCGCCCTGTTCGGCAGCCAGCACCGGCATGGAAACCAGGGCAACGATCGCGGTCATCGCAGCAATTTTCTTCATGATGTGTTCTCCCTTCGTGTTGATATGGCTCCTATTACGCCCGACAAAACTTAACGACTTCTTAAGCGGAAAAAAGAAATTTTAATGCTGTACATCACCCGCTTCAACGCGGTTTACTGCGCAAAGAAACAGGATCGTCGGAGGGAAACATGCGCATATTACTGGTGGAAGATGACAAGCTGATCGGCGACGGCATCAAAGCCGGGCTGAGCAAAATGGGCTTCAGCATTGACTGGTTTACCGCCGGGCTGGAGGGCAAAAATGCCTTATATAGCGCCCCCTACGACGCCGCAATCCTGGATCTCACCCTCCCCGGCATCGATGGCCTCGATATTCTGCGCGAATGGCGGGACAAGGGCCGCCATGAGCCAGTGCTGATCCTTACCGCCCGCGATGCGCTCAGCCAGCGAGTGGAGGGGCTACGGCTCGGCGCCGATGACTATCTGTGCAAACCTTTCGCCCTGATTGAAGTGGCGGCGCGCCTCGAAGCGTTGATCCGTCGCGCGCACGGCCAGAGCAGCAGCGAGTTGCGCCACGGCAAGGTGAGCCTCGACCCGAACCGCTTAACCGCCAGCCTCGACGGCGAGAGCCTGGTGCTAAAGCCGAAAGAGTTCGCCCTGCTGGAACTGCTGCTGCGTAACGCTGGTCGCGTACTGCCGCGCAAGCTTATCGAAGAAAAGCTCTACACCTGGGACGACGAGGTCTCCAGCAACGCCGTGGAAGTTCACGTCCATCATCTGCGCCGCAAACTCGGTAGCGGATTTATCCGCACTGTCCACGGCATAGGCTATACCCTGGGTGACGCATGAAACGACTTGCCCGCCTGAGCCTGCGCGTCCGTCTGACGCTGCTGTTTGCTGTGCTGACCGCGGCCGCCTGGGGCGTCGCCAGCGTGATCGCCTGGCAGCAAACCAGCAAAAAGCTGGATAAGCTGTTCGATACCCAGCAGTTGCTGTTCGCCCGCCGCCTGAGCGCCATGCATTTCGATGAACTCCGCGCCCCGCCCGAATCGCTCGGTGAAAAGAAAAAGGTGCGGCATGGACACATCGACGACGACGCGCTGGCGTTCGCCATCTTCACCCGCGACGGCACCATGGTGCTCAACGACGGCGAGAACGGGGAGGATATCCAGTGGAACTCGCAGCGCGAGGGGTTCAGTGATGGCTATCTGCGCGGCGATGATGACGAGTGGCGCTTCCTGTGGTTAACCACTGCCGATGGTCGTCATCGCATCGTCGTCGGTCAGGAGTGGGATTATCGGCGCGAAATGGCGATGGATATCGTGACCTCGCAGCTCACCCCGTGGATGATCGCCCTGCCGCTGATGTTCGTGCTGCTTATCGTGCTGTTAAGCCGCGAACTGGCGCCGTTGAAAAAGCTGGCGCGCACGCTGCGCCTGCGCGCGCCGGACTCAGCGGAATCGCTCAGCGTGGAGAAGATCCCCTCCGAAGTCCGCCCGCTGGTCGAGGCTCTGAATCAGCTGTTCCAGCGCACCCATGACGCCATGCTGCGCGAACGTCGGTTTACCTCTGATGCCGCCCATGAGCTGCGCAGCCCGCTGGCGGCGCTGAAGGTACAGACCGACGTCGCCCAGCTCTCTATGGACGATGCAGAAGGACGTGAGAAAGCGCTGGCCCAGCTCCACCAGGGGATCGATCGCGCCACCCGGCTGGTCGATCAACTGCTGACGCTGTCGCGGCTGGACTCGCTCGCCCAACTGGACGACGTGCAGCCGGTCGCCATCGACGACCTGCTGCAGTCGGCGGTGATGGAGATGTATCACCATGCGCAGCAGTCCGCCATTGAACTACGCCTACACCTGAATGCCAGTCATATCGTTCACACCGGCCAGCCGCTGCTGCTCAGCCTGCTGGTGCGCAACCTGCTGGATAATGCCGTACGCTATAGCCCGCGCGGCAGCCAGGTTGATATCACCCTCAACGGCCTCGAGTTTCGGGTGCGTGATAACGGCCCAGGCATTAGCCCGCAGGCGCTTGCGCGCATCGGCGAGCGTTTTTATCGCCCGCCGGGGCAGGACGCGCCGGGCAGCGGCCTGGGCCTGTCTATCGTCCGGCGCATCGCCTCGCTGCACGGCATGCAGGTTGATTTCGCCAACGCGCGCGACGGCGGCTTCGAAGCCCGCGTGTACTGGTAGCGAGATTATTGCTCATTTGGCAAAAGACTTTGCACATTTTGCTCATTTTACTGCCCCGCTTCGCGGGGTAAGATCATCGGCAAATTTTCAAGATTGAGGACAAATGATGAGCAACATCCTGATTATCAATGGCGCAAAAAAGTTCGCGCACTCGAATGGCCAGCTGAACGACACCCTGACCGAGGTCGCGGAGAGTTATCTGCGCGACGCCGGGCACGATGTTAAAAGCGTTCGCGCCGAAAGCGAGTACGACGTAAAAGCAGAAGTGCAGAATTTCCTCTGGGCCGATGTGGTGATCTGGCAGATGCCGGGCTGGTGGATGGGCGCCCCGTGGACGGTGAAGAAATATATGGATGATGTCTTTACCGAAGGCCACGGCTCGCTGTACGCCAGCGACGGTCGTACCCGCTCCGACGCCAGCAAAAAATATGGCTCCGGCGGCCTGGTGCAGGGGAAAAAATATATGCTCTCCCTGACCTGGAACGCGCCGATGGAAGCCTTCACCGACGAAGACCAGTTCTTCCACGGCGTCGGCGTTGACGGCGTTTACCTGCCGTTCCATAAGGCTAACCAGTTCCTGGGAATGGAAGCGCTGCCGACCTTTATCGCCAACGACGTGATTAAAATGCCTGATGTCCCACGGTATATCGCAGAATATCGCAAGCATCTGGCGGAAATTTTTGGTTAACTACAGGTCTACGCTCTACATATTTCGAGTTATTCGAACCTGGAGTATGACGAGATACACACAGAAGGAGTTGAGTTAACCATGTTAACAGTGATTGCAGAAATCCGTACCCGCCCGGGCCAGCACCACCGTCAGGCGGTTCTCGATCAGTTCGCGAAAATCATTCCGACCGTTTTGCAGGAGGCCGGCTGCCACGGCTACGCGCCCATGGTAGATCATGCCGCCGGCGTCAGCTTCCAGACCACGGCCCCCGACTCTATCGTCATGGTGGAGCAGTGGGAAAGCGTCGCGCATCTTGAAGCGCACCTGCAAACGCCGCACATGAAAGCCTGGTCGGAAGCGGTCAAAGGCGATGTGCTGGAGACCACCATCCGTATCCTGCAGCCTGGCGTCTAAGCCCGCCGACGCAGTCGTGAAATGAAAAAGGGAGCCTGAGGCTCCCTTTTACGTCAGGCGCAGCGTACAGACTTACACTTCCAGATCCGCCATATCGCCCTTCTCCTGCAGCCAGTTGCGACGGTCTTCGGAACGCTTCTTGGCCAGCAGCATGTCCATCATCGCCGTGGTCTGCTGCTCATCCTCATCGCTGATCACCAGTTGCACCAGCCGGCGGGTATTCGGATCAAGCGTGGTTTCCCGCAGCTGCATTGGGTTCATCTCACCCAGACCTTTAAAGCGCTGGACGTTTGGCTTGCCCTTCTTACGCTTCAGCTGCTCCAGCACGCCGGTTTTTTCTTCTTCCGTCAGCGCGTAGTAGACCTCTTTACCGAGATCGATACGGTACAGCGGCGGCAGCGCGACGTAGACGTGCCCCTCTTTCACCAGGGTACGGAAATGTCTCACAAACAGCGCGCACAGCAGGGTGGCAATGTGCAGGCCATCGGAATCGGCATCCGCCAGAATACAAATTTTGCCGTAGCGCAGCTGGCTTAAATCATCGCTATCCGGGTCAATACCAATCGCCACCGAAATGTCGTGCACTTCTTGCGAAGCTAACACTTCATCGGACGAGACTTCCCAGGTATTCAGGATCTTGCCTTTCAGCGGCATGATCGCCTGATATTCGCGATCGCGCGCCTGCTTGGCTGAACCGCCCGCCGAGTCCCCTTCGACGAGGAACAGCTCGGTGCGGTTCAGGTCCTGGGCGGTGCAGTCTGCCAGCTTACCCGGCAATGCCGGACCGCTGGTCAGCTTTTTACGCACCACTTTCTTGGCGGCGCGCAGACGACGCTGGGCGCTGGAGATAGCCATCTCCGCCAGCAGTTCGGCAGCCTGTACGTTCTGGTTCAGCCACAGACTGAAGGCATCTTTCACCACGCCGGAGACGAATGCCGCGCACTGGCGCGACGACAGACGCTCTTTGGTTTGCCCGGCGAACTGCGGATCCTGCATTTTCACCGACAGCACGTAGGCGCAGCGATCCCAGATATCTTCCGCTGACAGCTTCACGCCGCGCGGCAGGATATTACGGTATTCGCAGAACTCGCGCATCGCATCCAGCAGTCCCTGACGCAGACCGTTAACGTGCGTCCCGCCCTGCATGGTCGGGATCAGGTTGACGTAGCTTTCGGTCAGCAATTCGCCGCCTTCCGGCAGCCACAGCAGCGCCCAGTCCACGGCTTCCGTCTCGCCGGAGAAGGTGCCGACGAACGGTTTTTCCGGCAGCAGCGGCAGGCCGTTTACGGCTTCGCACAGGTAGTCGTTAAGGCCATCGGCATAGCACCAGCGCTGCTCGCTGTCGTTGACCTGATCGCGAAACACGATTTCCACGCCGGGACACAGCACCGCTTTCGCTTTTAACAGATGGGTCAAACGCGAAACGGAGAAACGCGGGCTGTCGAAGAAGCTTTCGTCCGGCCAGAAATGGACGCTGGTCCCGGTATTGCGTTTGCCACAGGTACCGGTGACGTGCAGATCTTCTACTTTTTCACCGTTTTCAAAGGCGATGCTGTAGACCTGACCGTCGCGACGAACCGTTACCTCTACGCGTTTTGACAGGGCGTTGACCACCGAGATCCCCACCCCGTGCAGGCCGCCGGAAAACTGGTAGTTTTTGTTGGAAAACTTACCGCCCGCGTGCAGTCGGCAGAGGATCAGCTCAACCGCCGGCACCCCTTCTTCCGGGTGAATGTCGACCGGCATGCCGCGCCCGTCGTCAATGACTTCCAGGGACTGGTCGGCATGAAGGATAACTTCCACGCGTTTGGCGTGGCCTGCCAGCGCTTCATCGACACTGTTATCAATAACTTCCTGACCAAGATGGTTAGGACGGGTGGTGTCGGTATACATGCCCGGACGGCGGCGCACCGGCTCTAGCCCGGTGAGTACCTCAATGGCATCAGCGTTATATGAAGATTGCGTCATGGTGTGTATTCGTAGGTCGTTCAGGGCCGTTTAGCACAGGCCGAGAAATTCGATAATCTGAGTGAAATGATCGTCAAAGCCGACAAATGCGTGATTACCGCCCTCCTCCACCGTTTGCCGGCAGGAGGCGTAGTAATGAACGGCCTGGCGGTAATCAAGCACTTCATCCCCGGTCTGCTGCAGCAGCCAGAGTAAATCCGGCGCTTCAAGCGGGTCGATTTGCATGACCTTGAGATCGTAAATATGGCGAGACTCTAGCACATATTGCTGCCCGGTGTATGGATTCTCATTGTGGCCGAGAAAATTGTTCAGCAGTTCAAACGGGCGCACCGCCGGGTTGACGACCACCGCCGGCACCATAAAGCACTGCGACAGCCAGGTCGCGTAGTAGCCGCCCAGCGACGATCCAACAACCCCGAGTGGCTCGCCGCCATGCTCCAGCACAATGGATTCCAGCAGCTCTGCTGTTTCAGCCGGATAAGGCGGCAGCTCCGGTACCACCATGGTGATGTCGGGGTGCTGCTGCGACAGCCAGGTCTTTAACGCCATCGCCTTCGCCGAGCGCGGGGAACTGTTAAAGCCGTGCAGATAAAGAAGCGTCGCCATCAGTAGCCTTCTGAAGCAATATCCGGGTGGAACTCGGCGCCTTCCAGGCGGCACACTTCGGTGGTCAGCGTCCCGTCAGGATGCAGCTCCAGCCAGCGCCAGCCGGGTGAGACGGTATCCAGAGTGAAATTGGCGCAGTGTGGTTTGAACTGGACGCAGGTCGACGGCGTCGCCATCATGCGCCGGCCATTCCAGTCCAGATCCAGCTCCTGATGAATATGGCCGCACAGCAGATGTCTCACCCGCGGCCAGGCGCTCAGCGCGCGGTCCAGCGCGCCAGCGTTGCGCAGGCTGTGTTGGTCCAGCCAGCTACAGCCAGCAGGCAGCGGATGGTGGTGCAGCAGGAGTAAGGTATAACGCTCCGGCGCTTCTGCCAGCTTGTGTTCGAGCCACTCCAGCTGGAAGTCGCTCAGCTCGCCATGGGGAACGCCAAACACCTGGCTGTCCAGCAGCAGGATCTGCCAGTGGTCGCCGAGAAACACGCGCTTGGCGGGTGAAATGCCTGACGCCTGCAGCGTACTGTACATCGCCGGCTGGAAATCATGGTTACCCGGTAGCCAGACGCAGGGTGCAGCAAAACTCGCGATACCCTCAGCAAAATGCTGATAGGCCGCGGAGGAGTGGTCCTGCGCCAGATCGCCTGTTGCGACAATCAGATCGCATGGACGCTGTGAGGCATGAATAGCCGACAGTACGGCCTGATAACTTTCCCAGGTATTAATGCCTAACAACGTTTCATGTTTTTCAGCAAACAGGTGAGTATCAGTAATTTGTAAGATCCTGACTCTGGCCTCACCAGCCAGAGGTAGGTTTAACAGGCTTTCCAAATGGTGTCCTTAGGTTTAACGACGCTAACAAACCGGAATCGCCATCGCTCCATGTGCTAAACAGTAACGCAGCCAGTCGGCCAGAAACTGGTTAATTTGATGCTTTTCGTCGCGTTGATGCAACTTTTTATTAGGATAATCATACCGCGCTTTGAAGCGAAAGATCTGCTGACTCGAACACACTTCGGCCACCATGGCGTCATGGTAGAGGCGAACGGTCATCGACGGCAGGCTCCAGTAGCTTACCGCAGGCAGAGTCTGTTCTATCGCCACCAGAGTAGTGTAGCGGGTCGATTCAACTATCGTTAACCGATACTGCGCGCTTCCCACCTGATAACTTACCTTCTCACCCGCTGCATCCGTTCGCGGCAACAGGCGGCGCAACTGCGCGAAGTTGGTCTCGCACAGGCGCATCATCTCAGGGAAGTCAGGTGTATAACGCTTCATTTTGTCCACTCGTTTCGTAAATTGTGATAATGCAATTGCAGCCATTGCAAGGCGATGACAGAGGCTGCGTTATCGATTTTCCCCTCTTCTACCCACTGGTAAGCCTGTTCCCGGCTCACCACATGCACCCGAATATCCTCGTTTTCCTCGGCCAGGCCGTGAATGCCTTTTGCCGTGGATGCATCAACTTCTCCCACCAGGATCGATAACCGTTCGCTGGTGCCGCCAGGACTGGCCAGATAGCTTAATATTGGTTTCGTCCGCCCGACTTCAAGTCCGGCCTCCTCCAGCGCTTCCCGACGGGCAACGTCTTCCACCGTTTCCCCCGCTTCAATCATGCCGGCGACCATTTCGAGCAGCCACGGGCTCTCGCTGGTATCATAGGCGGCAATACGGATTTGTTCGACGAGCACCACTTCGTCCCGCACCGGGTCAAAGGGTAGCAAGACGGCGGCATGCCCGCGCTCAAAAATTTCACGGGTGACTTCGCCGCTCATGCCGCCGTTAAACAGGCGGTGGCGAAAACGGTATAAATCGAGCGAAAAAAAACCACGATACAGCGTTTCGCGTGCAATAATTTCTACATCATTTTTGAAGAAGGTAATTCCCTGCTGAATGGGTTTGCTCATTGTCATGTCCTGCTAATCCGAAATTAGGGATTTCCAGACCGTTTGGCTACCGTTTTACGGTCCGTATGTTAGATTGGTGCAAATTACCGCCGGATGGCACGTAACGCCAACTTTTTACGGCGGCAGAATCGATACAATCAGCGGAATTTTTCTTAGAATTAGACCAGCGCTAAATGCTTCACAACAAGGAATGCAAATGAAGAAATTGCTCCCCATTCTTATCGGCCTGAGCCTGACCGGGTTCAGCGCCATGAGCCAGGCGGAAAACCTGCTTCAGGTTTACCAGCAGGCGCGCATCAGCAACCCCGATCTGCGTAAATCGGCAGCCGATCGTGACGCCGCGTTCGAAAAGATCAATGAAGCGCGCAGTCCATTACTGCCTCAGCTTGGGCTGGGAGCGGATTATACCTATAACAATGGCTATCGCGACAGCAACGGCATCAATTCAAACGTCACCAGCGGCTCGCTGCAGTTAACGCAGGTTCTGTTTGATATGTCGAAATGGCGCGCCCTGACGCTACAGGAAAAAACGGCAGGTATTCAGGATGTCACGTATCAGACCGATCAGCAAACGCTGATTCTGAATACCGCGACGGCCTATTTTAAAGTGCTGGCCGCCATCGACACGCTCTCCTATACCGAAGCGCAGAAACAGGCTATTTACCGCCAGTTGGATCAAACCACGCAGCGCTTTAACGTAGGCCTGGTGGCGATCACTGACGTGCAGAACGCCCGTTCACAATACGACGCCGTGCTGGCGAACGAAGTCACCGCGCGTAACGATCTCGACAACGCCGTCGAAGAACTGCGCCAGGTCACCGGTAACTACTATCCGGAGCTGGCCTCGCTGAATGTGAATGGCTTCAAAACCAACAAGCCGCAGGCGGTCAACGCCCTGCTGAAGGAAGCGGAGAACCGCAACCTGTCGCTGCTGCAGGCGCGTCTGAACCAGGACCTGGCTCGCGAGCAGATTCGCCAGGCGCAGGACGGGCATTTGCCGACGCTCAGCCTATCCGCGTCGAGTGGGGTATCGAATACTAGCTACAGTGGTTCAAAAACCCATAATAATCCTCAGCAATACCAGGATAACGATGCCGGGCAGAACCAAATCGGCCTGAACTTCTCTCTGCCACTGTATCAGGGTGGCGCGGTGACCTCGCAGGTCAAACAGGCGCAATACAACTTCGTTGGCGCCAGCGAGCAGCTGGAAAGCGCCCACCGCAGCGTCGTGCAGACTGTACGTTCGTCGTTTAACAACGTGAACGCCTCCATCAGCAGCATCAATGCCTACAAACAAGCGGTGGTCTCTGCGCAAAGCTCCCTGGATGCGATGGAAGCAGGCTACTCGGTGGGTACGCGTACCATCGTTGACGTCCTCGACGCCACCACCACGCTGTATAACGCCAAGCAGCAGCTCTCCAATGCGCGCTATAACTACCTGATCAACGAGCTGAACATTAAGTCGGCGTTAGGTACCCTGAACGAGCAGGATCTGGTCGCCCTGAACAACACGCTGGGCAAACCGATCCCCACCTCCGCAGACAGCGTCGCGCCGGAAAATCCACAGCAGGATGCCACCGCCGATGGCTACGGCAACACTACCGCAGCGGTGAAACCGGCGTCCGCACGGACCACCCAGAGCAGCGGCAGCAATCCGTTCCGTCAGTAATACCCATACTGTGACGCGCATCGCCTGTCCGTCGGACAGGCGATGCGTTAAACGTAAGGCAACGTAAAGATCCCCCGCTTAGCGCCCCTCTTCGCTTCATTTTCCACCACTCATCCTCTATCCTGAGCGTTAACACACGCCATACCACTGGGTCCTGGAAGACAAATATGAAACGGACAAAAAAAATTAATCATTCGTCGTTCCGCAAAAGCTGGAGCGCACGCCATCTGACGCCGGTCGCGCTGGCCGTCACCGCGGTCTTTATGCTTGCCGGTTGTGAAAAAAGCGATGAAACGGTGTCGCTATACCAGAACGCCGATGACTGCTCCGCCGCCAATCCGGGCAAAGCAGCCGAGTGCACCACGGCTTACACCAACGCGGTAAAAGAGGCAGAACGTACCGCGCCGAAATATGCCACCCGGGAAGACTGCGTCGCCGAGTTTGGCGAAGGCCAGTGCCAGCAGACGCCAGCCCAGGCGGGCGTCGCCCCGGAAAACCAGGCGCAGGCGCAAAGCAGCGGCAGCTTCTGGATGCCGCTGATGGCCGGCTATATGATGGGCCGCCTGATGGGCGGCGGCATGGCGCAACAGCAGCCGCTGTTCAGCTCGAAAAACCCGGCCAGCCCGGCCTATGGTCAATACACCGATGCGAGCGGCAAGAGCTATGGCGCCGCCCAGCCGGGTCGCACCATGAACGTGCCGAAAACCGCGATGGCGCCGAAGCCAGCAACTACCACCACCGTTACCCGCGGTGGTTTTGGCGAGTCGGTGGCGAAGCAGTCGACTATGCAGCGTAGCGCCGCAGGCTCAACGTCCTCTTCTCGCTCGATGGGCGGCTAATTCACATGGAAAGAGTCAGTATTACCGAGCGCCCGGACTGGCGTGAGAAAGCGACCGAGTACGGTTTCAACTTCCACACCATGTACGGCGAGCCCTACTGGAGCGAAGAGGCTTATTACAAGCTGACCCTCGCGCAGGTGGAAAAACTGGAGGAAGTCACCGCCGAGCTGCATCAAATGTGCCTCCAGGTGGTGGAGAAAGTGATCGCCAGCGATGAGCTGATGACTAAATTCCGCATCCCTAAACACACCTGGGGCTTTGTGCGCCAGTCGTGGAAAACCAACCAGCCGTCGCTCTACTCGCGTCTCGACCTGGCCTGGGATGGCGTCGGCGAGCCGAAGCTGCTGGAGAACAATGCCGATACCCCGACCTCGCTGTATGAAGCGGCCTTCTTCCAGTGGATCTGGCTGGAAGACCAGCTCAACGCCGGCAAGCTGCCGGCGGGCAGCGACCAGTTCAATAGTTTGCAGGAAAAGCTCATCGATCGCTTCGGCGAGCTGCGCGAGCAGTTTGGCTTCCAGCTGCTGCATATGGCCTGCTGCCGCGATACCGTTGAAGATCGCGGCACTGTGCAGTATCTGCAGGACTGCGCCGCCGAAGCAGGCCTGGCGACGGAATTCCTCTATATCGAAGATATCGGTCTGGGCGAAAAAGGTCAGTTTACCGATCTGCAGGATCAGGTGATTGGTAACCTGTTCAAGCTCTATCCGTGGGAGTTTATGCTGCGGGAGATGTTCTCCACCAAGCTGGAAGACGCCGGCGTGCGCTGGCTGGAGCCCGCGTGGAAAAGCATTATCTCCAACAAAGCGTTGCTGCCGATGCTGTGGGAAATGTTCCCCAATCACCCGAATCTGCTGGCGGCCTACTTCAGCGAAGATGCCCACCCGGAGATGGAGAAGTACGTCATTAAGCCGATCTTCTCTCGTGAAGGGGCCAACGTCTCCATTGTTGAGCAGGGCAAGGTCGTGGAGTCGGTGGAAGGTCCGTACGGGGAAGAAGGAACCATCGTGCAGGAGTTTTACCCCCTGCCGAAGTTTGGTGACAGCTACACGCTGATTGGCAGCTGGCTCATCAACGATCAGCCCGCCGGGATCGGCATTCGCGAAGATCGGGCGCTGATCACTCAGGATCTGTCGCGCTTCTATCCGCACATTTTCGTCGAATAATGTCGCGCTCCGGCGACGATATCGCCGGAGCGCACTATCATCAGGCGCCAACCACTACCGACAGCATACTCAGCGAGCCCATCTCGATGCCATCGACCGGGATCGTAATCGCTTCAACACCATCCCACGCCCCCAGGATATATAGCAGCGGCAGGAAATGCTCCGCCGTTGGGTTGGAGAGCGAGCCTCCTTCGTGTGCCAGGTAGTTAACCAGCGGGTGCTGCTCGTCCGGCCCCTGCCATTGCAGATTCGCCTTCACGTAGTTATTGAAGGACTCTGCCCATGGGTACGGCGTGTTCTCGCCGTGCCAGCGGGCGGTGCGCAGGTTATGCACCACGTTGCCGCTGGCCACCAGCATAATGCCTTCATCACGCAGCGAGGCCAGTTTCCGCCCCATTTCGAGATGCCAGGCCGGCGGTTTGGTGCTGTCGATGCTCAACTGAACCATCGGGATATCCGCCTGCGGATACATTTTAATCAGCACGCCCCACGAGCCATGGTCAAATCCCCAGGCTTCTTTGTCGAGAGTGACCGGCACAGGCGAGAGCAGCTCCACCAGTCGTTGCGCCAGCGCCGGAGAGCCCGGCGCCGGATAATGGGTGTCATACAGCGCCTGTGGGAAACCGCCGAAGTCGTGAATGGTCTTCGGGGCCTCCATCGCCGTCACGCCCGTACCGCGCGTGAACCAGTGCGCAGAGACCACCACAATCGCCTTCGGACGCGGCAGGGTTTCGCCCAGGTGAGCCCAGGCGCGAGTATAAATGTTGTCTTCCAGCACGTTCATTGGGCTGCCATGGCCGAGAAACAACGCGGGCATTCGGGTAGGGGACATGATGATATCCTTAGGGTGTCAATGTGATGTGCTCACATTACGCGCTTTTGCGCCAGGATAAACTCAGATAACCATGATGATGATCGTCAGAAAATTTGAATGTAAGTCGCGGTAAAGGGACGTGTCCCGTACGCGCATCCTCAGGCAATATACTCATATGCACTTATTTTCACAGGGAGAGTAGCGATGTCATCACCCTTAATATTGACGCTGTTAGCCGGTAGCGCAACCTTTATTGGCGCCATATTCGGCGTGATTGGTCAGAAACCCTCTAACCGTCTGCTTGGCTTCTCCCTCGGCTTTGCCGCCGGGATCATGCTGTTGATTTCATTGATGGAAATGCTGCCTGCCGCGCTGACCGCCGAAGGCATGTCGCCGCTGCTCGGTTACGGGATGTTTGTCATCGGCCTGCTGGGCTATTTCGGCCTTGACCGCCTGCTGCCGCACGCTCACCCGCAGGATCTGATGACCCCCGCCACGCCGCGTCCACGTAATTTACGTCGCACCGCTATTCTGCTGACGTTGGGTATCAGCCTGCATAACTTCCCGGAAGGGATCGCCACCTATGTCACGGCCAGCAACAACCTGGAACTCGGCATGGGCGTGGCCCTCGCCGTTGCCCTGCACAATATTCCTGAAGGACTGGCCGTTGCCGGGCCAGTATATGCCGCCACCGGATCGCGCAGCAAGGCGGTGCTCTGGGCCGGGCTTTCCGGCATGGCGGAAATTTTGGGCGGCGTGCTGGCGTGGCTGATTCTGGGGAGCCTGGTCTCACCGCTGGTGATGGGAGCGATCATGGCCGCTGTGGCCGGGATTATGGTGGCACTGTCCGTCGATGAACTGATGCCGCTGGCGAAAGAGATCGATCCGCAAAGCAACCCAAGCTATGGCGTTTTGTGCGGGATGTCGGTCATGGGGCTGAGCCTGGTGGTACTCCAGACGATGGGCATCGGTTAAAGCGCAGAAACAACACAGCCCACTAAGATGTGGGCTGTGGTCGGGCGTAGCGAACCGCTATTTAGCTGGCTTTACGCTCATGTTCGCGACGATAGGCCACCAGATCTTCAATCGTGACTACCGCCATATTGTGCTGCTGAGCGAACTTGATGCACTCCGGCGCGCGCGCCATGGTGCCATCGTCGTTGGTCAGCTCGCACAGCACGCCTGCGGGTTTAAAGCCAGCCAGGGTCACGAGGTCGATAGTGGCTTCAGTGTGGCCGCCGCGGGTCAGTACGCCACCCGGCTGCGCACGCAGCGGGAAAACGTGGCCAGGACGGTTGAGATCGGAAGGTTTCGCGCCGTCGGCAATGGCCGCGCGGACGGTGGTCACGCGGTCGGCAGCGGAGACGCCGGTGGTCACACCTTCGGCCGCTTCGATGGTCACGGTAAAGCCGGTGCCGTAGGCGCTGGTGTTGTTCTCTACCATCATCGGCAGATCCAGCTGTTTGCGGCGATCTTCGGTCAGGCACAGGCACACAATGCCGCTGCCGTGACGAATGGTCAGCGCCATCTGCTCAACGGTCATGGTTTCGGCGGCGAAGATCATATCGCCTTCGTTTTCACGGTCTTCATCATCAAGCACCATCACGCCGCGGCCTTCGCGCAGGGCGTCCAAAGCGTGTTCCACACGTTCAAAAGCGGTACCAAAAGAAGAAAGGAGCGTCTGATTCATGGTAAAAAAACCTCATTAAAATTATGGTTACCAGAATCAGGGCAGTCTTAGGAGCGCCGGTTTAGCGGCAAAAGTCAACGCGAGCGGGCCTGGACCCGACTGTGCCGTTACTCTCTCCCATCCGGACTTTAACCGTCGGCCCCGGAATTACACCGGATCTGCTGACCTTCCCGTAGTCACGGGAAGCGCTCGCGGGCTTTCAACGCAATGGTTGATTTACCGCCGGTGGGGAATTTCGCCCCGCCCTGAGAATAAGCGAGATAACTATAACGCTATTGACTATCCTCGGCAATGCATAAGCTTCAAACATTTCTGGTTTATAGGCGGCCTGGTTCGCACTACAATGATCAATCATCCGACCCGAGCAGGAAACCACCATGATTGACCCGAAAAAAATTGAACAAATCGCCCGCCAGGTCCATGAGTCGATGCCAAAAGGACTTCGCGATCTGGGTGAGGATGTTGAGAAGAAAATCCGCCAGGCGCTGCAGTCGCAGCTGACCCGCCTGGATCTGGTCAGCCGCGAAGAGTTTGACGTACAGACTCAGGTTTTGCTGCGGACCCGCGAAAAACTGGCGCTGCTGGAGCAGCGTCTGAATGACCTCGAAAACCGCCAGGCAGCGACGCCTGGCAGCGAAGAGCAGCCGTAAAAAACGGGCCCTCAGGGGCCCGTTTTGCGTTTAGCTTAGTGGGCGGCTTCCGCCGGGCTGTTTACCTGACGACAGTAAAGTTCATAACGCTGGCAAAACCATTCACGATGCTCTTCATCCATATTGCCGACAATAGCCTGAAGATCAACTGGCTGGCCTTGCGCGTGCATTCTGGCGAAACTCCGCGCCAAAAAATCAAAATTCTTCATTGAATACATATCGTTATGGTTCATGCGCATACTCCTTCAGCGGTGGATGTTCTGATCAGTCATATGCCTTTACTCACTTCAGTATTTACGCTTACCTTAACGCGATTTGTACGAAAAATGCGCTTAATATGATTATTTATTGCGCTAAATCATTTTCCACATGATTAAATAAAAACGGCCCGCGATATCTCCATCGCGGGCCGTGATGCTTCACCGTACAAGCCGGTGAATAGCGAAAAGATTATTTATCGCTATCTTTTTGTATTTTCTTAATAATATTGGTGGTCGAGCAACCATCTTCAAAGTTGAGCACCAGCACTTCGCCGCCGTTAGCCCAGACTTCTTCGCTGCCGGCGATCTGTTCCGGCTTATAATCGCCGCCTTTGACCAGCAGGTCCGGCAGGATACCGGCAATCAGCCGCTGCGGGGTGTCTTCCTCGAAGGAGACCACCCAGTCGACGGCCTCCAGCGCCCCCAGCACGATCATCCGCTGCTCCAGCGGGTTCACCGGGCGGGTTTCGCCTTTCAGACGTTTGGTTGAGGCATCGCTGTTGACCGCCACGATCAGACGGTCGCCCAGCTTGCGCGCATTCGCCAGATAGGAGACATGGCCGGCATGCAGAATATCGAAGACCCCGTTGGTCATCACCACTTTCTCACCGCGCTTGCGCGCTGCCGCAACCGCCTGTTTGAGTTCCTCTTCGCTCATCACGCCAAAGCCGGTCTCAGCCCGGCCGCGGACCGCGTTTTCCAGCTCGACAGGAGAAACGGTGGAGGTCCCCAGCTTACCGACCACCACGCCCGCCGCGGCGTTGGCGAAATAGCAGGCCTCTTCCAGGGTGTTGCCGGAGGCCAGGGTCGCCGCCAACACGCCAATCACCGTGTCGCCGGCGCCGGTGACATCGTACACTTCCTGGGCCTGGGTCGGCATATGCAGCGGCGGACGCCCCGGCTGCAGCAGCGTCATCCCCTGCTCAGAACGCGTCACCAGCAGCGCTGACAGTTCAAATTCGGCGATGAGCTTCATGCCGCGTTCAACGATCTCCGCTTCATCCTGACACTTGCCCACCACCGCTTCAAACTCAGAGAGGTTCGGGGTGAGTAGCGTCGCGCCGCGGTAGCGTTCGAAATCGGTGCCTTTCGGATCGATCAGCACCGGCACGCCCGCTTCACGGGCGAGCGCGATCATGGTCTGGACGCTGGTCAGCGCCCCTTTGGCGTAGTCCGAGAGAACCAGCGCGCCAATGGAGCCCAGCGCCTGCTGAATGCGCTCGTGCATCGGCTGCGGATCCACGCCGGAGAAGCCCTCTTCAAAGTCGAGGCGGATCAGTTGCTGATTGCGCGACAGCACCCGCAGCTTGGTGATGGTCGGGTGAGTCGGGACGGAGACGAAGTCGCACTTCACATTCACATTGGCCAGCGCCTGGCTCAGCGCGCGGGCAGCGTCATCAATCCCGGTCAATCCCACCAGGCGCGACGTTGCCCCCAGGGAGGCGATGTTCATCGCTACGTTTGCCGCGCCGCCAGGACGTTCTTCGATATTTTCCACCTTCACCACCGGCACCGGGGCTTCCGGGGAAATACGACTGGTGGGGCCGTACCAGTAGCGGTCCAGCATCACATCACCCACCACCAACACTCCTGCACGTTCAAACTCCGGCAGCGTTACTTTCATGACTCTCTCCTGCGAGACGCAAACTTTGCGCGCGATAATAGCACACCCGATTTTATAGTTAAGCCATCAGCCACTTCTGCCAGCTGGCGCTGACCTGCTGACGCTCCCGGCTGAAGGCCTCTGGCGCCACGTGTCCCGGCTGCTCCTGCAGGGCCAGGTGATGGAGCGCATCACGCAAGGTGGTGTATGCATGCGTTAAGGCGCGCGCCTCCTCCTCGTCCATGATGTCGTTCTGCGCCAGCAGCTCAAGAATACGCACGTTGTCAGACCAGCGGGTCAGCTTCGGCTTGTCACTGGCATAGCGTAGGACCAGATACTGAGTAATAAATTCAATATCGGTGATCCCGCCGGCATCGGCTTTGATATCAAAACGATCGGGATGTTTGTTGCCAAGGTGGGCGCGCATCTTCTCGCGCATCTCGCGAACCTCGGTCTGCAGGGTCATCCCCTCCCGCGGGGTGGTCAGGATATCGCGACGAATGGCGTCAAAGCGCGCCTGCAGCGCCGGGTCGCCATAGACCACGCGGGCGCGCACCAGCGCCTGATGTTCCCACGTCCAGGCTTCGTTCTGCTGATAGTCAGCAAACGCGTCGGCGGTGGTGACCAGCATCCCCGCCGCGCCAGAAGGACGCAGCCGGGCGTCCACTTCGTAGAGAATACCGGACGAGGTGCGGGTGCTGAACAGGTGCATGATCCGCTGGGCCAGCCGCAGGTAGAACTGACGGCCGTCAATCTCCCGCTCGCCGTCGGTCATCACCTCCGCCGGGCAGTCATGGAGGAACACCAGATCGAGATCGGAGCTGTAGCCCAGCTCCCAGCCGCCAAGCTTACCGTAGCCGACGACGGCGAAGCCGCGACCCTGGCGATCGTGCAGGTGGGTCGGCTGGCCGTAGCGAGCGACCATCTGCCCCCATGCCTGCTGCACCACCGCGTCGAGGATCGCTTCGGCAAGCCAGGTTAAGTGATCGCTGACCTTCATCACCGGCAGGGTACCAGCGATATCCGCCGCCGCGATATGCAGCTGCTGCGCCTGCTTAAACTGGCGCAACGCCTCCAGCTGCTGCTCTTCATCCTCTTCCGGCACGCGCAGCAGGTACTGGCGCAGCTCGTCGCGATAGGCATCGGTCGCCGTCGGCTGATAGAGAGTGTTGGGATCCAGCAGCTCATCCAGCAGCAGCGGGTGGCGCGCCAGCTGGCTGGCGACCATCGGCGACGCCGCGCAGAGCGTGATCAGGTGCTTCAGCGCGCCGGGGAATTCGCTCAGCAGCTCAAGATAGGTGGTACGGGTGACGATCCCGGTCAACAGCGGCGTGATCCGCGCCAGAGGCAGCGGCGCATCGGCGCGCGAGCAGATTTCGCTCAGCAGATGCGGCATCAGCTGATCCAGCACCTGGCGGCCGCGCGGGCCGATGGTGCGCCGATCCAGCTCTTTACGAAAATCGGCAATCAGCGCCAGCACGCTACGGCGGTCGGTATCGTTTAAATGCGCCAGCGCCGGGCTGGCGTCATCTTCTTCCAGCGCATCCTGCCACAGCTCGCGCCAGTACTCGGCCAGTTGCTCATCCGGGGACTGATCCTCATCATCGCCGATCAGTTCATTAAACACTCGCCGCACGTTGGCCATCTGGCTCGCCAGCTGCGCGCTCAGCGTCTCCCAGTCTTCGGTATGCATCCCCCACGCCAGCCTGGCGCGGTTAAGTTCATCCTGCGGCAGGGTCTGGGTCTGCTCATCGTTGATGCTTTGCAGCAGGTTTTCCAGCCGGCGCAGGAACAGATAGGCCTCGCGCAGCAGCGCCGCGTCGCCTTCCGGCAGCAGATGTAGCTCATCAATCGCCGCCAGCGTCGGCAGCAGGGCGCGCTGCTGCAGTGCAGGTTCGCGACCACCGCGGATCAGCTGAAAGACCTGAACGATAAACTCAATTTCACGGATCCCGCCGGCGCCGAGCTTGATGTTGTCTTTCAGCCCGCGACGCCGCACTTCGCGGGCGATCATGCCTTTCATGTTACGCAGCGACTGGATCACGCTGAAGTCGATATAACGGCGGAAGACGAAAGGACGGAGCATCGCGCGCAACTCGCTGGCGTACACGCCGTCGTTATCCCCCATGATCCGCGCTTTCACCATCGCATAGCGTTCCCAGTCCCGACCCTGCTCCTGGTAATAATCTTCCAGTGCCGCAAAGCTGAGTACCAGCGGCCCACTGTCGCCAAACGGCCGCAGGCGCATGTCAACCCGATAGACAAAGCCGTCCTGCGTCGGCTGGTCAAGGGCCTTGATCAGCCGCTGCCCCAGACGGGTAAAGAACTGGGCGTTATCCAGCTCGCGGCGGCCGCCGCGCGTGGCGCCATGCTCAGGCCAGGCAAAGATCAGATCGATATCGGAAGAGAAGTTCAGCTCGCCGCCGCCCAGCTTTCCCATCCCGAGGATCAGCAGCGGCTGCGGCTGGCCCTCGGCATTGCATGGCGTTCCCCACTCCTTACAGCAGGCGGCGTAGAGCCAGTCGCGGGCGGCGACAATCAGGGTCTCCGCCAGGGCGCTCAGCTGCTGCAGGGTCTCTTCTTCGCTCACCAGCGACAGCGCCTGCGCCCAGGCGATGCGGACCATCATCTGGCGGCGGAAGAGACGCAGCTCTCGCATCAACCCCGCTTCGTCAGTGACGGCCTGCAGGCGATCCTGCAGCCAGGCCTCGTAATGCCGCCACTCTTCCGCCTCCGGCGAGGAGTCCGCAAGCTCATTCAGCCAGCCCGGCTGGGCGATCACACTCTGTTCGACAAAATCGCTGAACGCCATGACCGACCTGGCCTGTGGGCTCAGTTCGGCAATGGGAAAATCCGCTGGCAGACGGTCAGCGACCGTCTGCCAGTGCTGCTGTAATTGCGGAGAAAGCGGCATCATAAGGGCTCCCTGGCCTGAAATTATCGTCTTCCACTATGCAGCCAGAACGGCTCGGCAGCCAGCGCCTGGCGACGGAAATATTCAAAGACGCTGCGATCGTCATGTGCTATTGCACGGTGAAGCTCCTGCCAGTTCTCCAGCCACGGCGCGACGGCGTCGCCATAGGCGCCCGCCAGCAGTTGGACGCTGTCGATGTCACGGGACAGCTTCGGCAACTGGTCGGCGGCATCTTCAACCGCCAGATGCTGCACGGCGCCGCGCAGCTCGGCCGCCACCCGCGAGAGGTTAATATCGGCAAACCGTTTGAACGATCCGGCTATTTTTTTCTCTCCTGCCTCGTTGAGGAACGGACGCCAGCCGCGCTGGACCAGCCATTCGGTCAGGGCCAGTTTGGCGCCGACGACCTCAGTGCGGAATAACGCCTCGTCGGCGGTGTCCGCGGCCAGCAGAACGGCTTCGGCGTCGTTCAGCAACGCGCGGAGCTGGGTGGTCGCCTTACGCGGCACGATGCCGCCGAACAGCACGAGGGTATGGCGCACGCGGGCTAACGCCAGCAGGATTTCCGCTTTGGCTTTCGCATTGCCGCGCAGCCATACTTCGTCGTGATACAGCCAGTGCGCCAGGGCGCTCTCCAGCGCCGCCTCCAGCCCCTGCTCCACGCTGGCCTTCGCCGCCACCGTCAGCACCGTCAGCGAGGTGACGGGACGCTCGCCATTGCCTTGCGCCAGATGATACCCGCGCGCGGCTTTGCTCAGGCTCCCCTGACGCAGGACGCCGCTCTCCAGCAGACGGTGCGCAAGGCGCAGCAGATCGGCAGTCTCCCCGGCAAACAGCTCCAGCTCCAGTTCGCAGATCGGCTCCTGATGTTCGCCAGCCTTCACTTCGCCGCGATCGAGGGCGATCTCAATCTCACTATTCCCTTCCTGTATCACCCAACGTTCACGGGCAAAATCAGTGCTGAACAGCGGCTGGACATGCTCCGCCAGCGCGGCCGGGAGCTCGCCTTGCGGCCAGACCTCCGCCGGCAGGCGCTCAAGCGCCAGCTCCGGTTTATCCAGTGGGATATTGTATTCCGGACGCTGGTGCAGCCCCCCTACCACCCGACCGGCAATTTTCAGCGTCATTTCATAACGCCCCTGGTCGCCGCGGATGCGCAGCCCCATATCGTGACGACGCAGCCAGTTATCGGCGGTTTCGTAATAAATGTTCAGTAACTGGCCCGCAGGCGTATGTTTCGCCTCGAGCGCATTGAGCTGCTCGCGCAGCGTCTCTACCCCATTCTGAGCGACGATAAACTTGAGTTCGATTTCTTGAGCCATGACTGAATTCTTCCGCTTCTGTGCTGCGCCGACAAATTGCGGCGAACTTACGACGATATTTTTTGTCAGTAGATAGTATTTTGCGGCGAATCGCCATGCAACGCGCTTTTTGCCGGGCCACCTCCTGGATGATTCCGATTGTGGTGGAAAACTTTGCGTCGCTCTGGCGATGCCTCTACTATCGTTCCACTTTTTATGACCAAACGATGACCTGATGCCAAAATTACGCCTGATTACTTTTACTTTGCTCGCGCTTAGCGCCGCTACGGCGGTTCACGCAGAAGAAAAGCGCTACGTTTCCGATGAGCTGAACACCTGGGTTCGCAGCGGCCCGGGCGATAATTATCGTCTGGTCGGCACCATCAACGCCGGGGAAGAAGTGTCGGTGCTGCAAACGAACGACAGCACCAGTTACGCGCAGGTCCGCGACAGCAATGGCCGTACCGCCTGGATCCCGTTGAAAGAGCTGAGCAATGAGCCCAGCCTGCGCACCCGCGTCCCGGATCTGGAAAACCAGGTCAAAACGCTGACCGATAAGCTGAACAACATCGACGCCACCTGGAACCAGCGCACGGCGGATATGCAGAAGAAAGTCGCCGGCAGCGACAGCGCGATTAACGCGCTGAAGGACGAGAACCAGAAGTTGAAAAACGAGCTGGTGGTCGCGCAGAAGAAGGTGAATGCGGCGAATCTGCAGCTTGATGAAAAACAGCGCACCATTATCATGCAGTGGTTCATGTACGGCGGCGGCGTGCTCGGCGTCGGTCTGCTGCTGGGTCTGGTGCTGCCGCATCTGGTGCCAAGCCGCAAACGTAAAGACCGGTGGATGAACTAATTCGTCTTCTCTGCCAGACTTACGTATCATCTTGCGAAAAACAGATACGGGAGAATCGGGCGTGAAGAGCTATCTGGTCGGCGGTGCGGTGCGCGATGCGCTATTAGGGCTGCCGGTCAAAGACCGAGACTGGGTGGTGGTGGGCGCCACCCCGCAACAGATGCTTGACGCGGGCTACCAACAGGTAGGCCGCGACTTTCCCGTGTTCCTCCATCCGCAAAGCCGGGAGGAGTATGCCCTGGCCCGTACCGAGCGCAAATCCGGCGCGGGCTATACCGGTTTTACCTGCTATGCCGCCCCGGACGTGACCCTCGAAGCCGATCTGCTGCGCCGCGACCTGACGGTCAACGCCCTCGCCCAGGATGCCGATGGCACGATCATCGACCCCTACGGCGGGCAAAACGATCTCCGCCTGCGCCTGCTGCGCCATGTCTCTCCCGCCTTTAGCGAAGATCCGCTGCGCGTGCTGCGTGTGGCGCGCTTTGCTGCCCGCTATGCGCATCTGGGCTTTCGCATTGCCGAAGAAACCCAGGCCCTGATGCATGCGATGGTTGAGGCCGGTGAGCTGGCGCATTTAACGCCGGAGCGGGTGTGGAAAGAGACGGAAAGCGCGTTAACCACCCGCAATCCGCAGGTCTTTTTCCAGACGCTGCGCGACTGCCAGGCTCTTAAGGTGCTGTTTCCGGAAATTGACGCGCTGTACGGCGTGCCGGCCCCGGCGAAGTGGCACCCGGAAATCGACACCGGCCTGCACACCCTGATGACCGTCACGATGGCCGCGATGCTGTCGCCGGATGTCGACGTGCGTTTCGCCACCCTGTGTCATGACCTCGGTAAAGGACTGACGCCGAAAGCGCTCTGGCCGCGTCACCACGGCCATGGCCCGGCGGGCGTCAAGCTGGTAGAACAGATCTGCGCGCGTCTGCGGGTGCCAAACGATATCCGCGATCTCGCGAAACTGGTGGCGGAGTACCATGACTTGATCCACACCCTGCCGATCCTGCAGCCGAAAACCCTCGTCAAACTCTTCGACAGCATTGACGCCTGGCGTAAACCGCAGCGCGTGCAGCAGATCGCCCTCACCAGCGAAGCCGACGTCCGCGGACGCACCGGTTTCGAGGCCAGCGATTACCCGCAGGGGCGCCTGCTGCTTGAGGCCTGGGAAGTGGCGCAGTCTGTCTCCACCAAAGAGGTAGTGGCGGCGGGCTTTAAAGGGGCGGAAATTCGCGAAGAGCTGACGCGGCGGAGAATTGCTGCGGTGGCGCAGTGGAAGGAACAGCGTTGCCCCCAGCCGCAAGGCTGAGGGCACTGGTCTTAGAAGAAGACCACGTAAACGGCTGCCGCCACGATAAAGCGGTAGATAGCGAACGGGATAAACGAGATCCGCTTGATCAGCTGCAGGAAGGTTTTAATCGCAATCAGCGCCACGATAAACGCCATCACGAAGCCGACGGCAAACATCGGCACATCGCCCATGTTCAGGAAGCCGATGCTCTTGTAGACGTCCAGCACGGTGGCGCCCATCATCATCGGTACCGCCAGCAGGAAAGAGAACTCCGACGCCGCGTAGCGGCTGACGCCCATCAGCATGCCGCCGGAGATAGTCGCCCCCGAGCGCGAGAACCCCGGCCACAGCGCCAGACACTGAAAGCAGCCGATGACAAACGCCTGACGATAGGTCATATCGTCAATCCCGACCGCGCGCGGCTGTTTCGGCTTGAGTACTTCTGCCGCAATCAGCAATACGCCGCCGACAATCAGGGCGTACATCACGTTTACCGGGTTAAATAAGGATTTAATGGTGTCGTGGAAAATCAGCCCCAGCACCACCGCGGGGATCATGCCGAGGAGGATATGGATAAGCGACAAGCGACCGCTGCCTTTGCCTTCATGCTCCGGCGGCCTGCCGAAATGGATGCCGATCAGACCGAACAAACGACGCCAGAACATCACCACTACGGCGAGTATCGAGCCTAGCTGAATAACCACTTCAAAGGTATTTGCCGTATCACCTTCAAACCCCAGCAGGTGACCAACAATAATCATATGACCGGTACTGGAAACAGGTAAAAACTCTGTCAACCCCTCAACCACACCCAATATTGCCGCCACCAGCAGCGAGTGTATATCGCTCATTCAATTAAACCCTTTAAAAAGTAAAATGAAAAAAACCAGGAACACATTATCGATCAACAGGCGCAACCCGACAGCCAGAGCGCGCGTAATCCGCAGCGTACAGGAAGTACACGCGGATTCGTCCACCGTTCTGGAAGGACATCGCCAGTAAAATTGCCTGATGACCGGATGCTATGACCGGTATAAACGCAATTTGTTTAACAAGTATGACCTGAAAAGTTTTGTTTCAGATTAAGGCCACGTTCAATAATCACACCGACATTTGCCGCGCGGGCCACGGCGCCAGGTTTGCTGACTTTAATACGCACCCATGGCGACTGGAATGTTTCCAGCAGCAGGTCGGCCACTTCTTCCGCCACCCGCTCCACTAACGCGAATTTTCCCCCCTCCACATGCGCGATCACTCGCTCGCTGATATCAGCATAGCTGAGGCAGTCGCTGACATCATCGCTGGCGGCCGCCTTGCGGTTATCCCATGCAATTTCGATATCGAACACCAGCTTCTGCTCAATGGTTTGTTCCCAGTCATAAACACCAATGGTGGTGATTACCGAAAGTTGCTCTATAAATACAATATCCATCACGCCCTGCCTGCTTTTTAGCTAAACCGGATACCACTTCCGGCGAATTATGCGTATTATCCACAGATGCAGAGAATACAACGACATTTTCAAAACGGAACAGCGTTATGAGTGCAATCGCGCCTGGACTGGTACTCCTCGCCTACCTCTGCGGCTCCATTTCCAGCGCCATTCTGGTATGTCGCCTTGCTGGCCTGCCCGACCCACGCGACAGCGGCTCAGGCAACCCCGGGGCCACTAACGTACTACGAATTGGCGGAAAAGGGGCGGCCGTAGCGGTACTTATTTTTGATGTGCTGAAGGGCATGCTCCCGGTGTGGGGCGCCTGGGCGCTGGGCCTTACGCCATTCTGGCTGGGGTTAGTGGCGATTGCCGCCTGCGTGGGCCATATCTGGCCAGTCTTCTTTCATTTCCGCGGCGGTAAAGGCGTCGCCACGGCCTTCGGCGCTATCGCCCCCATCGGTCTCGATCTGACCGGGGTGATGGCCGGGACCTGGCTGCTGACCATCCTGCTCAGCGGCTACTCATCCCTTGGCGCTATCGTCAGCGCGCTTATCGCGCCTTTCTACGTCTGGTGGTTTAAACCGCAGTACACTTTTCCGGTGTCGATGCTCTCCTGCCTGATCCTCCTGCGCCATCATGACAATATTCAGCGTCTGTGGCGCCGCCAGGAGAGCAAAATCTGGACCCGGATGAAGAAGAAAAAAGCGCCAGAGCAGAAATAATCTCCCCTCCCGGCCCCGTCTGCCGGGAGGATCCCCGGGCCTGTTTGCCCATCTCACCCGCACTTTTGCCCCACGTCGTCATGATACGCGGTAATCGCCGCATCCCCCTTTTATAACAACGCGTTATCGGCAACTAAAAAAAAGTTCCGCCGCCTGCTGGCATCGGGGACGGGCCCGCCCTCCCGCCTTATCCGCCGCGGCCAGTCAGCGGATAAGGATATTGACGGCAAAGATTATCCGGGTGAATAATCCGGAGCGGTTATACCGCTTTCCCCTCGCGCCCGTCGCGACGCGCCGGGTAACGAATGACATAAGCGTTTCATATGACCGGGAAAATCTCCCGCCGATCAATACTCATTGCTGTTGTTTTATCTTGATTTTGCAGGGGCGCAACATTGCACGGCACCGTGTTACCACCACTCAAAAAAGGCTGGCAGGCTACGCTGGATCTCCGCTTTCAGCAGGCCGGAGGCAAGACCGTTCTCGCCAGCGCCCAACACGTCGGCCCGCTGACCGTCCAGCGCCCGTTTTACCCGGAAGAAGAGACCTGTCACCTCTATCTGCTTCACCCGCCCGGTGGCATCGTCGGCGGTGATGAGCTGACAATTAGCGCCCACCTTGACCCCGGCTGCCATACGCTGATAACCATGCCTGGCGCCAGCAAGTTTTACCGCAGCAGTGGTGCGCAAGCGCTATTGCGCCAGCAGTTGACCCTCGCCCCGCAGGCGACCCTGGAGTGGCTCCCGCAGGATGCCATCTTCTTTCCCGGGGCCAATGCCCGGCTGTCCACCACCTTTCATCTTTGCGCCTCCAGCACGCTGCTGGCATGGGATCTGCTCTGCCTTGGCCGCCCGGTGATTGGTGAAACCTTCAGCTACGGCACCCTCAGCAACCGGCTGGAAGTGTGGGTGGATGAGATACCGCTGCTGGTTGAGCGCCTGCACCTGCAGGAGGGAGAGCTGTCCAGCGTCGCCGAACGTCCCTGGGTCGGCACTTTGCTGTGCTATCCGGCTACCGATGCCCTGCTCGACGGGGTGCGCGACGCGCTGGCGCCGCTCGGTCTCTACGCTGGCGCCAGCCTGACCGACCGCCTGCTGACGGTGCGTTTCCTCAGTGACGATAATCTGATTTGCCAACAGGTGATGCGCGACGTCTGGCAGTTTCTGCGCCCTCATCTCACCGGCAAATCCCCCGTACTTCCCCGAATCTGGCTGACTTAAGAGAACGTTATGGAACTGACCCCCCGAGAAAAAGACAAGCTGTTGCTGTTTACCGCCGCGCTGGTGGCGGAACGCCGCCTGGCCCGCGGCCTGAAGCTCAACTATCCGGAGTCCGTGGCCCTCATCAGCGCCTTTATTATGGAAGGCGCCCGCGACGGCAAAAGCGTGGCCTCACTGATGGAGGAAGGCCGTCACGTCCTGACCCGCGAGCAGGTGATGGAGGGCGTCCCGGAAATGATCCCGGATATCCAGGTCGAAGCCACCTTTCCGGACGGTTCGAAGCTGGTCACCGTTCACAACCCGATAATCTGAGGTAGCGCCATGATCCCCGGTGAATATCACGTTAAGCCCGGTCAGATAGCCCTGAATACCGGCCGGGCGACCTGCCGCGTGGTCGTTGAGAACCACGGCGATCGACCGATTCAGGTCGGTTCGCACTACCATTTCGCCGAGGTCAACCCGGCGCTGAAGTTCGACCGTCAGCAGGTCACTGGCTATCGCCTGAATATCCCGGCCGGCACGGCGGTACGTTTTGAACCCGGCCAGAAACGCGAGGTCGAGCTGGTGGCCTTCGCCGGTCACCGCGCTGTCTTCGGCTTCCGCGGCGAGGTCATGGGCCCTCTGGAGGCAAACGATGAGTAATATTTCACGCCAGGCCTATGCCGATATGTTCGGCCCCACCGTCGGTGACAAGGTGCGCCTGGCGGATACCGAGCTGTGGATCGAGGTGGAAGATGATTTGACCACCTACGGAGAAGAGGTCAAATTCGGCGGCGGCAAAGTGATCCGCGACGGGATGGGTCAGGGACAGATGCTGGCCGCCGACTGTGTCGACCTGGTGCTCACCAACGCGCTGATCGTTGATCACTGGGGGATCGTCAAGGCCGATATCGGCGTGAAGGACGGGCGGATCTTCGCCATCGGCAAAGCCGGCAATCCCGATATCCAGCCCAACGTCACCATCCCCATCGGCGCCGCGACGGAAGTGATTGCCGCCGAAGGCAAGATCGTCACCGCCGGCGGGATCGATACCCATATTCACTGGATCTGTCCGCAGCAGGCGGAAGAGGCGCTGGTCTCCGGCGTGACCACCATGGTCGGCGGCGGCACCGGCCCGGCCGCGGG
The DNA here is from genome assembly GCF_001808325.1 of Klebsiella sp. HMSC16C06. NCBI lineage: Bacteria > Pseudomonadati > Pseudomonadota > Gammaproteobacteria > Enterobacterales > Enterobacteriaceae > Klebsiella > Klebsiella sp. HMSC16C06. Next base: position 141,015 of record NZ_KV793000.1, read on the forward strand.
CACCCATGCCACCACCTGCACCCCGGGCCCCTGGTATATCTCACGCATGCTGCAAGCGGCCGACAGCCTGCCGGTCAATATCGGCCTGCTGGGCAAGGGCAACGTTTCTCAGCCGGATGCCCTGCGCGAGCAGGTAGCGGCGGGCGTCATTGGCCTGAAAATTCATGAGGACTGGGGCGCCACCCCGGCGGCGATCGACTGTGCGTTAACCGTCGCCGATGAAATGGACATTCAGGTCGCCCTGCACAGCGACACCCTCAATGAGTCCGGTTTTGTGGAAGATACCCTCGCCGCCATCGGCGGGCGCACTATTCACACCTTCCATACCGAAGGGGCCGGCGGCGGCCATGCGCCGGACATCATCACCGCCTGCGCCCATCCGAACATTTTGCCGTCGTCCACCAACCCAACGCTGCCCTACACCCTCAACACCATCGATGAACATCTCGATATGCTGATGGTCTGCCACCATCTGGACCCGGACATTGCTGAGGACGTGGCCTTTGCCGAATCGCGCATTCGCCGGGAAACCATCGCCGCGGAAGACGTGCTGCACGACCTCGGCGCTTTCTCGCTCACCTCCTCCGATTCGCAGGCCATGGGTCGCGTCGGGGAAGTGGTTCTCCGCACCTGGCAGGTGGCGCATCGCATGAAGGTACAGCGCGGAGCGCTGGCGGAAGAGACCGGGGATAACGACAACTTCCGTGTGAAGCGCTACATCGCCAAATACACTATCAACCCGGCGCTGACCCACGGCATCGCGCACGAAGTCGGATCCATTGAGGTGGGTAAGCTGGCGGACCTCGTGGTTTGGTCACCAGCCTTCTTTGGTGTGAAACCGGCCACCGTGATCAAAGGCGGCATGATCGCCATCGCGCCGATGGGCGATATCAATGCCTCGATTCCGACCCCGCAGCCGGTGCACTACCGTCCGATGTTTGGCGCCCTGGGCAGCGCCCGCCATCACTGCCGCCTCACCTTCCTGTCGCAGGCGGCGGCGGACAACGGCGTTGCCGAACGGCTGAACCTGCGCAGCGCGATCGCCGTGGTAAAAGGCTGCCGTACGGTGCAAAAAGCCGACATGGTGCACAACAGCCTGCAGCCTAACATCACCGTCGACGCGCAGACTTATGAGGTGCGGGTGGATGGCGAACTCATCACCAGCGAGCCGGCAGACGTTCTGCCGATGGCGCAACGATATTTTCTGTTTTAAGGAGAGCGGATGCTTTATTTAACTCAACGTCTGGAGACCCCCGCCGCCGCGACCGCCAGCGTTACGCTGCCGATTGACGTTCGCGTCAAAAGCCGGGTTAAGGTCACCCTCAACGATGGCCGGGAAGCCGGTCTGCTGCTGCCCCGCGGCCTGCTGCTGCGCGGCGGCGATGTGCTCAGCAACGAAGAAGGCACCGAGTTTGTGCAGGTGATTGCCGCTGATGAAGGGGTGTCGGTAGTGCGCTGCGACGATCCGTTTATGCTGGCGAAGGCCTGCTACCACCTCGGCAACCGTCACGTGCCGCTGCAGATCATGCCGGGCGAGCTGCGCTACCATCACGATCACGTGCTGGACGATATGCTGCGCCAGTTCGGCCTGACGGTGACCTTTGGCCAGCTGCCGTTCGAGCCGGAAGCCGGCGCTTACGCCAGCGAAAGCCACGGTCATCATCATGCTCATCATGCCCACCACGCTCACAGCCACTAGCATGTCGACAGCGGAACAACGCCTGCGGCTGATGCAGCTGGCCAGCAGCAACCTGCCGATAGGCGGTTACAGCTGGTCCCAGGGGCTGGAGTGGGCTGTGGAAGCCGGCTGGGTGCCGGACGTCGCGGCCTTCGAGCGCTGGCAGCGACGCCAGATGACGGAAGGCTTTTTTACCGTTGACCTGCCGCTGTTCGCCCGCCTGTACCGCGCCTGCGAACAAGGCGATATCGCTGCGGCCCAGCGCTGGACCGCCTATCTGCTGGCCTGCCGGGAAACTCGTGAACTGCGGGAGGAAGAGCGCAACCGCGGCGCGGCGTTTGCCCGTCTGCTGAGCGACTGGCAGCCGGACTGTCCGCCGGCGTGGCGCACGCTGTGCCAGCAAAGCCAGCTCGCCGGGATGGCCTGGCTCGGCGTGCGCTGGCGCATCGCGCTGCCCGAGATGGCCCTCAGCCTGGGCTACAGCTGGATTGAGAGCGCCGTGATGGCCGGCGTCAAGCTGGTGCCCTTCGGTCAGCAGGCCGCCCAGCAGCTGATTTTACGTCTTTGCGACCACTACGCGGCCGAGATGCCCCGCGCGCTGGCCGCGCCGGACGGCGATATCGGATCGGCCACCCCGCTCGCCGCTATCGCCTCGGCCCGGCATGAAACCCAATACTCCCGATTATTCCGTTCCTAGGAGAAGCCATGAACTCTTATAAACACCCGCTGCGCGTCGGCGTCGGCGGCCCGGTCGGCTCCGGTAAAACCGCTCTGCTGGAAGCGCTGTGCAAAGCGATGCGTGATACCTGGCAGCTGGCGGTGGTCACTAACGACATCTATACCAAAGAAGATCAGCGCATCCTCACCGAAGCGGGCGCGCTGGCGCCTGAACGCATCGTCGGTGTGGAAACCGGCGGCTGCCCGCATACGGCGATCCGCGAAGATGCCTCAATGAACCTCGCCGCCGTGGAAGCGCTGAGTGAAAAGTTCGGTAACCTCGACCTTATCTTCGTGGAAAGCGGCGGCGACAACCTGAGCGCCACCTTCAGCCCGGAGCTGGCGGATCTGACCATCTACGTCATCGACGTGGCCGAAGGGGAGAAGATCCCGCGCAAAGGCGGACCGGGGATCACCAAATCCGATTTCCTGGTGATCAATAAAACCGACCTTGCCCCCTATGTGGGCGCGTCGCTGGAGGTGATGGCAAGCGATACCCAGCGTATGCGCGGCGATCGCCCATGGACCTTCACCAACCTGAAGCAGGGCGACGGCCTGAGCACCATTATCGCCTTCCTTGAAGACAAAGGCATGCTCGGCAAATAGGCCTGTTGCACCAGCCGGGCGCAGGCGCGTCCGGATGGTGCAGCCCCTGCTCTCTCTTCTATCACCCTGCACCATCCTCCCCGCCACGCCTGCCCTGCAATATGGCATAAGGTTTGCTAATTCAAGTCATGCCTAACCATTAAGGAATGACTATGTCATCACTGGATCTCAACCCTGAATTACCTGCGACAACGCGGACTTCCGGCTCCCGGGAAACCTTAGAAGATTACACCTTACGTTATGCCCCGCTGAGCTTCCGCCGCTGGGGACCGGGCGTCGTCGCGGTCACGGCGCTGGGCGGCATCGCCTACCTGGCCGACTTTTCCATCGGCGCCAGCATCGGTATGGCCTGGGGCACCAGCAACGCCATCTATTCGATCCTGGTGGCGGCGCTGGTGATCTTCCTCACCGGCATTCCGCTGGCGATCACCGCCGCGCGCTACAACATTGACCTTGACCTGATCACCCGCAGCGCCGGCTTCGGCTATTTCGGCTCGGTGATCACCAGCATTATTTTTGCCGGCTTCACCTTTATCTTCTTCGCCCTCGAAGGCTCGATCATGGCCCAGGGGCTGCTGGTGGGCCTCGGGATCCCGCTGTGGATGGGGTATCTGATCGCCACCCTGATGGTGCTCCCGCTGGTGGTCTATGGCATGAAAGCCCTGACGCGCCTGCAGGTATGGACCACCCCGCTGTGGCTGGTGCTGATGGTGGTGCCGGTGGTGTGGCTGATTGTCAAAGATCCGCAGCTGGTGGACGGCTTCCTGCATTTCGCCGGTAAAAACAGCGCGTCGACGGTGGATATCACCGCCATCATGCTCGGCGCCGGGGTATGCCTGTCGCTGATCATGCAGATTGGCGAGCAAATTGATTACCTGCGCTTTATGCCGCCTAAGACCGCGGAGAACCGTAAAAGCTGGTGGCTGGCGGTCTTTTCCGCCGGCCCGGGCTGGGTGGTGTTAGGCGCGATCAAACAGATCATCGGCGCCTTCCTCGGCTTCTATCTGTTGACCCGTTTCCCGGCGGTGCACAATACCGAACCGGTGCAGCAGTTCGTCAGCGTCTTCGATAACCTGGTGCCCGGCTGGCTGGCCCTGACGCTGGCGGTGGTGCTGGTGGTGATCTCGCAGATCAAAATTAACGTCACCAATGCCTACTCCGGCTCGCTGGCGTGGACCAGCGCCTGGACCCGCACCACCAAACGCTATCCGGGACGGATTATTTTTGTGGTGGTCAACCTGGCGATTGCCCTGGCCCTGATGGAAGGCGATATGTTCAGCGCCTTGTCGTGGATCCTCGGCTTTTACTCCAACTTCGCCATCGCCTGGGTCGTGGTGGTGGCGACCGACATCACCTTTAATAAAGGCTTGCTCAAGCTGGCCCCGGCGCAGCCGGAGTATCGTCGCGGCATGATCTACAACGTTAACCCGGTGGGCGTGGTCTCCTTTGGTCTGGCCGCCGGGCTGTCGATCTGCGCCTTCTTCGGCCTGCTGGGCGCGACGCTGGCGCCGTTCTCGCCGCTGATTGCGCTGGTCGTCGCCTTTGTCATGACCCCGCTGATGGGACTCCTTACCCGCGGGCGCTACTATATTAAGCAGGTGGATGACGGCATCGCCGAGCCGCGCTATGACGCGGCGGGGAACGCCTCCACCACCGTGTATCAATGCGTTAGCTGTGAGGAAGAGTACGAGCGCCCGGATGTGATGCACTCACACAAGCATCAGGGAGCCATCTGCTCGCTGTGTAAAAGTATGGAGTAGTCAGCAAGGCAGGCCGACGTGACGTCGGCCTGTTTCAGGATGCGTTAGGCGGCAGGCAGCTCGGCCAGCGGCCAGCGCGGGCGAACCGTCACGCCGAGCTCGGCTTTGGCGCCGGTTTGCAGACGCACCATGCCGGCGTAGGCGATCATCGCGCCGTTGTCAGTACAGAACTCAGGGCGGGCGTAGAACACCTCGCCGCCGCGTTTTTGCATCATCTCCGCCAGCTTCGCCCGCAGGGTACGGTTGGCGCTCACGCCTCCCGCCATCACCAGACGCTTAAAGCCGGTTTGCTCCAGCGCGCGGCGACATTTAATCATCAGCGTATCGACGACCGCATCCTCAAATGCCCGGGCGATGTCGGCGCGGGTTTGCTCATCGTCGCCATTATTACGAATGGTGTTGGCGGCGAAAGTTTTCAGGCCTGAGAAGCTGAAATCGAGCCCCGGGCGGTCGGTCATCGGCCGCGGGAAGACAAAGCGGCCTTCGGTGCCCTGAGCGGCCATTTTCGACAGCATCGGCCCGCCGGGATAATCCAGTCCCAGCAGTTTCGCCGTCTTATCAAAGGCTTCGCCCGCCGCATCGTCAATCGACTCGCCCAGCAGTTCATACTGACCAATACCAGTGACGCTAATCAACTGGGTGTGGCCGCCGGAAACCAGCAGCGCGACGAACGGGAACGCCGGTGGGTTATCTTCCAGCATCGGCGCCAGCAGGTGCCCTTCCATATGGTGTACCGGGATCGCCGGCACGTTCCAGGCGAAGGCCAGCGACCGGCCAACGGTCGCCCCGACCAGCAGCGCGCCGACCAGGCCAGGACCCGCCGTATAGGCGACGGCGTCGATATCTTTCGCCGTCAGACCGGCTTCTTTCAGCGCCGCCTGGATCAGCGGCACCGTTTTGCGCACGTGGTCGCGCGATGCCAGCTCCGGCACCACGCCGCCGTAGTCCGCATGCAGTTTCACCTGACTATACAGTTGGTTGGCTAACAGACCTTGCTGGTCGTCATAAATCGCGATGCCGGTTTCATCGCAGGATGTTTCAATGCCCAGTACACGCATGAGTTGTTTTACCTCGCTTCAATACCGCGCAGTGTAGGTCCAATGACCGGCGATGTAAAACTTTGCTCACCCCTGGTGCTCTCTTCGTGTATACTCCTCACCCTTATAAAAGTCCCTTTCAAAAAAGGCGCCGGTGCTTTACAAAGCAGCAGTAGTTGCAGTAAAATTCCGCACCATTTTGAAATAAGCTGGCATTGCGGCCAGCGGCAAACCGAATTAATCAAAGGTGAGAGGCACATGCCGGTAATTAAAGTACGTGAAAACGAGCCGTTCGACGTAGCTCTGCGTCGCTTCAAGCGTTCCTGCGAAAAAGCAGGTGTTCTGGCGGAAGTTCGTCGTCGTGAGTTCTATGAAAAACCGACTACCGAACGTAAGCGCGCTAAAGCTTCTGCAGTGAAACGTCACGCGAAGAAACTGGCTCGCGAAAACGCACGCCGTACTCGTCTGTACTAATCTGTTGAGAGCGACGCTCTCAATTCAGACCGAGTTGTAGTTGTAAGGCCGTGCTTCCGAAAGGAATGCGCGGCTTATTTTCGTTTATAGTCATCAGAAATAACGGGGCTTATGGCTGGACGAATTCCACGTGTATTTATTAGCGATCTGCTTGCCAGAACCGACATCGTCGATCTGATCGATGCGCGGGTAAAGCTGAAAAAGCAGGGCAAAAATTTTCACGCGTGCTGTCCGTTCCATAACGAAAAAACCCCCTCTTTCACCGTCAACGGTGAAAAACAGTTTTACCACTGCTTCGGCTGCGGGGCGCACGGCAATGCTATCGACTTCCTGATGAACTACGACAAGCTCGAGTTCGTGGAAACGGTCGAAGAGCTGGCCGCCATGCACAACCTTGAAGTGCCTTATGAAGCAGGCAACGGACCCAGCCAGATAGAGCGCCATCAACGGCAGAACCTCTACCAGTTACTGGATGGGCTGAATGCGTTTTACCAACAGTCTCTGATGCAGCCCGCCGCCGACCCTGCGCGCCAGTACCTGGCAAAACGGGGGTTAAGCAGCGAGGTGATTACGCGCTTTGCCATCGGCTATGCTCCCCCGGGTTGGGATAACGTTTTAAAACGTTTTGGCGGCAATCAGGAAAACCGCCAGTCGCTTATTGATGCCGGCATGCTGGTCACCAACGATCAGGGACGCAGTTACGACCGCTTCCGCGAACGGGTGATGTTCCCCATCCGCGATAAGCGAGGCCGGGTAATTGGGTTTGGCGGACGAGTGCTGGGCGATGCCCTGCCGAAGTATCTGAACTCCCCGGAAACCGACATATTCCATAAAGGCCGTCAGCTGTATGGCCTGTATGAAGCGCAGCAGGACAATCCCGAACCACCGCGTTTGCTGGTTGTCGAAGGGTATATGGACGTCGTGGCGCTGGCGCAATACGACATCAACTATGCCGTGGCCTCGCTGGGCACCTCGACCACGGCCGACCATATCCAGCTGCTGTTTCGGGTGACCAATAACGTCATCTGCTGCTACGACGGCGACCGGGCCGGCCGCGATGCCGCCTGGCGCGCGCTGGAGACGGCGCTGCCGTACATGACCGATGGCCGCCAGCTGCGTTTTATGTTTCTGCCTGACGGCGAAGACCCGGATACGCTGGTGCGTAAAGAGGGCAAAGCGGCGTTTGAGGCGCGGATGGAGCAGGCTCAGCCGCTCTCCACGTTCTTGTTTAACAGCCTGCTGCCGCAGGTCGATCTGAGTACCCCGGACGGGCGCGCGCAGCTGAGCACGCTGGCGCTGCCGCTGATAACCCAGGTCCCGGGCGAAACGCTGCGCATCTACTTGCGTCAGGAGCTGGGCAACAAGCTGGGCATTTTAGATGACGCACAGCTTGAACGTTTAATGCCAAAACAGTCTGAAAATGGCGCGCCGCGTCCCGCGCCACAGCTAAAACGCACGACCATGCGTATACTGATAGGACTGCTGGTGCAAAACCCGGATCTGGCGCCGTTAGTCCCGCCGCTGGAGGGACTGGACTCGCGCAAAATGCCAGGCCTTAGCCTGTTCAGCGAGTTGGTGAAAAGCTGTCTGGCGCAGCCTGGTCTGACGACCGGGCAACTTTTAGAGCAATATCGCGGCACAAAAGAGGCTGCAACCCTTGAAAAACTGTCGATGTGGGACGATATAGCAGATAAAGATATCGCTGAAAAAACCTTCACCGACTCGCTTAACCATATGTTTGATTCACTGCTGGAACTGCGACAGGAAGAGTTGATAGCTCGCGATCGCACACACGGTTTAAGCAGTGAAGAACGCCGGGAACTCTGGACCATCAGCCAGGAGCTGGCGAAAAAATAAATGACAGACAATATCCTTCACGTTGTATCAAAGCAGTAAGAAAACGCAGAACAACGTGAGGGAAAAGTATTTAACGGCTTAAGTGCCGAGTATCGATCGGGAAGCCCCCGACAGCCGCGCAGAGGCGCAGCGGCAATAATATAAGTACGCCCTCGCTTTAAATGTCGACAGCCCGCCTGCCGACACCAATCAAACGAATTAAGTGTGGATACCGTCTTATGGAGCAAAACCCGCAGTCACAGCTGAAGCTTCTTGTCCAACGTGGTAAGGAGCAAGGCTATCTGACCTATGCCGAGGTCAATGACCATCTGCCGGAAGATATCGTCGATTCCGATCAGATCGAAGACATCATCCAAATGATCAACGACATGGGTATTCAGGTGATGGAAGAAGCACCGGATGCCGATGATCTGATGCTTGCCGAAAACACCGCGGATGAAGATGCTGCCGAAGCTGCCGCGCAGGTGCTCTCCAGCGTGGAATCCGAAATCGGACGCACGACCGACCCGGTGCGCATGTACATGCGTGAAATGGGTACCGTAGAGCTGCTGACCCGTGAAGGCGAAATCGACATCGCCAAACGCATTGAAGATGGGATCAACCAGGTCCAGTGCTCCGTTGCCGAATACCCGGAAGCGATCACCTACCTGCTTGAGCAGTACGACCGCGTCGAAGCGGAAGAAGCCCGTCTGTCCGATCTGATCACCGGTTTCGTCGATCCGAACGCCGAAGAAGACATGGCGCCGACCGCCACGCACGTTGGCTCCGAGCTGTCTCAGGAAGAGATGGATGACGACGAAGACGAAGATGAAGATGACGACGCCGACGACAACAGCGATGACGACAACAGCATCGACCCAGAGCTGGCCCGTGAGAAGTTCGCCGAGCTGCGTACCCAGTACGAGCTGACGCGCGACACCATCAAAGCCAAAGGTCGTAGCCATGCCGCCGCGCAGGAAGAGATCCTGAAGCTGTCTGAAGTCTTCAAGCAGTTCCGCCTGGTGCCGAAGCAGTTCGATTACCTGGTCAACAGCATGCGCAGCATGATGGATCGCGTTCGTACTCAGGAACGTATCATCATGAAGCTGTGCGTTGAGCAGTGCAAAATGCCGAAGAAAAACTTCATCACGCTGTTCACCGGCAACGAAACCAGCGAAACCTGGTTCAACGCTGCGGTGGCAATGAACAAGCCGTGGTCCGAGAAGCTGCTGGAAGTGAAAGAAGACGTGCAGCGCGGCCTGCAGAAGCTGCAGCAGATCGAAGAAGAGACCGGCCTGACCATCGAACAGGTGAAAGACATCAACCGTCGCATGTCCATCGGTGAAGCGAAAGCCCGCCGTGCGAAGAAAGAGATGGTGGAAGCGAACTTGCGTCTGGTTATCTCTATCGCCAAGAAATACACCAACCGTGGTCTGCAGTTCCTCGATCTGATTCAGGAAGGCAACATCGGTCTGATGAAAGCGGTTGATAAGTTCGAATACCGTCGCGGCTACAAGTTCTCGACCTACGCTACCTGGTGGATCCGTCAGGCGATCACCCGCTCCATCGCGGATCAGGCGCGCACCATCCGTATTCCGGTGCATATGATTGAGACCATTAACAAGCTCAACCGTATCTCCCGTCAGATGCTGCAGGAGATGGGCCGTGAACCGACCCCGGAAGAGCTGGCTGAGCGGATGCTGATGCCGGAAGACAAAATCCGTAAGGTGCTGAAGATCGCCAAAGAGCCTATCTCCATGGAAACGCCGATCGGCGACGATGAAGATTCGCATCTGGGAGATTTCATCGAGGATACCACCCTCGAGCTGCCGCTGGATTCCGCGACCACCGAGAGCCTGCGTGCGGCAACGCACGACGTGCTGGCCGGCCTTACCGCTCGTGAAGCGAAAGTCCTGCGTATGCGTTTCGGTATCGACATGAACACCGACCACACGCTGGAAGAAGTGGGTAAACAGTTCGACGTTACCCGCGAACGTATCCGTCAGATCGAAGCGAAGGCGCTGCGTAAACTGCGCCACCCGAGCCGTTCTGAAGTGCTGCGTAGCTTCCTCGACGATTAATCGTCGCGGGACATCGTCTACAGCCTGTTAAAAAGCTCCCTGCGGGGAGCTTTTTTTATGGCGTTCAGGTGGCCATCCGGGGAAAGTCGCCTCTCTCCGCTACTGGCCGCGGGTCGCCAGGGCATCATCCAGTTCACGATAGGCCGCCACCAGCTTATCGAGCGTCGCCCGGTTTAAGCCGCTGGGATTGGGCAGCACCCAGACCTGGGTCGTCCCGATGGTCATAGCCTGTTTCCCCCACTTCGCGCCGCGCTGGTTAAAGGCGAGCTCGAAGGCCTGCTTGCCGAGCACCGCCAGCGCCTGCGGCTGATACTCCTCAATCTTCCTCACCAGCTCACGGCCACCGCTGCGCAGCTCCTGCAGGGCGACCTCGCTGGCCTGCACCGTCGGTCGCTCTACCAGCATGGTGATGCCGCAGCGCGTATCCAGCAGCTGCAGCTCCTCTTCCGGCCTGAGCTGTCGATCGGTGAATCCGGCCTGATGGATGACCTTCCAGAAGCGATTGCCAGGATGGGCAAAATGAAAGCCGGTATGGGCGGAGGACTTCCCCGGGTTGATACCGCAAAAGACAACGCGCAGGCCCGGCGCAAGGATATCGCTAATCATGTTTTCTCCGGCTGTATGGCTAAAACATGATTATAAAGGATTGAAAATGCATTGTTTATAAAAACAGCAGCTGCGCGCTTTACGCTGGATTGCAACCGTCAGTTACTTTATAATCCCTCGCCACGGCCCCTTAGCTCAGTGGTTAGAGCAGGCGACTCATAATCGCTTGGTCGTTGGTTCAAACCCAACAGGGGCCACCAGATATCAAGGGCTTACGTGCAAACGTAGGCCCTTTTCCTTTTCAGCCTTCCCTGAAGAGAACAGCGATCGGCAAACCACCGGCTTAACCTGGACCTGCGCTTATGCCGACAGGCGCCGAAGACGCCCGCCGGGTATACCGCACTATTTCAGCCCAACGCTCAGGAGGTCGGTAATGCCATCATGTGGTACTTATTGCCATTGAAGTTAAAGAAACCGACGTCTTCAAACTGGTTGCGGGTATGAAACGCATACGAGCGCGGGTTCAGTACATTGACGAAAGTAACGATGACGGGATAACGCGGGGCGAACACCTTGCGCTGATACTCAAGCAGCAACTCGCCCACGCCCTGACCACGATACTCTTCTGCGACGCAGATGGGGCCATACTGATATGAGCTAGCCGCATCCAGTTTTTTCCCCTGGTAGCGATATTCGTTGAGAATACTTGCCATATATTTAAACATGGGCCAGGGGCTGAGAAATTCCCACGATCCGCCGAGCAACAGGCCAATAACCTTGTTACATGAACGATCAACAGCGATCACTACACCACTTTCGGCTGAACTCAGTTCGCTTAATTGCTGCTCCGTCATATCGGTGGTGACAAATCCATTCGCCCGCTGCTCGCCTGCAAGATTTTTAGCGTGATAGCGCTCCAGCAGTTGTTTCACCTCAGGGATGTCTACGTCTTGCGCCAGACGAATGACGATATTTTCATTGACCATTGCCATTTCATACTCCTGTAAAATATTTTACTGAAAGCGTCACCATCATCGCACCGACGGTGACAAACAGAACTTTGAGAATGATTTCACCATTGGTTTTAATGGCGGGCAGAACCATAAGCGCCATGTACCTCTGCATTTTTTGCTTCAATATAATCAGTACAGGCGGGAATGATGGAGGACTGGGTGATTTGCCGGATATAAAATTGCGGTAGTTTCCATATTACATAACAGTCCTCTTCAAGCCTTTTCCTGAATTCGTCTGTTGGTATGGGAAGCGCGTCTTTGATACGATCGGCGATTGATAGAATAATTCCATTCTTCATAAACATACCCTGTCCTGAAGCTACCAGTATAATAAGATTTGTTTCACTATTTATCTGAATAACGCATTCAGATATTTCCATTTCATTCTAAATAGTGCGGTCAATTTATAACGCAGATTTATTAACCCCTTCAAGATAGCGGATAAAATCCAGACGATCTTTCTACCTTGCGAGCTGATTACAATCCTTTAAATTTTAACTACATAATTTTTATAAAACTTTATCCTGCCGGGATAAAGCTGAATCAGTTCAGCTAAATATTGTCAACAATTCATTGATAACAAATAGAAATAAGATATATCAACATTAGCAATGCTACTGGATACGACGTTTCTCAAGTCAGTTCAGCGATGCGGGCAATTGCGCATTTCCATCCCTGCAGCCCTCAGGATCGTGGATGTCGAACGGCCCGACCTGACGGTCGCGTTCATTCGGTCTACCACGAGGGCGTGGCGTAATACCGGCATACTCATAGACAGGTTAAGTTGTCAGGAATGAAAGACAGTGATTGCCCTGCCACCGCTGCCATTGACACGATAGTTGCCGCGTCTGCATTAATGGCTAACTCAAGCAAGAAGCGGGCTTTGCGAATTTTTTAGCTGTGCCCATTCTTTTTCCTGCAGGTGGCTAGCCAGCATTAACGTGCAAGCCAAATGTTGGTGAATTGCTTATCCGCAATGAATGTGGCATAACACCGGTCCATAATAGAAAGAGTTTCCTTTTCATATTGTTGGCGCAACATCGAGGATTTGCTGATGCAATTAACGGTTCTGGTTGATAATAATACATTAATTGACAGGTATCTTGTCGGTGAGCCTGGTGTATCCTATCTGATTGAGCATGATGGACAAAAAATCCTTTTCGATACCGGATATTCGGATGTTTTTTTGCAGAATGCGCAAACGTTGCAAATTGATTTAACCACTATCGATAGTATCGTTTTATCGCATGGGCATAACGATCATACCTGGGGCCTCAATCATTTAACCCAACATTATGATCGCCTAAATTTCACGCCTGAGAGAAAGATAAACTTAGTTTGCCATCCAGATGCATTAAACCCAAAGTATTTTGATGCAAAATCTATAGGGATCAACTACAGATTCGATCAAAATGATCTCTTCTTCGATAAAATTTGCAGCAAAAAACCTTATCCACTCACTGAAAACATCATCTTTCTTGGTCAAATACCAAGGGACAATAAATTCGAGATGCTGACACCGGTAGGCCAAACGGTGGATGATAACGGCGAAATCACTGATGATTACGTTATGGATGATTCTGCGTTGGCAATAAAGACAGAAGAGGGACTGGTGGTAGTCACAGGCTGTTCTCACGCGGGAATAGCTAACATTATCGAATATGCCAAACAGGTTACCGGAGAGAATCACATTGTGTCGGTCATTGGCGGATTCCATCTGCAAAATGCCGATGAAGATCGCCTCACGCAGACAGGGGATTATCTTAAAGCATTATCCCCAGATTCCCTTTATCCATGCCATTGTACCGATCTTGCGGCTAAGATTAGCCTGGCGCGTTTTATCAAAATCAACGAGGTCGGCGTTGGGCTAAAACTAGATTTTTCTGCCGCCGGGAAATGAATGCAAAAGAAGGTAGCCGGCACGCAGGAGAGCAAACGGCAGCAGCGGCAGCGGCAGCGGCAGCAACCAGGCTCGTTAAAATTCAGGTCAATATCTGAAAAATAACCATCGCCTGCGCCAGCTGATCGAAATCAATACTCCTCTCTCGCCCCTCTTATATATAACCCGTTGACTCACAAAAAGGATGAAATGATGAAAATACGGGATATATCAATCAGTACCTGTCTGGCATTGTTATTAATGGGTTGCGTAGCTAAACCGCCAATGGCGACGGAAAGTGAAATGAAAGAGGCCGCCGCCTTTGCTTTTAATGTCGATGCTTCACAGGTAACAATTTCCGATGCGAAGCAGCAGGATGTGAAAACCAATTTTGTGGCCACCATCGGCAAAACCAGCCATCGATGCTATGTGACAAAAGCCGCCGAGCCGAAACTTTACGGACTGATCCCACTGGGCGGCGGCAGTACCGTCTCGGATGCCATCTGTGCCGGCAGCAACCCGACGCCAGCGAGCAAAACCTGCGACGCCCTGTCGAAAAAAGCGGGCCGCTGCTGAGCCTTTGCGCAGGAGAAGGCCGCTGACTGCACACTTAGTCACTTTTACTGCCGCTTTACCGCGGTCGCTTAATTCAGCGACCGCACCTGCTGATAAGAATTGAGCCGTTCACGCAGCGAAGTCAGCCAGGCATCTGGCTCCTGGCGGCAGATTTCGGTGAGGATCGGCGTCAGCACCAGTTCAGCTTCATGAAAGTCGGTCCACTCCGGCGGCTGCAGAGAAAAAGGATCGTTCATCAACCAGATCACCATCGGCGTCCAGGTGCGCGGGTCCAGTTGCAGATAATCCTGACAGCGCATCATATCGCGAGTCCGTACCTCATCGGGTGCGATATTCTTTCCCGCCGCGACGCTACTTATTGCCAGAATGATTATTCCTGCCATCAGACGTTTCCAACCCCATTTTCGCCAGAGGGCGCGCTTTTCTTTTGCCATTGTTATTATTTACCTGCCAGCTGTTGCCGGAGGGAATTCCGGGCTACTCACCTTAAAAAGAGCAGATTAATCGTTTGCATTTTTTTTAACAGCAGACAGCGCTGAAGTCAGTGAACGCCTGTTCCTACAGCTGTCATCCAGATATGCAAATATATTCAACAAGCACTCATCCACAATATTTTCCCGGCCGAAAACGATTTGTGTTACAATTGCGCCTTATTACGGCACCGATAAAAATAACCTCCGCCGCACCTGCACCAGGCATCGCCCTTCTTTTTTCATATCAGGATTTACGCCCCCATGAATGCGATAATCATTGACGATCATCCATTGGCACGTATCGCCATTCGCAATCTTCTCGACACCAACGGCATTACCGTCGCGGCAGAACTCGACAGCGGCGCCCAAGCGGTGCAGACCGCAGAAAGCATGCAGCCTGACCTGCTGATTGTCGATGTCGATATTCCGGAGCTCAGCGGCATCGACGTTCTGGAGCAGCTGCGCAAACGCCGTTACCGGGGAAAAATTATCGTCATTTCCGCGAAGAATGAACTGTTCTACGGCAAACGCAGCGCCGACTGCGGAGCAAATGGTTTTGTGAGTAAAAAAGAGGGAATGAATAATATCCTCGCCGCAATCGACGCAGCCAATAATGGCTACAGCTATTTCCCCTTTTCACTGGAACGCTTCTGCACCCACGGCATCACCGATCAGGACCGGCTGGATACGCTGTCAACGCAGGAGATGAAGGTGTTCCGCTATATTCTCAGCGGCGTCGACTACACCACCATCGGCAGCAAAATGAATATCAGCAATAAAACGGTAAGTACCTATAAGGTCCGTCTGATGGATAAATTAGGCTGCAGCACCCTGCTTGAGCTATATGACTTTGCGCAACGCAATAAAATAGGGTGATGGCATGGCGGTTCGTCTTATTTTATCCGTCGTTGTCGGGTTGGCGCTGAGTCTCTCTCCTGCCACGTATGCCATGAAACAGCTGGAGCTGAAGAGCCATTCTCATATCGCGGCGATCGATATCCCGCTTAGCGGTAAGGAGAAAGCATGGCTGGCGGCGCAGCCTACGCTGACCGTCGGGACCTGGCTTCCCGAGAGGACGCCCATCGTCTATGACGGCGACGAGAAAAGTTATCAGGGCATCAACGCCGACTATCTGGCGCTGATGGCGCACAGCCTCGGACTGAAGGTGATTATCCGCCAGTATGACACCGAGCAGCAGGCGCTCACCGCCCTGGCCGACCGGCAGGTGGATACCCTGCTCACTCAGGTGGCGCACCGGGATGCGCTCGCCCCGGGCCTGGATCAATCCGCGCCGCTGCTTAAAACCTGGCCGGCGCTGGTGACCTCGCTGAAATCCCCCCTGCCGCCGCTGACCACTGACCGCCGCGTTACGCTGGCCTGTACCCGCGAATGCGCCTTTTTCGATATTATTCAGCAGGCGTTTCCCAACGCCAAAATCACCCTTTACGATAGCGACTATCAGGCGCTTGCCTCGGTGGTCAGCGGTGAAAATCAGTATTTCATTGGCAACAACATCACCACTGGCCACTGTATCTCGAAGTATTTCTCGCAATCGTTGGTCATTGCGCACTATTTTCGTCAGCAGGAGCAACACAACCGCTTCGTCACCCGCGACGATCGGCCGGAGTTACACCAGATCCTCGATCGTTTCATTCATGCCATCGACAGCGATACCGCGATGCGGATCATGCAAAACTGGCTCAACCGCGGCGATCTGTCGTTTCTCAATACCCCCCTCCCCTTTAGCGCCGAGGAGCAGCGCTGGCTGCAGAAGCATCGTCGCGTCCGCCTGCTGGTCAACCCCTACTTTCCGCCGTTTACCCTGGTGGATGACGAAGATGAGCTGCGCGGCATCATGGCCGATATGCTGAATATTTTCTCACTGCAGACCGGACTACAGTTTGAACCCATCCTGGTGCGCAATCGCCACGATCTGGCAAAGCGCATGGAAAAAGAGGACTGGGCGATCATGCCCGCCGCCGCCCTCAATTCGCAGCCGCAGGCCTACGTCACCCTCAGCGATCCGCTCATTAACGTGGCCTTTGTGCTGGTCGCTCGCGGCAGCGCGCCCGACCCGCATCTGCTGACGCGATCGGCGCGGATCGCCCTGCCGGTGGGGCCGATTGCCGCCCACGACCTGAAAGCGCGCTTTCCACAGGTCAACTGGGTAGAGACAGATAATGTTGGTATCGCCATGAAGATGGTGGAGGAAGGCGAGGTGGATGCCGCCGTGGCCTCGGAACTCTCCGCCCGCTATATGATCGATCACTACTATCCGCAGGGCCTGCACTACACCCGCATCGACGGACTCCCGGTCGCCGCCATTCGGCTGGCCATCCCGCGCGATGAACCGGTGCTGGCCGCCATTCTTGGCAAAGCGCTGCAGGCGATTCCACCACGGGATATTCTGCAGATGACCGAGAAGTGGTCGAAAATATCCAGCCAGCAAATAGAGAACTGGAGCCAGTACAGCCGCCAGTTTTACCAGCTGATCGCCTTTGCGCTGGTGCTGATCGCCATCAGTCTCGGCTGGGGACTCTCCCTGTGCCGGGAAGTGCGCAAACGCAAAGACTCCCAACAGCGGCTGGAAGACGAGCTGGCGCAGAAGGAGGCGCTCTCCTGTGCGCTGGAGCGCGAAAAAGACAAAGCGATTCAGGCGACAAAGGCGAAGAGCCGCTTTCTGGCCAGCATGAGCCACGAGCTGCGCACGCCGGTGAGCGCCATCGTCGGCTTTCTGGAGCTGCTGGCGAAACCGGAGCTGAACGTCGGCCAGCGTAAAGAGGCGATCGAGCTGGCGGGGTCGACGGCGCAAACCCTGCTGGGACTTATCGGCAATATTCTTGATATCGACAAGATTGAGTCGGGAAAATACCAGATCACCCCGCAGTGGAGCGATGTCGCACAGTTAGTGTCGCAGCAATGCCACACCTTCGACGCGCTGGCGCAGCAAAAGGGCATCGTTCTGCACCACCATAACGCGCTGCAGGAAGGGATCATGCTGTGGCTCGACCCGCAGGCGCTACGGCAAATCCTCAATAATCTCATCGGCAATGCGCTGAAGTTTACCGCCGAGGGTGCGATTCAGGTCAGTTGCCGGCTGGTGCAAGCGGATGAGACGCAGGGGGAGCTGACGCTCATCGTCAGCGACAGCGGCTGCGGGATCAGTGAAGCAGAGCAGGCTACTCTCTTCCACCGCTATGCTCAGGCGCGCCAGGGGCGCCAGCAGACCGGCTCCGGACTGGGGCTGGTCATTTGCAAAGAGCTGGTTGCGCTGATGCAGGGTCGACTGGAGATGGTCAGTCACCCGGGGGTGGGGACAACTTTCACCATCACCCTGCCGGTCAAGGCGAGTCACTGCGCGCTTCATGCGCCGCAGGCATTGCCCACCAGGCCGCAGGCCCTGCCCGGGCTGGCGATATTGATAGCGGACGACCACCCCACCAACCGGCTGCTGCTTAAACGCCAGCTCAGCACCATCGGCTATAGCGTCGATGAAGCCTGCGACGGTGAAGAGGCGGAGAATAAGCTCGCCAGCAAACATTACGATCTGCTGATCACGGACCTCAATATGCCCAGGAAAGATGGTCTGGCGTTGGCGGCCTCGTTACGCCGTCGCTATCCGGGCCTGGTCATTTGGGGCGTGACCGCCAGCGCGCTGCCGCAGTCACGGGAGGCGTGTCTGGCCAGCGGCATGAATATGTGTCTGTTTAAGCCGGTGTCGGTTCAGACGCTGAGCCATGAGCTTAGCCGTTTAGCGGAGGGCCGCGCATCACCTAACGTCACCCGGCACCTGAAGCTCAGCGTGCTGACCGAAAATACGGGGGGAGACCAGGCGCTGATGACTGAAATACTGGAGACGTTCCGCGATGCGTCGGCCACAGATTTGCAGGCCGCCGGACAGGCTATCGTCCGGCATGAACCGCAGACCTTTCTGCGAGCGCTGCACCGTCTGCACGGTTCAGCACAAATTCTGGGGATTACTGCGCTACAACAATTGTGCGCCCCTTTTGAGGCTAAGCGACCTGATTCTCTGACGCCGGCAAGCTGTCTGGAGGTGGTACAGCACATCACCGGCGTCATGCGCGAGATCGACGGCGAAATCAACGCCCTGATCGGCCGCTAGCCGTTCCGCTCGGGCAGTCCGCCTGCCCGAGCGTTAAGGGGACATCCATGTCAGTTTCTTCCTCTGCGCTCTATCAGGATGGAACGAGGATCAGTTGCCTGCCACCAGCATCTCGCTATCCACCACAATGCCCTCTTCAGCGCCCTTCAGCACCAGATTCGCTTCGTAATACTTCCCGGCTTTCAGCAGTTTTTGCGCCTGCGCCACCGCTTTACGGGTCTGGTTGAGCGGCATCAGATACTGGTTCTCGATCACGCCGATGCCGGCCAGACGCAGGGTATCGATAGCCCCTTTCTGGTCACCTTTCGCCAGCTTTTCGTTGGCAGATTTAATGGCACTCTCTTTTTCCGGTGTGGCCACGTAGTCTTCAGACAGGGCGACGGTCGCGTTGATCACCACATAGCGATCGGCGATCATTTTTGCTGTGGCGTCAGTTTTCACGAACTTCGCCCAGCTGGCGTCATCGGCGGCCAGCAGCGCGGCGGCGTCGTCTGTCAGTTTTTTGGCGCTCTCCGGCTGGCCGTGGAACAGCGCCAGACGGGCGAACTGGACGTCGCGCATCGCGTTCGCGCCCTGCACCGCAACCTGCAGCACATCGGCAGCTTCTTTCTGTACCTGCGCCGTGGCTGCCGCGGTTGGCGCTGCCGTCGCGCTGTCTGCCGCCCACACCGGAGAGGTACCCATCATGGTTGCCAGCAGGCTCGCCAGAATGACTTTTTTCATTGTTAACTCCTGATTAAAATCGGTAAGCATCACCAAACGCAGCCAGCTTAAAAAATATCGTGGTTATTGAGAATCAGAGCCCGGAAGTGATATTGCGGGCCTGGTCTGACAGCTGTCAGACCAGACGTATAAAGTGACCTCGGCGCTCTTATTTACGCCTGGCGATACCGCGGCCTACTATTTTCCTCAGACATTTCTTTTGGCCCGCGGAATAAACCATACGTTTATTTCAGCGCCAGGCCGCCTACCGGGATCTGCGGAGCAATTATGTTTATGTTTAGCCATTACACTTTAAATGCGTTTAGTCCACGCATCTTCTTACGATATAAACGGCATGCCGGCATGATGGCCGCCCTGCTGTTTATCTGCGGGGCCTGTTGCCTGGCCTGGCCGTTGGTCGCCGGTTGGTATCTCGCCGTCGTCACCGGCATGTTGTTGATGATCTGTGGCTTCTATTCACTGTACAGCTTGATTGTCTTCCGCCAGCAGCACTGGAAATCACGCCTGGTGGCGCTGATCTTCGCCATCGCCTGGATCGTGCTCGGCCTGAGCTTTGTCGTCAATCCCCTCAACGGTATGAGCAGTCTGGCCATTTTATTTGGCTTTTTATTTGTTCTCGGCGGTATTTCCCGCATCGTCAGCGGATGTCAAACCCGAAAACAAAGCGGCGCTGGCTGGAATATTTTTATCGGCTTGCTGGATTTACTTATCGCCTGCCTGTGGCTGGCCATGAATCCGCAGCAAAGCTGGTTATTTATCACCGCATTTATCGGCGTTGAAATGATATTTAGCGCCATCGGCTTTCTGGTCCTGCGCAATAAGATGAAGCACGCCCAGGCTTAAGCCGTATTTTATCACTGGAGAAGAAAATGAATTTACCTAAAGCACTCGTGTTGACCGCGGCGGCCACCACATTCTGTCTGATGACCAGCCCGGCGTTCGCGGTTCAGGAAACCACACCGCAGAATATGACCTGTCAGGAGTTTATGGATATGAACCCGAAAAGCATGACCCCCGTGGCCTTCTGGGTCGTGAATCGCAACACCGACTTCAGCGGCGGCGACTATGTCGACTGGCATGAAGTCGAGACCGTCTCGGTGCCAAAAATGTTGCAGCAGTGCCACAAGAACCCCGCCGCTAAACTCGGCGATCTCAGCGCGGTCATCAAAAAATAACCCTGCTCCCCGGCATCAGGCCGGGGAAACCCGCCGCGCTGCGGCGGGTCCCGCTTTACTCATCGATACCGCATTCGCACGGCAGATGGCGGCAGATAAGCTTGCGATACAAAAACGCCCCGATAATCGCCCCCACCACCGGCGCCAGCAGCGGCACCCAAAAGTAGGGTATCGACTGCCCGCCGGTAAAGGCGATCGCGCCCCAGCCGGCCAGACTGGTAAACAGTTTTGGGCCGAAGTCGCGCGCCGGATTCAGTGCAAAGCCGGTTAGCGGCCCCATCGACGCGCCGATCACGGCGATCAGCAAGCCAATCAGCAACGGCGCCAGCGGCCCGCGCGGAATTCCGTTGCCGTCGTCGGTCAGGGCCATGATCATCGCCATCAGGATTGCCGTGATGGTGGTCTCCACGGCAAACGCCTGTATAAAAGTGATATGTGAATGCGGGTACGTGGAAAAGACCCCGGCCAGGTTAAGGCTGGCGGCAGTGCCGCGCACGATATGCTGACTCTGTTCAAGATCGAGAAACAGCTGGCGATAGAGCCCATACACCAGCGCGGCGGCGCAGAAGGCCCCGGCCGTCTGGGCAACAATAAACGGCAGCACCTTGCGGCGTTCAAAACAGGCGAACAGCCACAGGGCAATGGTCACCGCCGGATTAAGGTGCGCGCCGGAGACACCGGCCGTCAGGTAGATGGCCATGGCGACGCCAAGGCCCCAGATAATACTGATCTCCCACTGACCAAAGCTGGCCCCGGCGACCCGCAGCGCAGCGACGCAGCCCGCGCCGAAGAAAATGAGCAATCCGGTGCCAAGAAACTCGGCCACGCACTGCCCGGTTAAGGTAGAAGTCTGGTTCATTATCGGCATCCTGAAATAGCACGTTAAAGAGAGAGGCTGGCGCGAGCGCCCGTTTAATTCGCCTGACCGGCCAGTACCAGCCCGGTGGCGACCGCATTGCGCGGCCCTTCTGTTCCCCGAATATTGCCCTGCCCGGCGACCACGCCATAGTGCGACAAGGCTTCCGTGATAAGCTGCGGGATCTCAAAGTCCAGCGATGAGCCGCCCACCAGCACCACAAAGGCGATATCGCGAATGGAACCGCCGGGTGAGACCTGGCGCAGCGCGCGCAGGCAGTTGGTGACAAACACTTTCTCTTTCGCCTGCCGGCGCACGAGACGAATTTTTTCCAGCGGGCTGGCGTTATCGATCGGCACCAGTTCGCCCTCCCTGATGTACACCACTTTGGCGAACACCGCCGGGCTGAGGGCTTCCCGAAAGAACTCCACCGCGCCATTCTCATGACGAATACTGAACAGGCTTTCCACTTTGGCCAGCGGGTATTTTTTAATCGCTTCCGCCAGCGAAAGATCCTCGAGGCCTAACTCGGTTTTAATCAACAGGCTGACCATATTCCCCGCCCCGGCGAGATGGACCGCCGTTATCTGCCCCTCCGCGTTGACGATCGCCGCATCCGTCGAGCCGGCACCGAGGTCGAGGATCGCCAGCGGCGCCGCACAGCCGGGAGTGGTTAACGCCCCGGCGATGGCCATGTTGGCCTCCACGCCGCCCACCACCACCTCGGTCTGCAGTCGGGCGCTCAGTTCGCGGGCGATAACCTGCATTTGCAGGCGATCCGCTTTCACCATCGCCGCCATCCCGACGGCATTCTCCATGGCGCACTCGCCGGCCATCCCGCCCTGCACCTTGCGCGGAATAAACGTATCCACTGCCAGCAGATCCTGGATATATATCGCGCTCATCTCATGGCCGGTCAGGGACGCCATTACCTTGCGCACCCGCTCAAGCATGCCGCCGGCGTGGGTGCCCGGTTCGCCGCGGATATCGCGTACCGGAGCGCAGGCGCTCATCGCCTGCATGATGGCTTCCGCGCCCTCGGCGACATCGGCCTCTCCGCGGCGCTTTTCGCCGCTAATGTAGAGGTTGCCCGCCGGGATCACCCGCGACTGTACGTCCCCCTGCGGGGTCTTGAGCACCACCGCTGAACGGTTGCCAATCAGGGCGCGGGCGATGGGGACGATGGCCTGGGTCTCTTCCGGGCTTAGCCCGAAGAAGGTGGCGATCCCGTAGGGATTCGACAGGATCCGCACCACCTGGCCCGGCGCAGCCACTTCCACCGCCGCCATCACCCCCTCCGGGACCTGCTCCAGCAGCGTCACTTCATCCACCACCGGCAGGGTTTTACGTAGGCGGTTGTTCACCAGCACGCCGTCGTCCTTTTTGAGGATCGCCGCCACCACGTTGATCCCCCGGTCGAGCGCCTCATTGAGCCACCACACGGCGTCAAGGAAATCGACGGCGTCGTCAATCAGTACGATCCACCCCTCGGCATACTGCGCCGCCGGCAGCGTCGCCAGCCGCCCGAGGGCGATAGTCGTCCCCACGCCAACGCCCACCCCGCCCGGAGTCTGCGGGTTATGACCGATCATGGTCGATTCGGTGATAATGGTCTCGGTGATGGTTTCCATCGCCACATCGCCAATCACCGGCGCGGCTTCGTTAAGATAGATGCGAGAGACATCGCTCATCGACCACGGTGTTTTCGCCAGGGCCTGCTCCAGCGCGGCGAGGGTCCCGGCGATATTGTCCCGCGTCCCTTTCATGCCCGTCGTCGCGACGATCCCGCTGGCAACAAACGCCCTCGCCTGCGGGTCGTCGGACGCCAGCGCCACCTCAGTGGTGGCGTTGCCGATATCAATCCCGGCTATTAACGGCATGCTGACCTCCGCTTAGCTTCCTTTACGCAGCTTATGCCGCTGCTGATACACTTCCGCCGACTCCCGGACAAAGGCGGCATTCACTGTCGCATGCCAGGTGTGCTCCAGCTCGTCGGCGATCGCCAGCAGCTCCGCCTGCGAGGAGCGGAACGGGCGCAGCGCGTTATAGATAGCCAGAATGCGCTCGTCAGGAATGGCGATAAGCTCCGCCGCGCGGCGAAAATTGCGCGCCACCGCATGGCGCTGCATCTGCTCGGCAATCTGCGCCTGGTACTCAAGGGTCTGGCGGGAGATCCGCACATCCTGCGGGCCCACCTCGCCAGAGAGCACCTTCTCGAGGGTAATATCGGTCAATGGTTTGCCGGTAGGCGTCAGGATATGCTCCGGGCAGCGGGTGGCTAACGGATAATCCTGCACGCGCATGGTTTTCTCGCTCATGGTCACTCCCTTACTAAGTCGACGTGCAGGGTGACGGGCTCGGCGTCCTGCACCACATGTTTGGTCTCTTTGATATGAAATAGCGCGGCTTTGGCCATAAATTTCGGCCGCACCATCTGATCGTTCACCACCGGCACCGGCGAAGGTGACTCTTTGCGCGCATAGCGCGCGGCGTTTTTGCCAATCTGCCGGTAGGTCTCCAGCCTCAGCAGCGGCGCCTGGGAGAACAGCTCCAGGTTGCTGAGCGGCAGCAGATCGCGCTGATGGATGACCGTGGTCCCCTTCGACTGGATACCGATGCCGATCCCCGAGCCGCTCAGGTTGGCCGCATCCCAGGCCATAAAGGAGACGTCGGACGTGCGCAGAATGCGCACCACCCGGGCGTGAAGCCCCTCTTCTTCCACCCCGGCAATCAGCTCTTTGAGGATCGCGCCATGGGGCATATCGATCAGCGTGTGATGCTGGTGTTTATCGAAGGCAGGGCCGACGCCGATCACCACTTCATCGGCACGTTCATCGGCAGAAGCCACCCCGCCCTCGCGGGTTTTCAGGGTAAAAGAGGGCTGAATTTGGGTTGTCTGTTGCACAGGAATACCGCCTTATTCAATGGTGTCAGGCTGAACCACGCCCGGAATATTTTTGATCTCCGCCCAGCGTTCGGCAGAGATGCGATAGCCGGTGCCCGGCCCCTGATAGTCATTGATGTCGTTGACCGCGCTCACCACCTCGAATTGCCGATCGAGAATGGCCGAGGTCTGCAGGTAATCGCCGGTGACCCGCTGGCGCAGCATATTGAGAATATTGCTGGCGATATCCTCAAAGCCGCTGCGGCTCAGCGCGCCGACAATATCGAGGCCGGTGATGTTGCGCTTCATCATCTCTTCCACCGCGCTCAGATCCTCCACCACGTTACGCGGCGGCATCTCGTTGCTGCCGTGCGCGTAGGTGGCGGCCTCCACCTCCTCGTCGGCGATCGGCGGCAGCCCCAGCTCGCGGAAAACCGCCTGGATCGCCCGCGCCGCTTTCTGGCGAATGGCAATGGTTTCCGCCTCGGTCACCGGACGCAGGCCGCCGTCAACCATCAGGTCACGCTGCAGGATGTTGTAATCATCAAAATCTTCCGCATCGAAGTTCGAGCCGGCGAACATGTTGTCGTAGTTCGGCACCGCGCTGTAGCCGGAGAAAATAAAGTCGGTGCCCGGCAACATCTGCATCAGGGTGCGCGCGGTGCGGCGAATATCCGAGTGGGAGAAAGTCTGGTCGTTGGCGGACGCCACTTCGAGGTCGAGCATAGAGGCAATCAGGTTTTCCGCCAGCACCGCCCGAATGCCCGACGGCACAGCACCGGTCATGCCGATACAGCTCACCGCGCCGTTTTGCAGTCCCTGAACCCCGGCGCCTTTGGTAATGAAGATGCAGCGCGATTCGAGGTAGAGCATCGACTTGCTCTCCGAATAGCCCATCAGCGCTTCGGATCCGGTGCCGGAGGTGTAGCGCATTTTCAACCCGCGGGAGGCGTAGGCCGAGGCGAGGAACGCCTTTGACCACGGCGTATCATCGCCGTCGGTAAATACCGCCTCGGTGCCGTAGACCGACACCGTCTCGGCGTAGCTGGTTAAGCCACGCATGCCCAGCTCCAGCTCGGTGGCCTCTTCCACCGAGCACTGCGTCAACACGCCGGGGCGGCCGCACTGCGAACCGACCAACAGCGCCAGGGCGTTAAACGGCGCGTAGCGCGCGATACCGACCGTGGTCTCCTGTTCTGAGAAGCCGCGGATCCCGGCCTCGGCGGCGTCAGCGGCAATCTGCACCGGATTATCTTTGAGATTGGTGACGTGGCACTGGTTGGAGGGGGTCCGGCGGGCACGCATCTTCTGCAGCGCCATCATCATCTCCACCACGTTCATCTGCGCCATCACCTCGACCGCTTTGGCCGGCGTGATGGCGGTAGTGATGGCAATGATCTCCTCCCGGCTGACGTGAATATCCACCAGCATGCGGGCTATTTCCACCGCCTCCAGGCGCATTGCCTGCTCTGTGCGCTCAACGTTGATCGCGTAATCGGCGATAAACCGGTCGATCATGTCAAACTGGTCCCGGCGTTTGCCGTCCAGTTCGACGATCAGACCGTTGTCCACTTTTACTGAAGAGACAGGGTCAAAGGGGCTGTCCATGGCGATCAGCCCCTCTTCAGGCCACTCGCCAATCAGCCCGTCCTGATTGACGGGGCGCTGGGCCAGTACTGCAAATCGTTTTGATCTTTTCATTGTTCATCGGCTCAAAAGGTGAAATCCGCAGACGGTAGCGAATACGCCGGGCCAGCGTCGTTGCCGCCCGGCCATTACCGGCAATAGCGGAACTTTAAATGAGGCAGTGGTGAAAAAAATAAATTTAATTTCGTTTCAATTTGGCACACGAAATCTACCGACAGTTTCACTATGAAACTTTACTCCGGCGGCAAAAATAAAAAATGTGATCGCCCGCAATGATGTAAATCAATTAATAAAAAACGCCCTTAATTACGTTTTGCCGACGCTATTTTAACCCTATTGACTAAATCATGGCGGGCGACAAAATAACGCTGACAAAAATAAAGCAAGCCAACCGAATGGTAATAGTTTTTTACTATCACCCCCTACTGACTATTCGCGCCAGCGTTATCCTGGTGCGGGAGAGAATGATGAACAAGAGCCAACAAGTTCAGACAATCACCCTGGCCGCCGCCCAGCAAATGGCGGCGGCGGTGGAAAAAAAAGCCACTGAGATCAAGGTGGCGGTGGTGTTTTCTGTGGTTGACCGCGGAGGCAACACGCTGCTTATCCAGCGGATGGACGAGGCCTTCGTCTCCAGCTGCGATATTTCCCTGAATAAAGCCTGGAGCGCCTGCAGCCTGAAGCAAGGTACCCATGAAATTACGTCAGCGGTCCAGCCAGGACAATCTCTGTATGGTCTTCAGCTAACCAACCAACAGCGAATTATTATTTTTGGCGGCGGCCTGCCAGTTATTTTTAATGAGCAGGTAATTGGCGCCGTCGGCGTTAGCGGAGGTACGGTCGAGCAGGATAAATTATTAGCCCAGTGCGCCCTGGATTGTTTTTCCGCATTATAACCTGAAGCGAGAAGGTATATTATGAGCTATCGTATGTTTGATTATCTGGTGCCAAACGTTAACTTTTTTGGCCCCAACGCCATTTCCGTAGTCGGCGAACGCTGCCAGCTGCTGGGGGGGAAAAAAGCCCTGCTGGTCACCGACAAAGGCCTGCGGGCAATTAAAGATGGCGCGGTGGACAAAACCCTGCATTATCTGCGGGAGGCCGGGATCGAGGTGGCGATCTTTGACGGCGTCGAGCCGAACCCGAAAGACACCAACGTGCGTGACGGCCTCGCCGTGTTTCGCCGCGAACAGTGCGACATCATCGTCACCGTGGGCGGCGGCAGCCCGCACGACTGCGGTAAAGGCATCGGCATCGCCGCCACCCATGAGGGCGATCTGTACCAGTATGCGGGAATCGAGACCCTGACCAACCCGCTGCCGCCTATCGTCGCGGTCAACACCACTGCCGGCACCGCCAGCGAGGTCACCCGCCACTGCGTCCTGACCAACACCCAAACCAAAGTGAAGTTTGTGATCGTCAGCTGGCGCAACCTGCCATCGGTCTCCATCAACGATCCGCTGCTGATGATCGGTAAACCGGCCGCCCTGACCGCGGCGACCGGGATGGATGCCCTGACCCACGCCGTAGAGGCCTATATCTCCAAAGACGCTAACCCGGTGACGGACGCCGCCGCCATGCAGGCGATCCGCCTCATCGCCCGCAACCTGCGCCAGGCCGTGGCCCTCGGCAGCAATCTGCAGGCGCGGGAAAACATGGCCTATGCCTCTCTGCTGGCCGGGATGGCTTTCAATAACGCCAACCTCGGCTACGTGCACGCCATGGCGCACCAGCTGGGCGGCCTGTACGACATGCCGCACGGCGTGGCCAACGCTGTCCTGCTGCCGCATGTGGCCCGCTACAACCTGATCGCCAATCCGGAGAAATTCGCCGATATCGCTGAACTGATGGGCGAAAATATCACCGGACTGTCCACCCTCGACGCGGCGGAAAAAGCCATCGCCGCTATCACGCGTTTGTCGATGGATATCGGTATTCCGCAGCATCTGCGCGATCTGGGAGTAAAAGAGGCCGACTTCCCCTACATGGCGGAGATGGCTCTGAAAGACGGCAATGCGTTCTCGAACCCGCGTAAAGGCAACGAGCAGGAGATTGCCGCGATTTTCCGCCAGGCATTCTGAGTGTTAACGAGGGGGCCGTCATGTCGCTTTCACCGCCAGGCGTACGCCTGTTTTACGATCCGCGCGGGCACCATGCCGGCGCCATCAATGAGCTGTGCTGGGGGCTGGAGGAGCAGGGGGTCCCCTGCCAGACCATAACCTATGACGGAGGCGGTGACGCCGCTGCGCTGGGCGCCCTGGCGGCCAGAAGCTCGCCCCTGCGGGTGGGTATCGGGCTCAGCGCGTCCGGCGAGATAGCCCTCACTCATGCCCAGCTGCCGGCGGACGCGCCGCTGGCTACCGGACACGTCACCGATAGCGACGATCATCTGCGTACGCTCGGCGCCAACGCCGGGCAGCTGGTTAAAGTCCTGCCGTTAAGTGAGAGAAACTGAATGTACCGTATCTATACCCGCACCGGGGATAAAGGCACCACCGCCCTGTACGGCGGCAGCCGCATCGAGAAAGACCATATTCGCGTCGAGGCCTACGGCACCGTCGATGAACTGATATCCCAGCTGGGCGTCTGCTACGCCACGACCCGCGACGCCGGGCTGCGGGAAAGCCTGCACCATATTCAGCAGACGCTGTTTGTGCTGGGGGCTGAACTGGCCAGCGATGCGCGGGGCCTGACCCGCCTGAGCCAGACGATCGGCGAAGAGGAGATCACCGCCCTGGAGCGGCTTATCGACCGCAATATGGCCGAGAGCGGCCCGTTAAAACAGTTCGTGATCCCGGGGAAGAATCTCGCCTCTGCCCAGCTGCACGTGGCGCGCACCCAGTCCCGTCGGCTCGAACGCCTGCTGACGGCCATGGACCGCGTGCATC
Organism: Klebsiella sp. HMSC16C06; assembly: GCF_001808325.1. Taxonomy (NCBI): domain Bacteria; kingdom Pseudomonadati; phylum Pseudomonadota; class Gammaproteobacteria; order Enterobacterales; family Enterobacteriaceae; genus Klebsiella; species Klebsiella sp. HMSC16C06. Next base: position 169,987 of record NZ_KV793000.1, read on the forward strand.
CGCTGCGCGACGCGCTCAAATGCTACAGCAATCGCCTGTCGGATGCCCTGTTCTCCATGGCGCGTATCGAGGAGACTAGGCCTGATGCTTGCGCTTGAACTGGCTGGCGTCAATATCGTACTGCTTCATTTTGCGCCATAGGGTGGTGCGGCCGATATTGAGCAACTGCGACATCTCCTGCACCCGCCCGCTGGTCACTCGGGCGGCGTGAATAATAGCTTCCTTTTCGATGGCGCTAAAGGTCAGGCTGGCCGGCAGCAGCGATGACGCGCTATCCCCGCCCGGCCGCTCGGAAAAGAGATATTCCGGCAGATTACTCAGGCGAATGTGGCCGTTGTCGCTGCTGATGGCGATATTCTCAATGACACTGTTGAGCTCAAAATCATTCCCCGGCCACGAGTAGGCCACCAGCTGCGCCAGCGCGTCATCGTCCACTTTCAGTCGCGAAGAGAAACGCTTCTCCAGGCTCTTCAACCGGTTATGCACCAGCGACGGAATACTGTTGCGTCGGGCGCGCAGCGGCGGGATGACGATCTCGAACGAGTGCAGCGCATAGTACAGCTGGCGGCTAAAGCGGTTCTGCTCCACCAGGTTGGCCAGATCGACGGTGGTGGTGGCGATCACCTTCACATCCACCGGGATCAGGCGCCGGGCGTCAAGGCGGGTGAGCACTCCCTGCTTAATGACCTGCAGCAGAGCCGACTGCAGCTCCGGCGCCAGATACTCAATCTTTTCCAGAAACAGGGTGCCGCCGTTGGCCAGCTCAAGCCGGCTCAGGCGGCCATTCTCATCATCAGTGGGGGCGCTGCCCATAAAGTCCTGGCCCAACACGCTGTCGGCATACAGCTGGCAGTTGACGGCGATGTAGGGGCCGCCCGCCCGCTCGCTTTCATTGTGGATGGCCTGGCTCAGCAGCTCTTTCCCGACCCCCTCTTCGCCGCACAGCAGCACCGGGAAGCCGCCGCGCGCCGCCTGGCGGCCAAAGTGGATCAGGCGCCGGGTTTCCGGATCGTCAGCAGACATCTGCTCAAAGGTGTGGCTGACTTTACCGAGCTGGCTGGTCATCAGCTGCCGCATCTGCTCCACCGGGTGCAGGAGCAGGATAAAGCTGTTGCCTTGCGCCTCGACAATCGGTTTTAAGGTGATCACCGCGTCGACAAACTGATGCTGACTTTCAAAGGTGACTTCGACGTGATTCAGGCCGCGGGCGTGTTTGATGGCGCGGCGCAGCAGCGCAGGGAGGGTCACCAGATCGGCGATATTTTTCCCCTGGCTGGCCTGGGCATCAAGATGCAGCAGTCTCGCCGCCTGAACATTGAGAAACTGCAGGACGCCCTGCTCGTTCCACGCCATCACCCCATCGTCCATGCTCTCCAGCAGGCCGTACATCTGATTGAGGTGGCGGTTGGATTCCGCCAGCAGGCTGTCGGTGAGCAGTGAATTGCCCACCTCGCGGGCGATGGCCAGCGTCAGGGAAAGGTCGGCGCTGGACTGGTGCTCCACCAGGCAACCGAGGGAGATGGAGCCGAATAGCCGCCCGTGATTATCAAACACCGGCGTCGAACAAAAGCTCCATGGCTGCAGGGCCTGCTTAAAATGCCGATCGCCGGCGGTGTTGATCGGCTGCCCCTGCATCGCGGCCAGCGACAGCGCGCAGGTGCCGATAATGCTCTCCGCGCAGTAGCTGCCGTCGCGAAATCCCAGGTCAGCCAGCTGGGCCAGCGTTTGCGGTTCGCCGCAGCGGCTCAGGATGCAGGCGGTCTCATCAAGAATAAACAGCGCGCAGGGGCGACCGTCCATAAACTCCCAGGCGTCCTCCAGCGCCGCCTGACCGATGGTCAGCAGCGCGGTTTTACGCCGACAGATGGAGTCGAAGGTCAGGCCCTGGGCCTGGTGCGGCTTTTGCCAGGTTTCACGCTGCATAAACTTGCTGCAGCGATGCCATGACTGGGCGATGACGGCAGAGACCGCCTTCCCGGTATCCTGAGTCTGAACAGTCATACTGTTTTCCGCGTTTTACCATAGAGAACCCCTCCGGCAGCCACTGCCAGAGGGGAGAAAGAAAAACCGCCGACCGGCGCCAGCGGTTTAGCCACCGCGAATTAACGCGCCAGCCACTGCTGGCCTAACAGATCGGCGGTGAGGATAGCGGCGTGCACACTCTCCGGGGTCACCGCGAACGGCATATTGTGGATGGTCTCCCCTTCCGCACAGGTGGCTTTCGCCACCGCGGCGATTTTCGCGTCGATCCCCTCTTTGACGCCCATCTGCGCGAGGGTCACCGGCAGGCCGACGCGCTGGCAGAAGCCCAGCACCGTTTCAATCTCATCCATCGGGCTGTTCTGCAGCACCAGCTGCGCCAGGGTACCGAAGGCCACTTTCTCACCGTGATACAGATGGTGGCACTCTTCCAGAATGGTGAAACCGTTGTGGATCGCGTGGGCGGCGGCCAGGCCACTGCTTTCAAAGCCAATGCCGCTGAGGTAGGTGTTCGCCTCGATGATGCGCTCCAGCGCTTCGGTCACCACCCCGGCCTGCGCCGCCAGACGGGCCTTTTCGCCCTCCGCCAGCAGCGTATCATAGCACAGGCGGGCGAGGCTCAGCGCCGCCTCGGTGGACTGCCCCCCGGCCATGCTGGTGGCGCGCGCATCGTAGCAGGCCTTGGCCTCGAACCAGGTGGAGAGCGCATCGCCCATGCCGGAGACCAGCAGGCGTACCGGCGCTTTGGCGATAATCGCCGTGTCCATCACCACCATATCCGGGTTTTTCGGATAGATCAGATACTCTTCAAACTCACCCGCTTCGGTGTAGATCACCGACAGCGCGCTGGTTGGCGCATCGGTCGAGGCGATGGTCGGGATCACCACCACCGGCAGCTTCTGGTAGTAACCGATCGCCTTCGCGGTATCGAGGGTTTTACCGCCGCCGATGCCAACCACGCCGCGGCAGCCCTGTTTTTGCAAAATCGCCATCAGACGGTTAATTTCCGCATGGCTGCATTCACCGTTAAACCGTTCCGCATGGCAGCGAATATCGTGGCTCTGCAGACCATTCACCACTTTCTCTCCCGCCAGCTTCATCACGAAATCGTCGGCGATGATGAAGAAGCTCTCCGCCAGGTTTTTGGCATATTGACCGAACAGGACAGCAGCATCAGGGCCCTGAAGATATTTGGCTGGAGATTGAATAACTTTTAGCATTCCTTTCACCCTCAAATAAGTGCGCATGTAGACATGAAGAGCCCTGGCGTTATCCGCGCCGGCCGGAAAACGCGGCCTGAACGGAACGGTACCGGAGCAGTGCGATCACTGTAGGGCCGGCAGGGAACAAAAAAATCTTTCGCCTTTTTGTTCTGATATGAAACACAGGTTAATTTTTTACGTTCCATATTGGAACAAAAAACCCTGTTCTCTGTCAGGATTGCGATCCCGATCCGCTCATCTGCCGCATAATGCCCTTACCATCCCCCCTTTTCGGCCTTTTTTTCTCCCGCAGCCGGCAGAAAATCAGCAAAAATTTTTTCCCACCCGCTTCGCCAGCCATCCTGACCGCCGCTTATAACAGAAGAAAAAAAGCGCGCCAGCTCGCATTTTCACCGTATCCTCGGCAAAAACGTTCCATAAAGAAACAAAATCAGGAAGCAATGTTTCGTAATGAAACCCGATCGTCGGGGCATTCTTTTTTTCGTCCGCTCAGCCAGAATCATCATATCGCCAGGCACGCTCCACCGTCAGACGATACCCCTACGCGATGACCGCCTCCGCCAGCAGAGAGGCCGCATCGAACCTTCTCCAACGGAGCACTGAATAATGAAAAAGCTGATTAACCGTGTTGAAGATGTACTGAATGAACAATTACAGGGGCTGGCTAAAGCCCATCCGCAGCTGACCCTGCATCAGGACCCGCTATATGTGACCCGCACCGACGCGCCGGTGGCCGGCAAGGTGGCCTTGCTCTCCGGCGGCGGCAGCGGACATGAGCCGATGCACTGCGGCTATATCGGCCAGGGCATGCTCTCTGGCGCCTGCCCGGGGGAAATCTTCACCTCGCCGACGCCGGACAAAATGTTCGAATGCGCGATGCAAATTGACGGCGGCGAAGGCGTTCTGCTGATTATCAAAAACTACACCGGCGACATCCTGAACTTCGAAACCGCCACCGAGCTGCTGCATGAGAGCGGCATTAAAGTCACCACCGTGGTGGTCGACGACGACGTGGCGGTGAAAGACAGTCTCTATACCGCTGGTCGCCGCGGCGTCGCCAATACCGTGTTGATCGAAAAACTGGTCGGCGCCGCCGCCGAGCGCGGTGACTCGCTGGAAGCCTGCGCTGAACTGGGCCGCCGCCTGAACAATCTCGGCCACTCGATTGGTATCGCTCTCGGCGCCTGCACCGTACCGGCCGCCGGGCAGCCCTCCTTTACGCTGAAAGATGACGAGATGGAGTTCGGTGTCGGCATTCACGGCGAGCCGGGCATCGACCGCCGCCGCTTCAGCTCGCTCGACCAAACCGTCGATGAGATGTTCGATACCCTGCTGGAGAATGGCGCCTACAGCCGCACGCTGCGCCAGTGGAATACCGTCAAGGGCGCGTGGCAGGAAGTGAAGCAGAGCAAAACCGCGCTGCAAAACGGCGACCGGGTCATCGCGCTGGTCAATAACCTCGGCGCCACCCCGCTGTCCGAACTGTACGGCGTGTATCACCGTCTCGCCCAGCGCTGCGAAGCGTCTGGCATCATCATCGAACGTAACCTCATCGGCAGCTACTGCACCTCGCTGGATATGTCGGGCTTCTCCATCACCCTGCTGAAAGTGGATGATGAGACGCTGGCGCTATGGGACGCCCCGGTTCATACCCCGGCGCTGAACTGGGGAAACTAAGGAGCACGACATGTCACTGAACAGAACGCAAATCGTCGACTGGCTGTACCGCTGCGGCGACATTTTCACCAAAGAGAGCGATTTTCTCACCGGCCTCGATAAAGAGATCGGCGACGCCGACCACGGTCTCAATATGCACCGCGGCTTTAGTAAAGTGGTCGAAAAGCTGCCGTCGATCGCCGATAAAGATATTGGCTTTATCCTGAAAAATACCGGCATGACGCTGCTCTCCAACGTTGGCGGCGCCAGCGGCCCGCTGTTCGGCACCTTCTTTATTCGCGCCGCGCAGGTCACTCAGGCCCACCAAAGCCTGACCCTCGACGAACTATACCTGATGATCCGCGAAGGCGCGGACGGGGTGGTCAACCGCGGCAAAGCGGAGCCAGGGGATAAAACCATGTGCGACGTCTGGCTGCCGGTGGCGGACTCCCTGCGCCAGTCCAGCGAGCAGCACCTGTCGATCGCCGCCGCGCTGGATGCCGCCTGCGAAGTGGCCGAGCGTGCGGCCCACGCCACCATCACCATGCAGGCGCGTAAAGGCCGCGCCAGCTATCTCGGCGAGCGCAGCATCGGACATCAGGATCCCGGCGCAACCTCGGTGCTATTTATGGTTCAGATGCTGGCCGCCGCCGCCAAAGAGTAAGGAAATCGCGATGGTAAACCTGGTTATTGTTTCTCATAGCGCCCGGCTGGGCGAAGGTGTCGGAGAACTGGCCCGGCAGATGTTAATCAACGATGGCTGCAAACTGGCGATCGCCGCCGGGATCGACGATCCAGACAGCCCGATCGGCACCGATCCGCTTAAAGTCATGGAGGCGATCGAATCCGTCGCCGATACCGATCACGTGCTGGTGATGATGGATATCGGCAGCGCGTTGCTCAGCGCCGAAACCGCCCTCGATCTGCTCGATCCGGCGATTGCCGCGAAGGTGCGGCTGTGCGCCGCGCCGCTGGTGGAAGGGACGCTGGCGGCCACCGTCAGCGCTGCCTCCGGCGCCGGGATCGACAAGGTGATCGCCGACGCCATGAGCGCCCTGGAGGCCAAGCGGGTTCAGCTGGGTTTACCTTCGCCAACTTCTGACGCCGCGCCGGCGCCGACGCTTGCCGACGATGGCGACACAAAATCGGTTTCAGTTATTATTAACAACCACAACGGCCTGCACGTGCGTCCAGCGTCGAAGCTGGTCGCCGCGCTGGCGGGTTTTAACGCCGATCTACTGCTGGAGAAAAACGGGAAGTGCGTCAAACCGGACAGCCTCAACCAAATCGCGCTATTGCAGGTACGCCGTAACGATAAGCTGCGCCTGCTGGCCCGCGGTCCGGATGCCGACGCGGCGCTGGCGGCGTTTCAGACGCTGGCCGCCGATAACTTCGGTGAATCGCCTGCGGGGCAACCGGCAGCGGCTCCGGCAACGCCCGAGCGCGTCGAAGGCGCAGCCCTGCGCTATCCGCTGGCCCTGATCCAGCCGCTCCGCCCGGCTGCCGCCGATGCTGCCCGCGAGCAGCAGCGCCTGCGCCAGGCCATCGACCAGACGCTGGCGGATCTTATCGCCCTGACCGAGCTGGCGGAAAATAAATTTAACGCCGATATCGCGGCGATCTTCGCCGGGCACCACACCCTGCTCGACGATGACGATCTGTTTGATGCCGCCAACGATCGTCTGCTCACCGAACAATGCTCGGCGGAATGGGCGTGGCATCAGGTGCTAATGGAGCTCAGCCAGCAGTATCGCCAGCTGGATGACCCCTACCTGCAGGCGCGCTATATCGATATCGAAGATATTCTGCAGCGCACCCTGCGCCATCTGCAGGGTATTCAGGAGACGCTGCCGACGCCCGGCGAGCCAACAATTATTATTGCCGACAACATTTATCCCTCAACCGTCTTACAACTGGATACCAGCCTCATTAAAGGCCTGTGCCTGCGCGATGGCAGCGAACAGGCTCACGGCGCGATTATCGCCCGCGCCGCGGGGATCGTCTGGCTGTGCCAGCAGGGCGAGGCGCTAAATGATATTCAGCCTGGCGAAGCCATCGCGCTCGATATGCGTAACCAACGCCTTATCCGTGACTAAAATTCACGTTGACCGTTACCGCTCCGGAGGCCTGCCTCCGGAGGGTGAGTTTTCGCTTACTCTTCAGGAACCACTATGTCTCAATTCTTTTTTAACCAGCGCGCCAGCCTCGTCAACGATGTGATTGAGGGTACCATTATCGCCAGCCCGTGGAATAACCTCGCCCGTCTGGAGAGCGACCCGGCGATCCGGGTGGTGGTCCGTCGCGATCTGAATAAAAACAACGTGGCGGTGATCTCCGGCGGCGGCGCCGGCCATGAACCGGCGCACGTCGGCTTTATTGGTAAAGGCATGCTGACCGCCGCGGTCTGCGGCGATCTGTTCGCCTCGCCGAGCGTCGACGCGGTGCTTACCGCCATTCAGGCGGTGACCGGCGAGGCGGGCTGCCTGCTGATCGTCAAAAACTACACCGGCGATCGGCTTAACTTCGGCCTGGCGGCGGAGAAAGCGCGCCGTCTCGGCTACAACGTGGAGATGCTGATCGTCGGCGACGACATTTCGCTGCCGGATAACAAGCATCCGCGCGGCATCGCCGGGACCATTCTGGTGCATAAAGTGGCGGGCTATTTCGCCGAGCGCGGCTTCAACCTCGCCACCGTCCTGCGTGAAGCACAATACGCCGCCAGCCATACCGCCAGCATCGGGGTGGCGCTGGCCAGCTGCCACCTGCCGCAGGAAGCCGACAGCGCGCCGCGCCATCAGGCCGGTCATGCCGAGCTGGGAATGGGCATCCACGGTGAGCCAGGCGCCTCGACGATCGCCACGCAAAACAGTGCGGAAATCGTCAACCTGATGGTGGAAAAACTGACTGCCGCCCTGCCGGAAACCGGCCGCCTGGCGGTGATGCTTAATAACCTCGGCGGCGTGTCGGAGGCTGAGATGGCGATCCTGACCCGCGAGCTGGCCAACACCCCGCTGCAGGCGCGCGTTGACTGGTTAATAGGCCCGGCCTCGCTGGTGACGGCGCTGGATATGAAAGGCTTCTCGCTGAGCGCCATCGTGCTGGAGGAGGGTATTGAAAAAGCGCTGCTGTCGGACGTGGAAACCGCCGGCTGGCAGACGCCGGTGCAGCCGCGGGCAGTTAACATCATGCCGTCCACTCTCGCCAGCGCGCGCGTCGACTTCATGCCATCGGGCAATCCACTGGTGGGCGATTACGTCGCGCAGGTGACCGGCGCCCTCATCGATCTTGAAGAACATCTCAACGCACTGGACGCCAAAGTGGGCGACGGCGATACCGGCTCCACCTTCGCCGCCGGGGCGCGCGAGATTGCCGACCTGCTGCAGCGCCAGCAGCTGCCGCTAAACGATCTGCCAACGCTCTTTGCGCTGATCGGCGAACGTCTGACGGTGGTGATGGGCGGCTCCAGCGGGGTATTGATGTCTATCTTCTTCACCGCTGCCGGGCAGAAGCTGGGACAAGGCGCCAGCGTGGCCGAGGCGCTGAACGCCGGTCTGGAACAGATGAAGTTTTACGGCGGCGCCGATGAGGGAGACCGGACGATGATCGACGCTCTGCAGCCGGCGCTGGCGGCGCTGCTGGCCGAACCGGAGAATCTGCAGGCCGCTTTTGCCGCGGCGCAGGCCGGGGCGGATCGCACCTGCCAGTCGGGCAAAGCTGGCGCCGGACGAGCGTCCTATCTCAACAGCGATAGCCTGCTCGGCAACATGGACCCCGGCGCCCATGCGGTAGCGATGGTGTTTAAGGCCCTGGCGGAACGATAAGCCTTCCCCGGTGGCGCAGCGCTTACCGGGGCTACAAATCGGCGCCAACCGTACGCAAGCCGCTATCCGGGTTTTACTGGGGCGACGTCACACCGCCGAATAGAAGGTCGGGTAAGGCGTAAGCCGCCACCCGACAAAAAACGGCGCCAACCGTAGCCCGGATAAGGCGCAAGCCGCTATCCGGGTTTTACCACGATGGCTTTTTACTTACTGTGCCAGTACGCCTGGGAACGCACCAGCTGCTGATCGATACTCTCGTCTTCAAAGCGCGCCAGCAGCGATTTCACCACCGCGCCTTCGCCGGTCAGCCAGATGAAATAATCCTCCGCCGGCACCTTCACCTGGGCCAGACGCTCGGCGACGAAGGCCGGGTTGTGGCCCACCACCCACTCGATGTTAAAGCCGTCGAGATCCGCCAGATAATCTTTATACGACGCATCGGCGATAGTAACGATGGCCGTCACCTGCGGCCTTGCCGGCAACTGGCGTAATCCCAGCAGACGACGGCGCAGCGCCGGCATGCCGGACTCATCGCAAACATACAGCTGCCAGGCATAATCTTCCGGCACCACCAGCGAGCCGCGCGGGCCGCCGATCACCAGCTTATCGCCCACTTTTGCTTCCAGCGCCCAGCGGCTGGCGATACCGCCATCGTGGATATAGAAATCGTAAGTCAGCTCGTGACGTTCGGCATCGTACAGCGGCGTATAGTCACGAGTGGCAGGCCGCACGCCCTCGCCCCAGTCAATCCCCTCCTCGGTCACCTGCGGCGGGGTAAATGCCGCGCCCGGCTCGGGGAAAAAAAGCTTGGTATGATCGTCAAAGCCGTGAGAAGCGAAGCCTTCCAGCGTCTCGCCTCCCAGCACGATACGCTGGAACGCCGCGCCTGCGCGCTCCACGCGCAGCACCGTCAGCTCACGGAAACGCAGCTCATTGCGGACACGCTGCGGGTACTTGTCTGCTTTGGTTTTTGTCATCATCGATTGCCTTCGTGAACGGTAAATAGATATATCTAAACTTGATGCAAATGATAATGATTGCCAACTAAAAAGAATGCAAGTCTTTTTTTGATATAGTCAAAACAAACCGCATCAAAATCCACAATCAGAAAATAATTACATATATATCAATATATTAAAAAATAAATATCAACCAGCATTGCGAACATTCATTTTTTAGATATAAATTAGATATATCAAAAACAGCAGGAGGTAACCATGCGACATCATCATGAAGAGGGGCGTGGGCCACGCGGGCGCCACGGTGATCCCAGCGAACACGGCGACCATGGCCGCCGCGGCGGCGGACGTCGCCAGCGTTTCTTTGGCCACGGTGAACTGCGGCTGATCATTCTGGATATCCTCAGCCGCAACGCCAGCCATGGCTATGAGCTGATCAAAGAGATCGAAACGCTTACCCAGGGGAACTACAGCCCCAGCCCGGGGGTAATCTACCCGACGCTGGATCTGCTCCAGGACCAGGGCCTTATCAGCGTGGAAGATGACAACGGACGTAAAAAAATCGTTATCAGCGAGGAAGGAAAACAGCTGCACGCCGAGAACCAGGAGCACCTGGCCCATATCCAGGAGCGTCTGCAGGCGCGGATGGTCGGCTGCGAGCTGCGCCGGGATCCGCAGATGAAGCGCGCGCTGGAAAACTTCAAAGCGGTCCTCGACCTGAAAGTGAACCAGCAGGCCAGCAGTACCGCTCAGCTCAAACAGATCATCGGCATTATCGACCGGGCGGCGATGGAGATCTCTCAGCTCGACTAAGCCTCTTTTGTTACCACTGGCTGCCCCGCCCTGGGGCAGCCCGCACCACGGCGGATCGCCCCGTTCATCGCCGCCAGGCAGAAAATCTCGTCAGCTCAGGAATAAAACGTGCCAATAGTGGCGCAATGAGATTAAATTTTACACATTTCGTCTTTTACTTTGCATTTATCCCGATTTTCACCGCTTCTGCCGAACTGGCGTAATCCCTGCAATACTTAATCCAGTATCGTGTGATACGTCCGCCCCAGGAGCACATTTTGAACAGGTTACCTTCCAGCGCATCGGCTCTGGCCTGCAGCGCACACGCACTGAATCTCATTGAAAAGCGCACGCTTGATCATGAGGAAATGAAAGCACTTAACCAGGAGGTCAGGGAATACTTTAAAGAGCATGTGAATCCGGGGTTTTTAGAGTATCGAAAATCGGTCACAGCCGGCGGGGATTACGGAGCCGTAGAGTGGCAAGCGGGAGGGTTAAATACGCTTGTCGACACCCAGGGACAGGAATTTATCGACTGCCTTGGTGGGTTTGGCATCTTCAATGTAGGGCACCGTAATCCAGTTGTGGTATCCGCCGTCGAGAATCAACTCGCGAAACAACCGCTTCACAGTCAGGAACTGCTGGATCCGCTACGCGCGATGCTGGCGAAAACCCTGGCAGCCTTAACGCCCGGCAAACTAAAGTACAGTTTCTTCTGCAACAGCGGTACCGAATCGGTAGAGGCGGCTATCAAGCTGGCGAAAGCCTATCAGTCGCCGCGCGGTAAATTTACCTTCATCGCCACCAGCGGCGCCTTCCACGGTAAATCGCTGGGTGCGCTGTCGGCCACCGCCAAGTCGACCTTCCGCAAACCGTTTATGCCGTTGCTGCCGGGTTTCCGCCACGTGCCGTTCGGTGATATCAACGCCATGCGCTCCATTCTTAGCGAGTGCAAGAAAACCGGTGATGATGTCGCGGCGGTGATCCTCGAGCCGATTCAGGGTGAAGGGGGCGTGATCCTCCCGCCGCAGGAGTATTTGCCGGCGGTGCGTAAGCTGTGCGATGAGTTTGGCGCCCTGCTGATCCTCGACGAAGTGCAGACCGGCATGGGCCGCACCGGCAAGATGTTCGCCTGCGAGCATGAGAACGTCCAGCCCGACATTCTGTGTCTGGCGAAAGCGCTCGGCGGCGGCGTGATGCCGATCGGCGCAACGGTGGCGACGGAAGAGGTCTTCTCGGTGCTGTTCGACAACCCGTTCCTGCACACCACCACCTTCGGCGGTAACCCGCTGGCCTGTGCGGCGGCGCTGGCGACCATCAACGTGCTGTTGACGCAAAACCTGCCGGCGCAGGCGGCGCAGAAAGGCGATATGTTGCTGGACGGGTTCCGCCTGCTGGCGCAGGAGTATCCGGACCTGGTGAATGAAGTGCGCGGGAAAGGCATGCTGATGGCCATCGAGTTTGTCGATAACGAGATTGGCTACGACTTTGCCAGCGAGATGTTCAGACAGCGGGTGCTGGTCGCCGGGACGTTAAACAACGCCAAGACGATCCGCGTTGAACCGCCGCTGACCCTCACCCTGGAGCAGTGTGAGCAGGTGCTGAAAGCGGCGCGTAAGGCGCTGGCGGCCCTGCGCGTCTCGGTTGAAGAAGCATAATAAGTGCCCTTCCCCCTCTCCCACAGGGAGAGGGGGAAGGAAAATCCTCATACCTGCGGCAACAGGCCGATAAAGCTGCGTTTCTGCCGCGGCTGCGACATCATCTCCTCCAGCTTTTCGACGCAGGCTAAATAGTGCGGCGTCTTCTTATGCGCCAGCACCGCCTCATCGTCTTTATAGGCTTCGTAGATAAAAAAGCGGGTTTTCACCTCGGGATCCTGCAGGACATCAAAGCGCAGGTTGCCCGGCTCCTGCAGCGCGCCTTCGTGGTTGGCGCGAAACACCTCAAGAAACTCATCCACCCGCTCGGGTTTAATATTGATCTCCACCAGCGTGACGTTCATTTCAGCTCTCCCTGTTTCTCTTCCTGCCAGAACTGATACGCTTCGCGGGCGTTCAGATTCTCATGCACCACCTTTTTCACCGCCTTCAGCATCGCGCGCGGGGCGCTGGACTGGAAGATATTACGCCCCATATCCACCCCGGACGCCCCCTGGTCGATCGCCCGCCAGCACATCTCCAGCGCCTCATGCTCCGGCAGCTTTTTACCGCCAGCAATCACGATCGGCACCGGGCAACTGGCGGTCACTTTTTCAAAGCCTTCCTCAACGAAATAGGTCTTTACAAACTGCGCGCCCATTTCGGCGGCAATCCGGCTGGCCAGCGAGAAGTAGCGCGCATCACGGGTCATCTCTTTGCCGACGCCGGTGACCGCCAGGACCGGCATACCGTAGCGATTGCCGGCATCCACCAGCTTGATGATGTTATTGATCGACTGATGTTCGTATTCGCTGCCGATATAGACCTGCGCCGCCACCGCGCAAACGTTGAGACGTAGGGCGTCTTCCATCGCCACCGCCACGCATTCGTTGGAGAGTTCGCTCAAAATCGAATTGCCGCCGGAGGCGCGGAGCACCACTGGCTTATTGGTGGCCGCCGGTACCTGGCTGCGCAATACGCCGCGGGTGCACATCAGCACGTCGGTGTCGGCAAACAGCGGCGCAATCGACAGGTCGATACGCTCAAGCCCGGTCGTTGGCCCCTGAAAGTAGCCGTGATCGAAGGCCAGCATCACCGTGCGGTTGCTGTGCGGATTAAAGATGCGCGCCAGCCGCGACTGCATGCCCCAGTCCAGTGAACCACAGCCTTTCAGGGTATACAGCGTGTTCTGCTGCGGGCGGTCGATACCGAAGTCCTTACCCTCTTTGATGTCGTCTAAATCAGCCATCTCATCCTCCGTCAGAAGTCGTAGTTGTTGATGTTCTCTTTGCTGAACACCACGCGCTCCGGCAGCAGCACGATGCCGTTGCCCTTCGCCTCATACTGGTAGCCCTGCACGCTATTCGGTTCGACCTTCAGCGAGCCGATATCTTTCACTTCAACGCTGTCGCCGACGTTAAGATCGCCCTTTTTCAGTAATCGATCGGCGACGTTAACCGCAATTTTGCCCTGCTGAACCACATCCCACAGGCCGAACGCTTTCACCGTGCCGCGCTCAACGTACGGGCGCATCACGTTCGGCGTACTAAAGCCGACGATCGCCACGCCCTGACGCTTGAGGTTCTCCGCCGCCTGCGCCGCCGCCGGCAGCGCATTGGCATCCGGCGCGATAATGGCGTCGAGATCCGGATAGGCTTTTAAAATCCCCTCGGCGGTTTGCAGCGATTTGGTGGCATCGTTATAGCCAAACTGGGTGGTGACGATTTGCCACTGCGGATGCTCTTTTTCGATTTTGGCTTTGGCTTCCTTCACCCACTGGTTCTGGTCGGTCACCGTCGGGCTGGAGTAGAAAAACGCGACTTTGGCGGCAGGTTTGCTGACCTGCTTTTCCGCCATCTCGACCAGCAGGCCGCCGAGCTGCTGCGGCGTACCCTGGTTGATATAGATGCTGCGGCACTCCGGCTTGGTATCTGAATCCCAGGTCAGGACTTTCACCCCGCGCTGCATCGCCCGCTTCAGCGCCGGGCACAGGCCGTCCGGCGAGACGGCGGAGACGATAATCGCGTTGTAGCCCTGGTTGACGAAGTTGTTGATAAGCTGCACCTGGCCGGAGACGCTGGGCTCGGTGGGACCGTCATAGGTGACATCCACGCCCAGCGCTTTCCCCGCCTCTTTCGCGCCGTTGCCGCCGCTGGTAAAGAAGCCGACGCCGACCAGCTTAGGAATAAAGGCGATGCGGTCCGCCGCCTGTGCGGTAACCACGCTCATCGCCAGCGCCAGCACGATCAGTTTTAATTTCATTGTTATGCTCCGATTGTTCTATGCGAGAAAAGACGCCGCCAGGTCGCGCGCACCCATTCACGGTGCAGGCTCAGCGAGCGCCCCATCACCACCACAACCAACAGCGCCCCTGACAGCGCGCTCGACACCTGGTTGGGGATGCCGACCATCTGTAAACCCTGTTGCAGATACCCCACCAGCAATGCCGCCAGCGCGGTACCCAGTATCGATCCCGAGCCGCCGTAAATATTGGCCCCGCCGAGTACCGCCGCGGTCAGCGCCGGCATCAGCAGGTCGCGGCCTAAATCCGAACGCGCCGAGCCGAAATAGGAGACCATCACCAACGCCGCGACCGCCGAGGCGATACCGACCAGGCCATACAGCACATACGGGATGCCGTTCACCGACAGCGCGGCATAGCGCGCGGCGCGCGGGTTTTGCCCGAGTAAAAAGAGATGGCGGCCAAAGCGCCCGCGATGGGCCAGCAGCCAGAAGAAAAAGGTGATAATCGCGAACAGCACCAGCGGTAGCGGCAGTCCGGCGAGAGTTAAATTGGCGAAGGCGGTGAAGCTATCGGGGAAGCCGCCAATCCCCTCGTAACCGGTCGCGCCGGCCATCCCGGAAAGCAGCAGCGCGCCGCCGCCGTACAGATACAGCGTACCGAGCGTGATCACCAGCGGGCTGATGCCGGTGTAGTGGATCAGCGCGGCGTTGCATAACCCGCACAGCAGTCCCAAGAGCAACGTCAGCGATACCGCCAGCCACAGCGGCCAGCCCGCCTGGGTCATCACCCCGAGGGCGATGGCGCACAGGCCGATGGTCGAGCCCAGCGAAATATCGATCCCGCCGCTGATGATCACCAGCGTCAGCGGCAGCGCGACGATACCGATGCAGATAAAGTCGCTGGTGCTAAAGAGCAGCATATTGAGATCCAGCATGCGCGGATTCAGCGCGCCGAACAGCAGGATCTCCACGATCAGCAACGCCAGCAGCGCGCTTTCCCAGTTAATCTTCAGCTTCATTTAAGCCACCTCTTTGCTTTTGCGTTCGGGAAAGCGGGCAATCTGTTTGCCCCCTTTGTTACCGGGCTGGAAACGGCTGTACTTCAGCGCCCGCTGATGGCGGGCCAGGGCCTGGCGCAGGCGGCCATCGAGCACCAGCACGCCGAGCAGCACCAGGCCGGCGATAAAGTCATTCCACCAGGCGGGAAGGCGGAACAGCACCAGTACGGTGTCGATTTGGGTGAGGAAAAAGGCGCCGAGAAACGCGCCGAGCAGCGTGCCGGTGCCGCCGAGCAGCGAGATCCCGCCCAGTACGCAGGCGGCGATGGCTTTCATCTCCAGGCCGCTGCCGGTCTGATTAGGCACAAAGCCAATCTGCGCGGCGAAGACGATCCCGGCGCAGGCCGCCAGCATGCCGTTGAGGGTAAAGGCCAGCATCCGCGTGCGGTTGACCGCCACGCCCAGCTGACGCGCGGCGGCAAGGTTATCGCCAACGGCGTAAAAATCACGACCAAAGGCGGTACGCGACAGCAGCCAGGCGCCCGCCAGCAGCAGCGCCAGCACCAGCCAGCCCAGCGGCGACACGCCAATAAACGCGGGCTCCGAGAGCGATTTCAGGCTGTCGGGCAAGCCCTCGATCCATTTCCCGCCGGTCCACAGCAGCATCACCCCGCGATACAACCCCAGGGTACCGAGCGTCGCGACGATCGCCGGAATGCGCAGCCCCACCACCAGCAGGCCGTTAAACGCCCCGGCCAGCGCGCCAATCGCCAGCGCGAAGGCGATAGCCGTCGCCAGCCCGTAACCGTTGTTCAGCGCCACGCCGACGGCGATGGCGCACAGCCCAACGGTCGAGCCTACCGACACGTCAATATTGCGGGTCAGCATCACCAGCGTCGCGCCCAATGCCAGCAGGCAAAGGATCTGCGAGCTGGCGAAAATCATCGCCAGGGTCTGCAGGCTGAAATAGGCTGGATTGAGCGCCACCAGCACGGCAAAGAGCGCCACGATGGCAAAGAAGGCGCTCAGTTCGCGATTCTTCAGTAACGTTTTCATGCCTGCCCTCCGAAGGCCAGGGTCATCATGCGATCGACGGTCACCGCCTGTCGCGCCAGCTCACCGCTGTAGCGGCCCTGATGCATCACCAGCACCCGGTCGGCCAGGCCAACGAACTCATCCAGATCGCTGGAGATCATCAGCACCGCCACGTTTTGCGCGGCAACGCTTTTTAGCAGTTGATAGATATCGGCGCGGGCGGAGACATCCACGCCGCGCGTCGGCTCATCGACAATCAGCAGTAACGGATTAGCTTCCAGACAGCGCGCCAGCAGCACCTTCTGCTGGTTGCCGCCAGAGAGAGTGCGCACGGGCTGATCGCCATCGGCCAGCTTGATCCCCAGCGCCCGGTGATAGCGTTCAACCACCGCCGCCTCCCGTTTCCCCTGCTGCCACCACGACGGCTGATTGAACATCACCGTGTTCCAGCGCACCGGCGCATCGAGAAACAGCCCCGAGACCTGACGGTCTTCCGGGAGATAGACCAGCCCGCTGGCCAGCCGGGCGCGGGTACTGTCGCGGCTAATCTCGCGGTTCTCCAGCCAGATCCGCCCGGCGCGCGGAGGACGCAGGCCGTATAAGGTTTCGGCAAATTCGGTGCGCCCGGATCCCACCAGTCCCGCCAGACCGACGATCTCCCCGGCGCGGATCTCCAGATTGAGATCGATAAAGCCTTCTCCGGTAAGATCTTCCACCCGCAGCACGGGAAAGTCCTGCGGTTGCGTACGGCGGTTGCCCGGTAGCGCCAGCCACAGCTTTTGCGTGTCGCTCAGCGCATGGTCGCGGCTGGCCGGCGTCATAGCGTTAATCAGTTGCTCATCGCGATAAGCCGCGGTCTCGCCGCTCAGCACCACCGCGCCATCGCGCATCACCGAAATATGGCTGGCAAGCTGGCGTATTTCGGGCAATTTGTGTGAGATAAAGACGATCCCAACGTCCAGCGCCTGTAACGCGCGGATCTGGCTAAACAGTCTCTCGGTTTCACCCGGCGTTAAAGAGGCGGTGGGCTCATCCAGGATCAAGATCCTGGCCTCGCGCATCAGCCCGCGCAGGATCTCGACCATCTGTTGATCGGCTACCTCGAGCGTGCTGGCGCTGGCGTCGAGGTTGATCTGGCAGTTCAACTGCTGCAGTTTGTCCTGCAACCGCGCGACGGTATCCGCCCGCTTCGGCAGGCGGAAGAGAATGTTCTCGCGCACGCTGAGGTTGGGAAACAGCATCGGCTCCTGCGGCACCAGATAGATGCCTAACTGATGCGCTAGCGCCGGATTGAGACGCGCAAACGCGCGGTCGCCGAGCGTCAGTTCACCGCTGTCCGGCGTTTCAACGCCAGCGATGATCTTCATCAGCGTTGATTTACCCGCGCCGTTGCCGCCCATCAGCGCATGCACCTGGCCCGCGCATAGCGTGAAATCGATGCCCTTCAGCACCGCAACGCCGGAGAACTGTTTGCAAATCTGGCGAGCTTCAAGCAGTGGCTTCATCATCGCGCCTCGATTGAACAAATGATTTTTAAATTTAATAATGTTCAAAAGCGTAGACGGTGAACTATATTTACAACCGTGCGAAGATCACAGTTTGGCGCTTTAGATCCTCAGGAAAAAATGGGCCAGCGATGAAAGATCCGTTTTGCCAGTCGGCTCACACTTTCCGACCGCGCAATAGCGAACATATGATCTAAATTTTTATAAGAGTTCAATTTATGAGCGAAAAACGCATTACGGAAGAGAACCGCTACGCCGGGCTGGCGTTAGCCGAGGAAGAGCTGGTGGCGCGGGTGGCGTGGTGCTACTACCACGACGGCCTGACGCAAAATGACATCGGCGAGCGTTTGGGGCTGCCGCGGCTGAAGATTTCCCGTCTGCTGGAGAAAGGCCGCCAGTCCGGGGTGATCCGCGTGCAGATCAATTCACGCTATGAGGGCTGTCTGGCGCTGGAAAGTGAACTCCAGCAGCGTTTTGGCCTCAAGATTGCCCGCGTGCTGCCGGCGCTCAACCCCCCGCCGATGAATACCCGGCTGGGTATCGGCGCGGCGCAGTCGCTGATGGGTATTCTGCAACCGGGTCAACTACTGGCGGTCGGATTCGGCGAAGCCACCATGAGCTGCCTGCAGCATCTCAGCGGCTTTATCGGCTCGCAGCAGGTGCGGCTGGTGACCCTCTCCGGCGGCGTCGGCCCCTATATGACCGGCATCGGCCAGCTTGATGCCGCCTGCAGCGTCAGCATTATTCCGGCGCCGCTGCGGGTCTCTTCGGCGGAGGTCGCCGAGATCCTGCGCCGTGAGTCGAGCGTGCGCGACGTGATCCTCGCAGCAACGGCGGCGGACGCGGCGGTGGTTGGCATTGGCGCCATCGATCAGCGGCGCGACGCCACGATTTTACGCTCCGGCTATATCAGCGAGGGCGAACAGCTGATGTACGCGCGCAAAGGCGCGGTCGGCGACATTTTAGGTTATTTCCTGCAGGCCGACGGCCGGCCGGTAGAAGGACTGGAGATCCATCGGGAACTGCTCGGCGTAACCCTTGATGAGCTGGCGCAGCTGCCAACCATCGTCGGCGTCGCCGGGGGAGAAGAAAAAGCGCAGGCGATTTATGCCGCTCTGACTGGAAAGCGCATTAATGGCCTGGTAACGGAAGAGACAACAGCACGCGCGGTGCTCGCACTGGCCTCCTGACGGCCTGGCGCCGCGCGACAACAGCGAGGCGCATGTCATGAGTTACCTGTTAGCGTTAGATGCCGGGACCGGCAGCATTCGGGCGGTCATTTTCGATCTTAATGGCCGCCAGCTGGCGGTAGGCCAGGCCGAATGGAAACACCTGAGCGTTGATAACGTCCCCGGCTCGATGGAGTTCGACCTTACTACCAACTGGCAGCTGGCCTGCCAGTGCATTCGCCAGGCGCTCGACGCCGCCCGACTCTCTGCCGCCGATATTCAGTCCGTCGCCTGCTGTTCGATGCGCGAAGGGATCGTCCTCTATGACCGCGACGGCGAGGCCATCTGGGCCTGCGCCAACGTCGATGCCCGCGCCAGCCGCGAAGTGGCGGAGCTTAAGGAGATCCACGACTATCGTTTTGAATCCGAGGTGTACGAGGTCTCGGGACAAACCCTGGCGCTAAGCGCCATGCCGCGCCTGCTGTGGCTGGCGCACCACCGCCCCGATATCTACCGCAAAGCGGCGACCATCACCATGATCAGCGACTGGCTGGCGGCGAAGCTTTCCGGCGAGCTGGCGGTTGACCCGTCAAACGCCGGCACCACCGGCATGCTCGATCTGTTCAGCCGCGACTGGCGCCCGGCGCTGCTAGATATGGCCGGACTGCGCGCCGATATGCTATCGCCGGTCAAAGAGACCGGTACCCTGCTGGGCGCCGTCACCGAAGCGGCGGCGCAGCAGAGCGGCCTGCGCGCCGGGACACCGGTGGTGATGGGCGGCGGCGACGTCCAGCTCGGCTGCCTGGGCCTTGGGGTGGTGCGTGCCGGGCAAACCGCAGTACTCGGCGGCACCTTCTGGCAGCAGGTGGTCAACCTGCCGCAGGTGCGTACCGATCCGCAGATGAATATTCGCGTTAATCCTCATGTCATTCCCGGCATGGTGCAGGCGGAATCGATCAGCTTCTTTACCGGGCTGACCATGCGCTGGTTCCGCGACGCCTTCTGCGCTGAAGAAAAACTGATTGCCGAGCGGCTCGGCGTTGATGCCTATTCGCTGCTGGAGGAGATGGCCAGCCGCGTGCCCGCCGGATCCCACGGCGTGATGCCTATTTTTTCCGACGCTATGCACTTTAAGCAGTGGTACCACGCCGCGCCGTCGTTTATTAACCTCTCCATCGATCCGGAGAAGTGCAACAAAGCGACCCTGTTCCGCGCGCTGGAGGAGAACGCGGCGATTGTCTCCGCCTGCAACCTGGCGCAGATTTCGCAGTTCTCCGGCGTGACATTCGAGAGCCTGGTGTTTGCCGGCGGCGGCTCTAAAGGCGCGCTGTGGAGCCAGATCCTCAGCGACGTCACCGGCCTGCCGGTGCGGGTGCCGGTGGTCCGCGAAGCCACCGCTCTGGGCTGCGCCATCGCCGCCGGAACCGGCGCCGGACTGTATGGCGATATGGCCAGTACCGGAGAGCGGTTAGTGAGCTGGCATCGCGAGTTCACCCCTAATCCGCAGCATCGCGAGCTGTATCAGGAGATGATGAGCAAGTGGCAAACGGTGTACGCCGATCAGTTGGGTCTGGTGGATAGCGGGCTAACAACGTCGATGTGGCAAGCGCCGGGTCTGGAGCGCCGCCAGCGCGTAGTCCCCTCACCCTAACCCTCTCCCGGTGGGAGAGGGAACCGTTCGGCACTGGCCTTGAATACCGGTGCCGATCCGCCTTTCCCCCTCGCCCTTTGGGTGAGGGAACCGTTCGGCACTAGCGTTAAATATCGGTGCCGGTCCGCCTTTCTCCCTCTCCCTTTGGGAGAGGGTCGGGGTGAGGGACAACGTGT
The DNA here is from genome assembly GCF_001808325.1 of Klebsiella sp. HMSC16C06. Taxonomy (NCBI): domain Bacteria; kingdom Pseudomonadati; phylum Pseudomonadota; class Gammaproteobacteria; order Enterobacterales; family Enterobacteriaceae; genus Klebsiella; species Klebsiella sp. HMSC16C06. The sequence goes on from NZ_KV793000.1 coordinate 190,833, forward strand.
TCCGTTCTTTGAATTCCATCACAATCACCGCACTCCCCTTTTCCCTTTTTCTCCGCGACGGCTAAATTAGTAACTCATCCGACCACATAACAATAATTTTACATTGGAAGCCACTATGAGCCGCTATCCGTCGCTTTTCGCCCCGCTTGAGCTGGGCTTCACAACGCTCAAAAACCGCGTGTTGATGGGCTCAATGCACACCGGGCTGGAAGAGTTACCGGATGGCGCGCAGCGGCTGGCGGCCTTTTACGCCGAGCGCGCCCGCCACGGCGTGGCGCTGATCGTCACCGGCGGCATCGCCCCGGCGCCCTCTGGCGTCACCATGGCCGGCGGCGCGGTACTCAATGATGCCAGCCATCTGGCGCACCATCGCCATATTACTGACGCGGTACACCAGGAAGGCGGCAAAATCGCTCTGCAGATCCTGCACACCGGGCGCTACAGCTATCAGCCCGCGCTGGTTGCCCCCTCGGCGCTACAGGCGCCGATCAACCGTTTTACGCCCCATGAACTGAGCCACGATGAGATCCTTACGCTTATCGATGATTTTGCCCGCTGCGCCCAACTGGCGCGTGAAGCGGGCTATGACGGCGTCGAAGTGATGGGCTCTGAGGGCTATCTGATTAACGAATTTCTCGCCGCGCGCACCAACCAGCGCGACGACCAGTGGGGCGGCGATTATGCCAGGCGCATGCGTTTCGCCATTGAAGTGGTTAAGGCGGTGCGCCAGCGCGCCGGCCACGATTTCATTATCATCTACCGCCTGTCGATGCTCGATCTGGTCAACGACGGCAGCACGCTGGCGGAAGTCACCGAACTGGCCAAAGCGATTGAAGCGGCGGGAGCGACAATTATCAACACCGGGATTGGCTGGCACGAAGCGCGCATTCCGACCATCGCCACACCGGTACCGCGCGGAGCGTTCAGCTGGGTCACCCGCAAGCTGAAGGGCGCGGTGTCGATCCCGTTGATCACCACCAACCGCATCAACGATCCGCAGGTCGCGGAGGATATTCTCGCTCGCGGCGATGCCGATATGGTATCGATGGCCCGCCCGTTCCTCGCCGACGCCGAATTTATGTCGAAAGCGCAGCGCGATCGCGCCGGGGAGATCAATACCTGCATCGGTTGCAACCAGGCGTGTCTCGATCGAATCTTCGTCGGCAAAGTCACCTCCTGTCTGGTCAACCCGCGCGCCTGTCATGAAACCCTGATGCCGGTCCTGCCGGCCAACGCGCCTAAACGGCTGGCGGTGGTCGGCGCCGGGCCTGCCGGTCTGGCCTTCGCCGTTAACGCCGCCGCTCGCGGTCATCACGTCACGTTGTTCGATGCGCTCCCGGAGATCGGCGGCCAGTTTAATATCGCCAAACAGATCCCCGGCAAAGAGGAGTTTCACGAGACGCTGCGTTACTACCGCACCATGCTCGATCTTCATGGTGTCGATCTACGCCTGAACACCCGCGTCACGGCAGACGATCTGCTGACGTTCGATGAGACGATCCTCGCCACCGGTATCGCCCCGCGCCTGCCGGCGATCGACGGGATCGATCATCCCAAAGTGCTGAGCTACCTGGATGTCTTGCGTGATAAAGCGCCGGTTGGCGCGAAGGTGGCGATTATCGGCTGCGGCGGCATCGGCTTCGACACCGCGATGTTTTTAAGCCAGTCGGGCATGGCCACCAGCCAGGATATCGGCGAGTTCTGCCGCGAATGGGGTATCGATACCAGCCTGCAAACGGCGGGAGGGCTGCATCCTGAAGGCCCGCAACTGAGTAAAAGCCCGCGACAGATTGTGATGCTACAGCGCAAAGCCAGCAAACCGGGCGAAGGGCTCGGCAAAACCACCGGTTGGATCCACCGCGCGACGCTGCTGGCGCGCGGCGTGAAAATGATCCCGGCGGTCAGCTATGAAAAGATCGATGATGAAGGGTTACATGTCACTATCGGCGGCGAGCGCCAACTGTTGGCGGTCGATCAGGTGGTGATCTGCGCCGGTCAGGAACCGCGCCGCGAGCTGGCGGAACCGCTGCGCGCGGCAGGGAAAACGGTGCATCTCATCGGCGGTTGCGACGTGGCGGCGGAGCTGGATGCGCGCCGGGCGATTGCCCAGGGCACTAAACTGGCGCTGGCGATTTAGCCGTGTCCCGGGGGCGGCGCGATGCGCCTTCCCCGGGCTACCACGATAATCCCGTACGCTAGCCCGGCTAAGGCGACAGTCGGTAGCCCGGCTAAGGCGACAGCCGCGAGCCGGGGGAAACCGCGACAAAAATCAGCGCTGCTTACGCACCTTCGTTGCTTTCAAAATGACAAACTTATTGTTCGTCGCAATCGTCGTGCAATTACCAAAAGCGCGCTTCAGCTTACGGAAGTAATCGAGGTGGCGGTTGCCGACGACGTACAGCTCGCCGCCATATTTCAGGCTGCGGCGGGCATCGTTAAACATCTGCCAGGCAATATGGTCGGTAATCGCGTGCTGCTGATGGAACGGCGGATTACACAGGATCGCCGTAAAGCGATCCGGCTCAATGCCTGAGAGCGAGTTATTGACCATAAATTCACAGCGTGCGATATCGTCCGGCAGGTTGCGCTCGACGTTCAACCGGCTGGAAGCCACCGCCATGTGCGACTCATCGGTGAACATCACGCTGGCGTTTGGGTTTTGCGCCAGCGCCTGCAGGCCAATCACCCCATTGCCGCAGCCGAGATCGGCGATCTCGCCTTCCAGATCAGACGGTAAATGCTGCAGGAAGAAACGCGCGCCGATATCCAGTCCGCTGCGGGCAAAAACGTTGGCGTGGTTATGGATGGTCCACGGCGTGCCGTCCAGCTTCCAGCTGTAGGTTTGCGGCGCATCGGCAAGCTTGGGGGCGGTGAAAACGCAGTGGATCAGACGCGCTTTTTTCCACGCCAGCGAGGTGGTGGTGGTGCCGAGGATTTTTTCAAACAGCGCCAGCGTCGAGTTGTGCACATCACGGGCTTTCGCCGCGGCGATAATGCGGGTCTCCGGCGTCACCACTTCGCGCAGCGCGCGCAGCTGCTGTTCCAGCAGCGCCAGCTGTTTTGGCACCTTAATCAGCACCAGCGCCGGCGCGGCGGGCAGCGGGCTCAGGCTATCCTGAAAGCGCACGCTCTCTTCATCGATACCGTTCATCCGCAGGTTGTGGCGGGTCGCCAGCTCGGAAATAAAGGAGTCGTTGATGCTGACCGGGTTGCGCTCCGCCAGCGCGCAGGCGAGCGCGCCAAAGCCGTCGTTGAAGATGAGCGTCAGGCCGTCGACGTCATTCACCTGTTGCAGCAGATATTCATCCGCCGCTTCCCATGCCTGTAGCGCTTCTTCTTCAGCGTTAGGTGGGAACCGCTCTAATGTGAATAACTCACCGTTTAACTCTGCCTGGCTCATCGCCTCTCCGCCTCCGGAATACTAAAACCCGCGAGTTTATACGCAAACTTCGCCCAGTTGAATAGAGATCGGTCGATTATCTCCCGCTTTCCTGCGCCATATGCGACAGACGTTTATCATCCAGACTGTAGCGATTCATTATCACTATCAACAGCGCCACCAGCACGCCCGGGAAGAGAGTGAACAACAATTTAATCATCTGCAGCGCTGAAGCCGATTGCTGCGCGGCGCCGCCGACGTAGTCCCCCCACGCCAGCAGATAACCCACCAGCGCGCCGCCGATGGCAATCCCTAATTTGATTGCAAACAGGTTGGTTGAGAAGACAATTCCGCTGAGCTTCTTGCCGCTGCGCTTTTCTTCCGCATCAATGATATCTGAGAGCATGCTCCACTGTAGCGGTGTTGCCGCCAGCTGAATGATATTGATGATTATCACCAACGTGAAGATGGCGGCGACGTTGCCCGCCGGGACGAAATACATCGCGATTAACAGCACCGCCTCCAGCGCCATTGACAGCTTGAAGCCCTTCACTTTATCGATGTTCTTAAATATGAACGGCGACAGCATGGCTCCCACCACTCCGGAAGCCAGCGTGGTGGTCAGCAACAAGCTGCCAAGATCCGCGCGCCCCATAATGTTATTGACGTAGTAGAGCGTGGTACCGCCTTTGAACAGCACGGCGATCAGGTTCACCACGTTCAGCGTAAATAAAATGCGCCAGTCTTTGTTCGCCAGCAGGGTTTTCAGGTCATCAAGGATGCTGCTCTGATTATTGGCCGTAATGTCTGTAGAGTAGCGCTCTTTAGTCAGGCCAAAACAGATAAAGAACAGCACGATGCTCAAGGCGCCCATCACCATCATGGTGTAGAAATACCCGTTTTGCAGATTGCCTTTCCCCAGCCAGGCTACCAACGGTAGCGCAGTCAGCGACACAATCAGGCCGCCTAAGGTACTTAGCGCAAACCGCCACGACTGCAGCGATACTCGCTCGCGGGAGTCATTGGAAATATTATTAATCATCGCGCAGTACGGGACGTTAATAGCGGTATACACTAACGATAATAAAGTATAAGAAACATAGGCATAAATTAACTTACCGCTATAACCTAAATCCGGGGTATAAAACGTTAAGCAGCACAATACGCCAAACGGAATGGCAAACCATAAAATATAGGGCCGGAATTGACCATATTTAGTGCGGGTTCTATCAGCCACCGCCCCCATTAATACATCGGTCACCGCATCTAATACTCTGACGGCTAAAAACATGGTTCCCATATGCGCGGGGCTTAAACCAAATACGTCAGTATAAAACCAGGCCATGAACAACATCACTGTTTGCCATACTAAATTACAACCGGTGTCGCCTAAGCCATAGCTGAATTTTTCTTTGATACTAATACGGGCAGTATTCATCGCGCCTCCGCAATAAGAGCACTGGTAGATTTGATATGCATACGTTATTGCTAAGGGCAATCCGGTTATGTATAAATTATCCTGTTAAATATAAGAAGAGTGTACCCAATGAGTGACGAATCTCCCGTTTTCGAAAAGATCCCCGTTGGCGCAGGTGAACTCTTTACGCTGCGAGCAGATAACATAAATGATTTCAATGGGATAAATGTAGTTCCACATTTCCATATGATGGACGAACTGATGTGGTTCAGAGAATCAGGGGGAAGCTATTCCATTGGCGACGAAAAATTTACCATTAAAAACAACACGCTGGTATATGTCCCTGCCCTACTCATTCATGAAATGACGCTACCGCCCGCTGCCAGCCACAAGCGTTATCTTATGCAATTCGAAAAAGAGTGGCTGGAAGGATATGATCTGTCGCTACCTGCGGCCCACTGCGGCGCGGTAGTTTATCTTTCCGGCGAGGAGGCTGAGCGCCTTGAGCTGCTGCTGAGCTGGTGCAGTGAGTTCAGCGACTTCTCCGATTCGCTGTTCCGTTCCCTGATGCAAAGCGTACTACTGCATGCTTTTAATCGCCTTAAAGATTCCGTTCCTGTTACCGAACGAACCCATCATCGCTACCTGAGCGAACTTATCGAACTACTACAAGTCATTAATGCCAATGAAAATTTTGAAATGACAACAGAGGAAGCCGCCCGACGCTGTCAGTGGTCAAAATCCTGGTTTTCCCGCACCTTTAAATCCGCCTTTGGCATCAGCTTTAAGAAATTCATGCTGCTGCGCAAACTCAATATCGCTGTCAATCTGCTGACAAACACCGACCTGAAGATCAGCGATATCTCGCAAAGTGCCGGCTTCACTGACAGCGCCTACTTCTGCCTCAAGTTTAAAGAGATGATGAACGATACTCCGCAATCTTTCCGCCACAAAATCAGAAGCACCGATGCCGTAGGCAGTCGGGCGGAGAAATAAATCGTTTTTTGTGAGCAGCATCACCAGATAAGTGGACGTTTATTATATAAATGGAAACAGTCTATATATCTCCTGAGTCATCCTCCACTTAAAATTATTGCTATATTTTGAGCATTAAGGATAAATACGATGATTCAGAATCCTGTCTTTAGAGGTTTTAATCCTGACCCCTGTATATGCCGCCGCGGCGATGATTATTATGTGGCGGTATCATCATTTGAATGGTTTCCCGGACTACCGGTTTATCATTCAAGGGATCTTAAACATTGGCAATTGCTCACCCATGTGCTTACCGATGATAATAACCCAGACTTAAAAAAACTGCCTTCTGCCAAAGGTATTTGGGCCCCAAGCCTGACCTGGTGCGAAGAAGAAAAGCTGTTTTATGTCATTTATGGCGTTATGAATTCAATGAACTCCCGTTATTTTGACGTTGATAATTATCTTATTACCGCCGAGGAGATCACTGGCCCGTGGAGCGCCCCCGTTTATCTCCATTCTGCTGGATTCGATGCCTCAATTTTGCACGACCACGATGGCAGAAAATGGATCGTCTCACTGGAGTGGGAAACTCGCGAAGGCTATGAAAAACCGGGAGCGATCTGCCTGGTGGAATATTCGCCGCAGACGCACAGCGTCATCGGCTACCCGCAGCGCATCTGGCACGGCGGTACCGACCGCGGCTGCATTGAAGCGCCGCATCTGACGAGACGCGGCGACTATTACTACCTGATGGTCGCCGAAGGCGGCACCGGTTACGGGCATTCTGTCACCATGGCCCGCGCCACCGAGGTCGCTGGCCCCTATCAAGGCGATCCGCTCAATCCAATCGTCACATCCTGGCCAGAGAATTTTAACGAACGCAAAGATACAGGCCATCTCAAGCCCCACTATTTCAATCCGGAAACCTACCTGCAAAAGGCCGGGCACGGTAGCTATGTCGAGACCCCAACGGGTGAAGTCTGGCTAACCCACCTTTGCAGTCGTCCGTTTCGCCAGGAGCTACGCTGCCCGCTGGGTCGCGAAACGGCGATCCAAAGGATGGAATGGAGCGAGGATGGCTGGCTGCGCCTGGCCGCTGGGGGTCATCTCGCACAGCATCAGGTAGAAGGATCCCGTCTGCCGCCGCACCCGTTTCCACCAAAAGCGGACCTTGATGATTTTGATGAGCCAAGGGTGGATAACGCGTTTTATGCGCCGAGGATCCATTTCCAGCGTTTTACCTGCCTGACGCGTAAAGCAGGCTATCTTGCTCTACGCGGTCAGGAGTCGCTGAGCTCGCTCAATAAAGTCAGTCTGCTGGCGAAAAAGCTGACCTCGGTATACGCCAACATCAGTACGAAGATGGATTTTAACCCGGAGATTTATCAGCACAGCGCTGGACTGGTGCTCTATTACGACAACATGAACTATCTGTTTTTACATAAAACCTGGGATGAAACCTCTGGCGCGGCGCAACTGGCTATTATCTACATGGATAACGGTGAGCGTCACGACGATCCACAGAAAATTCGCCTTGCCGAGGGAGAAATCTATCTCGCGATTGCTATTAATGGCCGAGAGGTACAGTGTTCATGGTCTGTCGACGGTGAGCACTATCACCCCATCGGAGCGGTCTACGACACATCGCATTTCTCCGATGAATACAGCCGCTACGGCGAGTTTACCGGGGCGTTTGTCGGCATGGCCTGCGTGGATAGTATGCTGCATCGCAAAGAGGCGCTGTTTGATTTCTTCTGCTACCGGGCGGATGAAGACGCGATAATCGAGTAACGATGCCTTTCTGGCATCCTGTCCGCACAGGGTGCTAGAATCCCCGGCTGTTGTCGCTTAATTACGCAAACGGGCTACATGAGCACATTACCTTATCTCCATGGCTATCCTGAATCGCTGTTGTCGCAGGTCACGGCTTTAATCGAGCAAGACCGCCTCGGCGAGGTGCTGCAAAAGCGTTATCCGCAGGGGCATGACGTTAACAGCGATAAAGCGCTGTATCAGTACACCCAGGATCTGAAGGCCCGCTTTCTGCGCGGGGCGGCGCCGATCAACAAAGTGATGTACGACAGTAAAATCCACGTGCTGAACAATGCGCTCGGCCTGCATACCGCGATTTCCCGCGTTCAGGGCGGTAAGCTGAAAGCCAAAGCGGAAATTCGCGTGGCGACGGTGTTTCGCGACGCGCCGGAGGCCTTTCTGCGGATGATCGTGGTCCATGAACTGGCGCATTTGAAAGAGAAAGATCACAACAAAGCCTTTTATCAACTGTGCTGCCATATGGAGCCACAGTACCATCAACTGGAATTCGATACCCGCCTGTGGCTGACGCACCTTTCGTTAAATCGTTCTGCGTAGTGACGCACTGGTTTTGTCATGATGGCATGATAGAGTGACGACAGGTTCCCTTTAATGGAGTTCGTCAACGTTTATGATACGTTTCGCAGTTGTTGGCACAAACTGGATCACCAAGCAGTTTGTCGATGCCGCCCATGAAACCGGCAAATATAAACTTACCGCCATCTACTCCCGCAGCCTCGAACAGGCGCAAGCCTTCGCCAATGACTATCCGGTCGAGCATCTGTTTACCTCGCTCGATGAACTGGCACAGAGCCCTGACGTTGACGCGGTCTATATTGCCAGCCCGAACTCGCTGCACTTCCCGCAGACCCGGCTGTTCCTGAGCCACAAAAAGCACGTCATTTGCGAAAAGCCGCTGGCATCGAACCTGCAGGAAGTCGAGGCGGCGATAGCGCTGGCGAAAGAAAATAACGTTGTGCTGTTTGAAGCCTTTAAAACCGCCAGTCTGCCTAACTTTCTGCTACTGAAAGAGACGCTTCCTAAAGCGGGCAAACTGCGCAAAGCCTTCATCAACTACTGTCAGTACTCCTCGCGCTATCAGCGCTACCTTGACGGCGAAAACCCCAACACCTTTAACCCGGCGTTCTCTAACGGTTCGATTATGGATATCGGCTTCTATTGCCTGGCGTCCGCTGTGGCGTTATGGGGCGAACCGCGGGCCGTTCTTGCCACCGCCAGCCTGCTGGACAGCGGCGTAGACGCCCAGGGCACCGTGGTGCTGAGCTATGGCGACTTCGACGTGACGCTGCATCACTCCAAAGTTAGCGATTCCGCGATCCCCAGTGAAATCCAGGGCGAAGACGGCACATTAGTGATCGAAAAAATCTCCGAATGCCAGAAGCTGGCGTTTGTGCCGCGCGGCGGCAAAGCCCAGGACCTGACGCAGCCCCAGCACATTAATACTATGCTGTATGAGGCGGAGACCTTTGCGCGCCTGGTGGAGACACAGGATGTCAATCACCCGGGTCTGACCGTGAGCCGTATTACGGCAAAACTGTCGAGCGAAATTCGTCGCCAGACCGGAGTGATCTTCCCGGCCGATACGCAGCCGCTGGCGTAAAAGAGTGTAAAGGCCGGACCGGCCGCCATTGACGAAAACCGCCCTGTGACATATTTTGTTACGTGCAAAGGGGAGTAACTTCCTTGCCGGTTGATCGTCATTACGATGCGTGCAATACCGCATCCGGTCGCCGGGCAATAACCAAAGCCCATCGCGATGTACTTTGGTTGTTGTAAGTGAGACCTTGCCGGAAGGCGAGGTCTATGCATAAAAGCGCAGCGGCTGCCGTCTTCCGACGTCAGCCGTTTTGTTTTTATGTAAGGAATATCAAATGAATACTGTCGGCACGCCGTTGCTATGGGGTGGATTCGCTGTCGTCGTCGCGATCATGTTGGCAATCGACCTGCTGCTTCAGGGACGACGCGGTTCGCACAGCATGACCATGAAGCAGGCCGCGGGCTGGTCAATCCTCTGGGTCACGCTTTCTCTGCTGTTCAACGCCGCCTTCTGGTGGTATCTGGTACAAACCCAGGGCCGGGCCGTCGCTGACCCGCAGGCCTTAGCCTTCCTCACCGGTTATCTGATTGAGAAAGCGCTGGCGGTCGATAACGTCTTCGTCTGGTTGATGCTGTTCAGCTATTTCGCCGTACCGCCTGCTCTGCAGCGCCGGGTACTGGTGTATGGCGTGCTGGGCGCGATTGTTCTGCGTACCATCATGATCTTCGCCGGCAGCTGGCTGATTTCCCAGTTTGACTGGCTGCTGTACGTCTTCGGCGCCTTCCTGCTTTTTACCGGCGTGAAGATGGCGCTGGCGAAAGAAGATGACTCCGGCATCGGCGATAAACCACTGGTGCGCTGGATCCGCAGCCATCTGCGAATGACGGATAAAATCGAGAGCGAGCGCTTCTTCACCCGTAAAAACGGGGTGCTGTTCGCCACGCCGCTGCTGCTGGTGCTGATCCTGGTGGAACTGAGCGATGTGATTTTCGCCGTCGACAGTATCCCGGCGATCTTCGCGGTCACCACCGATCCGTTTATCGTCCTGACCTCAAACCTGTTCGCGATCCTCGGCCTGCGCGCCATGTACTTCCTGCTGGCGGGGGTCGCCGAGCGCTTCTCGATGCTCAAATACGGTCTGTCGGTGATCCTGGTGTTTATTGGCGTGAAGATGCTGATCGTCGACTTCTACCATATCCCGGTCGCCATCTCGCTGGGCGTAGTAGGAGGCATCCTGGCCGTCACGCTGCTGATTAACGCCTGGGTCAACAAGCAACACGACAAGCAGCGCAAACTGCCTGAGTAATCTGCACAACGCGCCGTCGGCCATCGCCGACGGCAATCTCTGCTCATGTCACAGTTATGTTACTACATAGTTAAAAAACAAGATCCAGATTAAAATCACAGCATTTTACGCTTCCCGCCCGCCATTCTTTCCGTATACTCGACTATGCAAACATCTACTTACATCCTGACATAAACGTAACAAATAATACGTGGCTGGGATGGCTTGCTACATCACTGGAAGGAATGAATTATGACCACACGCACTCCCCCATCGGGGTGGATCTCACGCCTGGCGCAAGGCAGCCTGGTGAAACAAATTTTAATCGGTCTGGTGCTTGGCGTGCTGCTGGCGCTGGTCTCTAAGCCAACGGCCATTGCCGTCGGTCTGCTGGGGACCCTGTTCGTCGGCGCGTTAAAGGCGGTGGCGCCGGTGCTGGTATTGATGCTGGTGATGGCCTCCATCGCTAACCATCAGCACGGACAAAAAACCAGTATTCGCCCCATTCTGTTTCTCTATCTGCTGGGCACCTTCAGCGCGGCGCTGACCGCGGTGTTGTTTAGTTTTGTCTTTCCGTCGACTCTGCATTTAACCACCGCCGCCGACAGCATCACGCCGCCGTCGGGGATTGTCGAAGTGCTGCGCGGCCTGCTGATGAGCATGGTATCCAACCCGATCGACGCCCTGCTGAACGCCAACTATATCGGCATTCTGGTGTGGGCGGTGGGGCTGGGCTTCGCCCTGCGTCACGGTAACGACACCACCAAAAACCTGATCAACGATGTCTCCCACGCGGTGACCTTCATCGTCAAAGTGGTGATCCGTTTTGCACCGCTGGGGATCTTCGGTCTGGTCTCTTCCACCCTGGCGACCACCGGTTTCGAGACCCTGTGGGGCTACGCCCAGCTACTGCTGGTGCTGGTCGGCTGTATGCTGCTGGTAGCGCTGGTGATTAACCCGCTGCTGGTGTTCTGGAAAATCCGCCGTAACCCCTATCCGCTGGTGCTGACCTGCCTGCGCGAAAGCGGCGTCTACGCGTTCTTCACCCGCAGCTCCGCCGCCAATATTCCGGTGAATATGGCGCTGTGTGAAAAGCTGAATCTGGATCGCGATACCTATTCGGTCTCCATTCCACTGGGGGCGACCATCAATATGGCGGGCGCGGCGATCACGATCACCGTGCTGACGCTGGCGGCGGTGCATACGCTGAATATTCCGGTGGATCTGCCGACGGCGCTGCTGCTGAGCGTGGTCGCTTCGCTGTGCGCCTGCGGCGCCTCCGGCGTGGCGGGCGGTTCGCTGCTGCTGATCCCGCTGGCCTGTAATATGTTTGGGATCCCGAACGATGTGGCGATGCAGGTGGTTGCCGTCGGCTTTATTATCGGCGTGCTGCAGGATTCCTGCGAAACGGCGCTCAACTCCTCAACCGACGCCCTGTTTACCGCCGCGGCCTGCATAGCAGAAGATGACCAGCTGGCGAAAAACGCCCTGCGCAGCTAATGCCTTTCCCCTCCGCTATCGGGCGGAGGGGCTCTCTTCCTGGACTGCGTTTTCAACCTTAAACGGATCGATACCGCGCTTTTGCATCCGGCGGAAGCGAATGATATTCAGCCCGTTGACGATCAGAAAACTGCCTTCAATCAGCGTCCCACCAATCGAACCCAACCACAGATTATGCGTGACCCAGCAGGCGGTGGAGCACCACATCACGCAGCGGACGGTCAGCCCTTTGCAACGAAACAGCGCCCAGGTGCTGGCGACGGTGCCAATGATCGGCAGCAGCTCCATGGCATGCTGCAGTTTGCCCAGGCCGAGGATCAGCGTCAGGAGGATAAAGACGGTCATCACCCACAGGCTACGGGTGCGTAAGGAAATGACCGTACGTAGCGCATTGAGCCCGGCGCTCATTCCGGCCGACCCGGCGCCCATCAGGAAAAAATGAACGCCGATAATAGCGCTATAGACCGCCAGCTGTAGCCTGAAACGGCGTTCATCGCGGTTGATAAAGGTGGTAATGCCGATAAGAAAGGCGATGACGCCGACCCCCTGGGCCAGCCAATACGCGGTCATGAAAGCTCCCTGACTGAAAAAAACAAACGGCGCTTCACTGGCTGAAACGCCGCTGTTACGAGCCCGATGGCGTTACGCTATCAGGCCGATACACGTTCTACGCCCCTGGGCGCCAATGTGAATACACCTTTACAGGGTAACACCGCTTTTAAAGATGGCCAGTTCGCGGAAGTCATTCTGTTCATTACAGGTCGGTTTACCGTTAGCGAAAGCCACAATGGCATCCACAAACTCCTCCAGCAGCTGCGGCATCGCTTTGCCATGGAGCAGCTGCCCGGCATCGAAGTCGATCCAGTGCTTTTTCTTCGCCGCCAGTTCGCTGTTGGTGGCGATCTTCACCGTCGGCACAAAGCCGCCGTACGGCGTGCCACGTCCGGTGCTAAACAACACCATATGACAGCCGGCGCCGGCCAGCGCGCTGGTGGCGACCGCGTCGTTGCCCGGCGCGCTCAGCAAATTCAGACCATGAACCTTCAGGCGCTCGCCGTAGCGCAGGACATCCACCACCTGGCTGGAACCCGCTTTCTGAGTACAGCCCAGCGACTTATCTTCCAGGGTGGTGATCCCCCCGGCTTTGTTACCCGGGGAAGGGTTTTCGTAAATAGGCTGGTCGTGTGCGATAAAGTACTGCTTAAAGTCATTGACCATGGTCACCAGCTTGTCGAAGGTCGCTTCGTCACGGCAGTGACTCATCAGCAGCTGTTCAGCACCGAACATCTCCGGCACTTCGGTCAGCACGGTGGTGCCGCCGTTGGCGATCACATAGTCTGAGAAGCGGCCCAGCATCGGGTTAGCGGTAATGCCCGACAGGCCGTCCGATCCCCCGCACTCGAGACCAAACTTCAGCTCGCTCAATTTACCCGGCTGGCGTTTATCCTGACGCATCACTTCATACAGCTGATGCAGATGCGCAACCCCCGCTTCCACTTCATCGTCCTGGTGCTGGCAAACCATAAAGTGCACACGCTGCGGGTCAAACTCGCCCAGCGTTTCGCGAAAGGCATCCACCTGGTTGTTTTCACAGCCAAGGCCAACCACCAGTACCGCCCCGGCGTTCGGGTGACGAACCATATTTTGCAGCATGGTGCGAGTGTTGATGTGGTCATCCCCAAGCTGCGAGCAGCCATAGGTGTGGCTGAAGAGATGCACCCCATCGATATCCTCAGCGCCATACGTCTCTTTCAGGAAACGGTTCTGCATTTGTCTGGCCATCGCGTTGACGCAGCCGACGGTCGGCAGGATCCACAGCTCATTGCGCACGCCGACGTCACCGTTAGCGCGACGATAAATCTGCACTTCGCGATCCGCAGGCTGTGGCGGTTGGGCAACCCGGTCCGGTTGATAGCGATACGCGTCAAGGTCGCTGAGATTGGTGCGCGTATTGTGCGCATGAACATGCTCGCCCGGCGCGATATCCGCCAGCGCATGGCCAATCGGCAATCCGTACTTAACGACGTTTTCCCCTTTCGCGATAGCGCGCAGTGCAAACTTGTGGCCGCGAACGATATCCTGGCCGAGGGTGACCGAATCCTTATCAATCGTCACCACACTACCGGCAGCGATATCCGCCAGCGCGACCGCGACGTTATCCTGCGAATGGATTTTAATGTATTGCATATCAACCGACCTCTGGCCTTAGTTCAGTTCAATGGCGAAATAGTCACGCGCATTGTTAAAGCAAATGTTTTTCACCATCTCGCCCAGCAGCGCGATATCCGCAGGCGCTTCGCCGGCAGCCACCCAGCGGCCGATCATCTGGCACAGAATGCGGCGGAAGTATTCGTGGCGCGTGTAGGAGAGGAAGCTGCGGCTGTCGGTCAGCATCCCGACGAAGCGGCTCAGCAGGCCGAGCTGCGCCAGCTGGGTCATCTGCCGCTCCATGCCGTCTTTCTGATCGTTGAACCACCAGCCGGAGCCGAACTGCATCTTGCCTGGCATGCCTTCACCCTGGAAGTTACCGATCATGGTGCCCAGCACTTCGTTATCGCGCGGGTTCAGGCAGTAGAGAATGGTTTTCGGCAGCAGGTTTTCTTCGTTCTGCTTGCTCAGCAGCTTAGACAGCTCTTCCGCCATCGGGCGATCGTTGATCGAATCGAAGCCCACATCCGGGCCTAACAGTTTGAACTGACGCAGGTTGTTGTTACGCAGCGCACCGATATGGTACTGCTGTACCCAACCGCGACGGGCATATTCTGCGCCGAGGAACACCAGCACCGCGGTTTTGAACTGCGCCACTTCGTGTGCGCTGAGGGTCTCGCCAGCCAGACGGCGCGCCAGAATGGCGTCCAGCTCGGCGTCGGTCGCTTCCGCAAACAGCACCACGTCCAGCGCGTGGTCGGAGACCTTGCAGCCGTGTGCGGCAAAGTGGTCCAGACGTTTGGTCAGAGCGCTTTGCAGGTCCGCAAAACGGCGAATATCGGTATCGGACACCTCACCCAGCCTCGCCATGTAGTCATTAAAGGTCGCCTGTTCAATGTTGAATGCTTTATCCGGGCGCCAGCTCGGCAGCACTTTGATATCAAAGGAGGTATCTTTGGCGACAACCGCATGGTGCTCGAGAGAATCAATCGGATCGTCGGTGGTACCGACCATCTTCACATTCATCTGCTTCATGATCCCGCGGGCGGAGAAGGCGCCCTGAGCCAGTAAATCATTGCACTGGTCCCAGATCTCATCGGCGGTGGATGGAGACAACAGCTTACCTGTAATACCAAAAGGGCGACGCAGCTCTAAATGGGTCCAGTGGTATAACGGGTTGCCAATAGTGTGCGGCACCGTTGCCGCCCAGGCGTCAAATTTCTCGCGATCGGACGCATCACCGGTACACAGACGCTCCGGTACGCCGTTAGTGCGCATTGCGCGCCATTTGTAGTGATCGCCTTTCAGCCAGATGTCATACAGATTTTTGAAGCGATAGTTTTCGGCAACCTGCTGCGGCGGAAGGTGGCAATGGTAGTCGAAAATCGGCTGATCTTTGGCGTAATCGTGGTACAGACGGCGAGCAAATTCGGTATCGAGTAGAAAATCTTCAGTCATAAACGGTGTCATTCGCGTGTCCTCTTCGCTCCGTAGCGGGAGCCTTTCAGATGATTGACTACAATGCTGACAAAGTTATCACACCAATTTCTACAGACCGAGCTGTTTTTCGTGAGTTAGATCAATAAACGTCGATAAAAAAACGACCGCCTCATTGGAAAACACCCCGGCAGGGCGCGCCATCTCTGGCTTTCCCGGTAAGGGCTAAAGACCACACTAACTTTCCCACTTTTGTGACAGCACTCAACTTTTAAAGTTGTATGACAAGTTATCTTTCTGCCGTCGCAACATATAAACCGACGGAATGCATTACCGGTGTTTATGGCATCGGCTTATACGGAATGGACACCGACTTTCAACATAACAACTGATGGTAAGGTTCGGGCCAGAGGGGGATCCCCCCTCCTGAACCCTCCGTTTCGCTTTCCCGACCGCGTATTGCCGTCAGGAAAGGCCGCACCTGATGCGGAAAGATAACAGACGATGAGGTTTACATGCGTAAAATTAAAGGGTTACGTTGGTACATGATTGCGCTGGTGACGCTAGGCACCGTGCTGGGCTACCTGACCCGTAACACCGTGGCGGCGGCCGCGCCGACGCTGATGGAAGAGTTACACATCTCGACTCAACAGTACTCCTATATCATTGCAGCCTATTCCGCTGCCTACACCGTCATGCAGCCTGTCGCGGGTTACGTCCTCGATATTCTCGGGACCAAAATCGGCTATGCCTTCTTTGCTATCGCCTGGGCGATATTCTGCGGCTCAACCGCGCTGGCAGGCAGCTGGGGCGGCCTGGCGCTGGCTCGCGGCGCAGTCGGCGCAGCGGAAGCCGCGATGATCCCTGCCGGGCTGAAAGCCAGTTCTGAATGGTTCCCGGCAAAAGAGCGCTCTATCGCGGTGGGCTACTTCAACGTCGGTTCCTCTATTGGCGCCATGATCGCGCCGCCGTTGGTGGTGTGGGCGATTGTCATGCACAGCTGGCAGATGGCGTTCATCATCTCCGGGGTATTGAGCTTCGCCTGGGCCATCGCCTGGCTTATCTTCTACAAACACCCGCGCGACCAGAAAAAATTATCTGACGAAGAACGCGACTACATCATTGGCGGTCAGGAGTCTCAGCATCAGACCAATAACGCGAAGAAAATGTCGCCGTGGCAAATCCTGCGCAACCGTCAGTTCTGGGGTATCGCCCTGCCGCGCTTCCTCGCCGAGCCGGCCTGGGGGACCTTTAATGCCTGGATCCCGCTGTTCATGTTTAAGGTTTACGGCTTTAACCTGAAAGAGATCGCGATGTTCGCCTGGATGCCGATGCTGTTCGCCGACCTCGGCTGCATCGTGGGCGGTTACCTGCCGCCGCTGTTCCAGCGCTGGTTTGGCGTCAACCTGATCGTGTCGCGTAAAATGGTGGTCACCATGGGCGCCCTGCTGATGATTGGCCCGGGGATGATCGGCCTGTTCACCAGCCCGTACGTGGCGATTGCCCTGCTGTGCATCGGCGGGTTCGCTCACCAGGCGCTGTCCGGGGCGCTGATCACCCTCTCTTCCGACGTCTTTGGCCGTAACGAAGTCGCTACCGCCAACGGTCTGACCGGGATGGCCGCCTGGCTGGCGAGCACCATGTTCGCCCTGGTTGTCGGCGCGCTGGCAGACACCATCGGCTTCAGCCCGCTGTTTGCAGTACTGGCCGTCTTTGACCTGCTAGGCGCGCTGGTTATCTGGACGGTGCTGAAAAACAAACCGGCTGACGATGACTCGACGCCGCTTAGCAGCCGCAAACCCGCCACGCAGAGTTAGATCTTGTGGTGATGTCACCGCGTATTGAGCCGCCTTCTCAGGCGGCTTTTTCATGCCTGCCAGTGGTGGAAAGCGTGTAAAAGTGGTATAACAAATCGAATATTGTCGCCATCTTGCGGGAGCGAATATGGAAATCATTGAACCACGCCGTCTGTATCAGCAGCTTGCCGCTGAGCTGAAGACGCGCATCGAACAAGGTGTCTACCTTGTAGGGGATAAGCTGCCCGCCGAGCGCTTTATCGCCGATGAAAAAAACGTCAGCCGCACCGTGGTTCGTGAAGCCATTATCATGCTGGAAGTGGAAGGGTATGTCGAAGTCCGCAAAGGGTCGGGTATTCATGTCATCTCCAACCATCCCAAGTACCAGCAGGTGGCCGATGAAAGCCTTGAATTCGCCAACTATGGTCCTTTTGAACTCCTGCAGGCGCGGCAGCTAATTGAAAGCAATATTGCTGAATTCGCGGCGACTCAGGTGACCAAACAGGACATCATGAAGCTGATGGAGATTCAGGAGAAAGCGCGCAACGAGAAGTGTTTCCGCGACTCCGAGTGGGATCTCCAGTTCCACGTCCAGGTGGCGCTGGCCACGCAGAACAGTGCGCTGGCGGCGATCGTGGAAAAAATGTGGACCCAGCGCGTGCATAACCCTTACTGGAAAAAGCTGCATGAGCATATCGACCTGCGCACGGTCGATAACTGGTGCGACGATCACGATCAGATCCTGAAAGCCCTGCTGCGTAAAGATCCCAACGCCGCCAAGCTGGCGATGTGGCAGCATCTGGAAAATACCAAGCAAATGCTGTTTAACGAAACCAGCGATGACTTTGAATTTAATGCCGATCGCTACTTATTTGCCGACAATCCGGTGGTTCATCTCGATACGGCGGCCAACAGCGCGAAATAAGCGCTTATCCTGACGGCGCGCGGCCCCTGCGCGCCTGCCCGCCACGCGGACTGGAGTAAGTAAAACATATATAGTGTCAGCCTGTGTAAATCCTCTCGCCTCCCACCGCCGCAATCAGCAAAATCAACGAGCAACACCTTGCAATTTCTCTGACGTAAAGTCAGCTGATTTGTTACAATTAGATGCATTTTGCCGTTCTGGGGGTAAGTGTTTACTTACTTCAGTCTTATACAGGGAAGCGTTCAGAGCGCCTAAGCAGCGACCAAAATCTCATAAAAATCTTGTCGCCCAACATGCCACGCGCTCAGACGTGCCGTTAACCGATGTACCAGGAATCGTGAATGGAACTTTTAACCCAGTTATTGAATGCCTTGTGGGCTCAGGATTACGAAACGCTCGCGAATCCCTCCATGATTGGCATGCTGTATTTTGTCTTGTTTATGATTTTGTTCCTTGAGAACGGGTTACTGCCTGCCGCGTTTTTACCGGGGGATAGTCTGCTTGTACTCGTGGGCGTGCTGATTGCCAAAGGGGCGATGGGCTTTCCGGAAACCTTGCTGCTGCTGACCGCCGCCGCCAGCCTCGGCTGCTGGCTGAGCTACATTCAGGGGCGCTGGCTGGGCAATACGCGGATCGTGCAAAACTGGCTGTCGCATCTGCCCTCTCACTATCATCAACGCGCGCATCACCTGTTTCATAAGCATGGACTCTCCGCGCTGTTGATCGGCCGCTTTATCGCCTTCGTGCGTACGCTGTTGCCGACGATTGCCGGCCTTTCAGGCCTCAATAACGCTCGCTTTCAGTTCTTTAACTGGATGAGCGGCCTGCTGTGGGTGCTCATCTTGACCTCGCTGGGCTATCTGCTGGGCAAAACCCCGGTATTCCTCAAGTATGAAGATCAGTTGATGTCCTGCCTGATGCTCCTTCCGGTCGCGCTGCTGGTCTTCGGACTGATCGGCTCGCTGGTGGTGCTGTGGAAGAAAAAATACAGAAGCCGGGGCTAATGATGGTCATTAAACGCCCCTCCCTGCGCCAGCTGAGCTGGCTGCTGGGTGGCTCTCTTGTGCTCTGCGCGCTGTTCTGGCTCTGGCTGGCGGTGCAGCAGCAGGAGGCCACGCTGGCGATCCGTCCGGTTGGCCAGGGCGTCAGCATGCCGGACGGCTTCTCCGTCTGGCATCACCTCGACGCCAACGGTATCCGCTTTAAGAGCATTACGCCGCAAAAAGATGGCCTGCTGATTAAGTTCGACTCCACCGCCCAGGGCGCGGCGGCGAAAGAGGTTCTCGGTCGCGCTCTGCCACATGGTTATATTATTGCCCTGCTGGAGGACGATAACTCGGCCACCGCCTGGTTATCCCGTCTGCGCGACGCGCCTCACCGGCTCGGGTAAACTACCGCCTTACTGCGTTTTTTACGCAGTCTGGTGGTTTCCTGCATTTGTTACTATGCTTAAACCTGCGGGAATCAACGCATTCCCGTTCACCATCGGGAACGGGTATATCCTCCGGGTATACCCTCAGACAATGGAAGGTACTATCCATGAAACACCGCATCGCTCTGCTTCTGGCCCTGACTTCACTTAGCGCCAGCGCCATAGCAGCCTCTCCCTGCCAGGAAAAAGAGCAGGATATTCAACGAGAGATCAGCTATGCCGAAAAGCATCATAATCAAAGTCGCATTGATGGGCTAAATACCGCGCTACGTCAGGTACGGGAAAACTGCAGCGACAGTAAACTCAAAGCCGATCATCAGCAAAAAATTGCCAAACAGCGGGAAGAGATCGCTGAACGTCAGCGCGATCTGCAGGAAGCCCGGAAGAAAGGCGATGCGGACAAAATCAACAAACGCCAGCATAAACTCAATGAAGCGCAACAGGAGTTAAAAACGCTGGAGTCTCGGGACTACTAATAACAGTTAACTTTCGCAACACGGACCACGCTACAGGAGAACGACATGGCTAAAGAGAATGTGACTGACGACCTTCGTGCAGAACTGAAAACGCTGGCGGATACCCTGGAGGAAGTTCTGAATTCCTCGGCGGACAAGTCGAAAGAAGAGATTGGTAAACTGCGTAGTAAAGCAGAGAGCGCGCTAAAAGAGAGTCGTGCCCGCCTGGGTGAAACCAGCGATGCGATTTTGCGTCAAACGCGCGAGACCGCCGCGCGGGCGGATGATTATGTTCGCGAAAATCCGTGGACAGGAGTCGGGATTGGTGCCGCCGTCGGGCTGGTGCTGGGTGTCCTGCTGTCGCGTCGCTGATTATGGCGAATACTCAACACACGCAGGGGCCAGGCCAGCGCGTGTTCTCCATTGGCCAGCGTATCGTCACGCTGCTGGCCGAAATGGTGGAAACACGGCTGCGCCTGGTCGTCGTGGAGCTGGAGGAGGAGAAAGCCAACCTCTTCCAGCTGCTGATCATGACCGGACTGACGCTGCTGTTTGCCGCGTTTGGCCTCATGAGTCTGCTGGTGCTGGTTATCTGGGCCGTTGACGCCCAGTACCGCCTGCACGTCATGATCGCCACCACCGTCGTTCTGCTCCTCGCCGCCGCGATCGTGGGTATCCTTACCCTACGTAAGGCGCGCCGCTCCACGCTGCTGCGCCTGACGCGTAAAGAGCTGGAGAACGACCGTGCCCTTCTGGAGGACGATAAACCGTGAATGGCCGACAGGAGCGTGAACGGCAAAAGGCGCTGCTGCTGCGCCAGATCCAGCAGCAACGACTGGAGCTTAGCGCCTGTCGTCGCCACTGGCTGGAGGCGACAGCGCCCCTCGATCGCGGCTGGCATACGCTGCTGAGTTTACGTTCGTGGCTGATGGTTGGCAGCGGTTTGATGGCCGTCTGGTCCATACGACACCCGCACTTTTTGATACGCTGGACCAAACGCGGTCTCGGACTGTGGAGCACCTGGCGGATGGTCCGCGGGATCCTGCGCCAGTCGTCAACACACTAGCAGCCCGGAGCGCGGGCGCTTATCCCGGCGCCCCGCTCTGCCATTTCCCCGTCCGATACAATACGCCGTTCGCGGCAGCCGGGGCCTTCGCCGCAACCCGCGGTTAGCCCCCCTCAGATCTCAATTCATTCCGCTCAGCCACCCGATATCGGGACGGGTAGTTCCCCTCGTCGCCAGAAAATTTCTCCTCACCGCACTTATTGCTCAGAAACTTTGAAGAAGATCTACAGTTTTCCTTGCTAACAATTCCCTCTCCGCCTCGTTACTATCCTCTCCATCGACAGCAACACCGTGTAACCACGCGGGATTGCGCTAAAAAACAAAACTGCCGCCCTTTGGGTTTTCTGGAGTAAGAAATGAAAAAATTAGAAGATGTTGGTGTACTGGTAGCGCGTATTCTGATGCCGATTCTGTTTATCACTGCAGGATGGGGCAAAATCACTGGTTACGCCGGAACCCAGCAGTATATGGAAGCCATGGGCGTGCCGGGAGCACTGCTGCCGCTGACCATTCTCCTTGAATTCGGCGGCGGTCTGGCGATTCTGTTCGGTTTCCTGACCCGTACCACCGCGTTGTTCACCGCAGGCTTTACGCTGCTGACCGCGTTCCTGTTCCACAGCAACTTTGCGGAAGGCGTGAACTCGCTGATGTTCATGAAAAACCTGACCATTGCTGGCGGTTATCTGCTGCTGGCCATTACCGGACCGGGCGCATTCAGCATCGACCGCGTACTGAATAAAAAGTGGTAAGCGCACTATACTGAGTAAAAATCTAAAAAAAGCGAGGGGATATCTCCTCGCTTTTGCTATCTGCAGGAGGAAGTAATGGGACAATTAGTCGACGGCGTCTGGCAAGATACCTGGTATGACACCAAATCCACCGGAGGACGATTCAAGCGTTCCGTTTCGGCCTTCCGTAACTGGCTCACGGCCGATGGCGCGCCGGGGCCTGCGGGCGAAGGTGGCTTTGCCGCAGAAAAAGACCGTTATCATCTGTATGTTTCTTTAGCCTGCCCGTGGGCGCACCGCACGTTAATTCTGCGCAAGCTGAAAGGACTGGAACCCTTTATATCCGTCTCCGTGGTCAATCCGCTGATGCTGGAAAACGGCTGGACCTTCGCCGATGATTTCCCTGGTGCTACCGGCGACCAGCTCTATCATCATCAGTTCCTCTATCAGCTCTATCTGCAGGCTGACCCGCACTATACCGGTCGCGTCACGGTCCCGGTATTGTGGGACAAAAAACAGCAGACCATCGTCAGCAATGAGTCGGCAGAAATCATCCGCATGTTTAATACCGCCTTCGATGGTCTGGGCGCCAGAGCCGGGGATTACTATCCGCCGGCGCTGCGGGAAAAAATCGATGAACTGAACGGCTGGATCTACGACAACGTCAACAACGGCGTGTATAAGGCCGGCTTTGCCACCAGCCAGCAGGCTTACGACGAAGCGGTCGAGGCGGTCTTTACTTCACTGGAGCGGCTGGAGCAGATCCTCGGTCAGCATCGTTACCTGACGGGAAATCAGCTGACGGAAGCCGATATTCGCCTGTGGACCACGCTGGTACGGTTCGACCCGGTATATGTGACGCATTTTAAATGCGACAAACGGCGCATTAGCGATTATCTCAACCTGTACGGTTTTCTGCGCGATATCTACCAGATGCCCGGCATCGCGGAGACGGTGAGTATTCCGCATATCCGCCACCACTATTACCGCAGCCATAAAACCATTAATCCAACCGGTATTATCTCCATTGGACCGCAACAGGATCTCAACGAACCCCACGGTCGCGATCAGCGCTTCCGTTGATCTTTCGGGCGCCAGTGATGGCGCCCAATAATTCAGAAAACAGATATTTACCCACCATTCATTCACGTCTATTCTTATTGCGATCGCTTAAAAAACAAGTGATTGACGGTTAATTGAGGCGTAGAAATGGACTGGTATCTCAAGGCATTAAAAAACTATATAGGATTTGGCGGCCGTGCGCGGCGCAAAGAGTACTGGATGTTTATTCTGGTCAACCTCATCCTGACCGGCGTATTGAGCATCATCGATAAAATGCTGGGCTGGCAGCGGGCGGGCGGCGAAGGCATTCTGACGACCATCTATGGCGTACTGGTCTTTTTACCGTGGTGGGCGGTGCAGTTTCGGCGTCTGCATGACACCGACCGCTCAGCCTGGTGGCTGCTGCTGCTGTTGATCCCGGTCATCGGCTGGCTGGTGATCCTGATCTTTAACTGCCAGCGCGGCACCGAAGGCAACAATCGCTTCGGACCCGATCCGAAACCCTTCTCCTATTAATCTTCCCGCTCCTCCCGTTAACGGGAGGAGCGTCTTCATCACTATCTACCAGCAAAGAGCTTGGGGATCTCACGCAGACACCAGGACTTCGCTTCGCCCATACTGTCCCGTCGCCAGGCCATGATTATGTCAATTTCATTGGTGTATTCCGGGCTGACAACCCGCAAGCGTCCTTCGGCAATATCCTTCTCCACCAGCGGATAGGGCATGGTCGCCACGCCTAGCCCGGCCAACAGGGCCTGGCGCTTATCTTCAATGGTGCTCACCGTTAAGCGCGGCTGTTTATCCAGCAGCTGAACGGTAAGGACGGGCCGCTCGCGTGCGGTATCCGCTACTGCGACGCCGCGGTATTTCACGCGGGTCACTTCCGAGAGCGGTTCCGGCTCCTGGTGGATCGGGTGATCCGGCGCCGCGACGTACACACTGAGCACCGAATAGAGTTTGCGCGAGTTAATCTCCGAGGAGGAACGAAAATGCATATCCGGCGCGACAACAATATCCGCCCGCCCCTGCTCCAGCCGCTCCCAGGCGCCGGCCAGCACCTCGGTGATAATCGACAACTGCGTATTAGATTTGGTCGCCAGTTTTTCAATTAGCGGAAACAGATCCGGGGTGGGCACCAGCGCTTCGGTGACGATCGTCAGGTGGGTTTCCCAACCGCGCGACAACGCTTCCGCATCGGTGGTGAGTTTATCCGCCGCTTCGAGCAGCACGCGCCCGCGTTCCAGGAGCATCCGTCCAACGTTGGTGAACTTCGTGCGATGACCTGAGCGGTCAAACAGCACCACGTCCAGCTCCTCTTCCAGTTTTTGCATGGTATAGCTCAGGGCGGAAGGCACGCGTCCCAGCTCATCAGCCGCGGCAGCAAAGCTCCCACGGCGGTCGATCGCATCCATCACACGCAACGCTTCCAGCGTTAATGCTCTCTCTTTGGCCATCGCTTTCTCATTCAGGAAATTTGAACATACCGGGCAGAATATCTGGCTAACAATACAGCGTCCATACCTTTACCATTGATTTAGTGTAAAGAGAGGTCAAGAACATGATTACTACCCGAACAGCCAAACAATGCGGACAAGCAGACTTCGGCTGGCTGCAGGCCCGCTACACCTTCTCCTTTGGCCACTACTTCGACCCGAAATTACTGGGCTTCGCGTCCTTGCGCGTCCTCAACCAGGAAGTGCTGGCGCCCGGCGCTTCCTTCCAGGCCAGGACGTACCCAAAAGTCGATATCCTGAACCTGATTCTGGAAGGCGAAGCGGAGTATCGCGACAGCGACGGCAACCACGTGCAGGCCAAAGCCGGTGAAGCGCTGCTTATCGCTACCCAGCCTGGCGTGAGCTATAGCGAGCATAATCTGAGCAAAGAGCAGTCGTTAACGCGAATGCAGCTGTGGCTCGACGCTTGCCCGCAGCGGGAAAACCCGCTACAGCAGAAAACTGAAGTGGTGAGCGCACCGCTGCAGCTGCTGGCCTCACCGGAGGGAGAGAACGGCAGTCTCCAGCTTCGCCAGCAGGCCTGGGTCTACCATATCGCACTGGAGAAAGGAGAGCAGATTAGCGTGCAGCTGCATGGCCCACGCGCTTACCTGCAGTCAATCCACGGCACCGTCCATGCCGTCGCGCAGGAACAACAAAAACAGGCTCTCACCTGTGGTGACGGCGCATTTATTCGTGACGAAGCTAACATTACCCTCGTCGCCGATACGCCGCTGCGCGCTTTGCTGATAGATTTACCGGTGTAACAACGGAAGGGATGGAGTCTGTCAGTGAGTAAAAAGAAAAACAGAAAAAAGGCGTCCCCGACGCCATCAGCCCCGACGCAGCCGGAAACCGCCGGCGTCGTCAGCTTTGGTTATGATGAGATGCTGAGCGAACTGGAAGCCATTGTTGTCGAAGCGGAGATTCGTCTGCGGGATGAAGAAAGTCTCGCCTGAAAAGGCAATATCAATGATTCGATTTTCGTTTATAGCCTGAAGATAATATCGGCCCCGAAAGGGGCCGATGGCATTATTCGCTCAGCGCGTCGGCAAGATCTTTTTTCACCTGGGTACGCTGCTCCGGCGTCAGGACCTGATTCACATCGAAATAATACTTCACGCGGTAATAACGCACCTGCTGATCGATCTTACTGAAGGCAGCCAGCTGATCCTTGACTGCCTTTTCATCCCATTTTCCGGAATCAATCACGTTAATCAGGGCGCCATCTTTAATGTCTTGCTGCGAAATCTGTTGAACATTATTTTCCAGTTGCTGATGCAGGCTTTTAATTTTCGCAACCTGATCGCTGGTGAGTTTTAAGTGCTGGACAATAGGGTCCTGCGCCGGCGCTGGCGCCGCCTGCACGTCCGCGGCTTGCGCAGACAGAGAGAAACCGGTAGTCAGAAGGGCTGCAAACGCAATACGGGTCATTAATTTCATTGTTTTATCCTGAAGTGAAAGTGTCTGAAATAGCGGTTTATTATTTTACAGTTGGTAGTGAATAAATGTAAAAAATAATACCTAAAGATTATTCACAGCGTGCACCTGATCACAAACCATTCAATACATAAGAAATTCAAATGTTCTCACCAAATGAATTCATATGAAAAATACCACGTTTATATAAAATGACTTTAGCGCTTATCACGGAAATTAATTGACAGTAGCCACGGTTACTTTATTTAATTAGCGAGAAAGATGTCATACATAAAAGCAGGGATATCATTTTTAAAATATATAAGGAGATAGTTATGTTATTACGCACTCGCGTATTACCGCTGTTTTTTGTCATCTCGCTGTTAAGCGGCTGCGGCCTGGCTTCTAAAGCCTTTTATTCCGCGGGAGACAAATTATTTCAACCGGGAGATGACGCCGTCGCTTCGATGCAGACGTATTCAGTCGCCCAGTTCCTGCAGCCGTTTACCCTCAACCCGGCGAAGGCCAGCAGCGATTATCTGGGCAAATGGGTCAAGGTGCGCGGCGTGATTGTCGACATTCGCCGAATGAGCGGTATCGCCGGCAGCTACTATTTTACCGTGACCATGCGAGATGAGCAGAATAAAACGGATAAACGTCTGACCTTCAATTTTGGCTCACATAACAGCGCAGACGTTGAGGCGTTAAGCAATGGCAGCGTCGCCACGATCGTCGGTCAGGTTCATCAGGTACAAGATTCCACGATCCCGACGCTACAGAATCCTAAGGTGGTTAAATAACGGTAGCTGACCGATAAACCGCTTTCCGCTTTCCTAATAGTCAAAACCCCGCCGCAGCGGGGTTTTGACATAAAAAGGTGAAACTGACCGATAAGCCGGGTTCTGTCGTGGACAGTCATTCATCTAGGCCAGCAATCGCTCACTGGCTCAAGCAGCCTACCCGGGTTCAGTACGGGCCGTACCTTATGAACCCCTATTTGGCCTTGCTCCGGGTGGAGTTTACCGTGCCGCGGACTGTTACCAGCCGCGCGGTGCGCTCTTACCGCACCCTTTCACCCTTACCTGATCCCGCTTACGCGGGCCATCGGCGGTTTGCTCTCTGTTGCACTGGTCGTGGGCTGTGACACCCCCCAGGCGTTACCTGGCACCTTGCCCTATGGAGCCCGGACTTTCCTCCCCTCCGCCCGTCTCCCCCCGAAGGAGGACGACGACGAAGCGGCGACTGTCTGGTCAGCTTCGGCGCGCAGTATAGAGGGTTTACCGCCCGTTGTCATCCTTCTGTCGTCATCCCAACCTGCAGGGTGGCGGCGATATTGCGCGACGCGCGGTAAATGTTATCAAATGCCCCGCGAAATGCCTCTTCCAGCGTCGAAACTGTGGTTAACACGCTGAAAACCGCATCGATACCGTGCTGGTGAACCACGCCAACGTCGTGGGTCAGGCTGCCAGCAATACCGATCACCGGCTTACGGTATTTTTTCGCCACCCGGGCTATCCCCACCGGCACCTTACCGTGAATAGACTGGCTATCGATCCGCCCTTCTCCGGTGACCACCAGCGAGCAGTCATGGATCTGCTCTTCCAGCTTCAGCGCCTCGGTAACGATCTCAATCCCGCTACGCAGTTCCGCATTAAGAAAGGCCATCAGCGCCGCGCCCATGCCGCCGGCCGCCCCCGCCCCGGGGATCGGCTTAACGTCCACCTGCAGCGACGCCTTAATGACGTCGGCGAAGTGCGCCAGATTACGATCCAGCTCAACGATCATCGCCTCGGTCGCCCCTTTCTGCGGGCCAAAGATCCGCGACGCGCCGCGCTCGCCCACCAGCGGGTTAGTGACGTCACAGGCCACGTGGATCATCCTGTCACGTAAGCGTGGATCGATGGCGGAAAGATCGATCCGGCTCAGACGGCTCAGGCTACCGCCGCCATGGCCGATCTCCTGCCCCTCGGCGTCACAAAGGCGGGCGCCTAGCGCCTGCATCATGCCCGCTCCACCGTCGTTGGTCGCACTGCCGCCGATACCGATAATGATCCGTTTCGCGCCATGTTCCAGCGCCTGTAATATCAGCTCGCCGGTACCGCGTGAAGTGGTGATGAGAGGGTTGCGTTTTTCGGGCGGAACGAGTCCCAGGCCACTGGCCGCCGCCATCTCAATAAACGCAGTGACGCCATCGCCGGACATGCCCCAGCAGGCCTCCACTTTCTCGCCCAGCGGGCCAGTCACCCATGCGGAATGTTCCGTTCCCTGCGTCGCGGCAATCATCGCCTCCACCGTTCCCTCGCCGCCGTCGGCGACGGGCATGGAAACATACTGCGCGTCAGGGAAAATTTCCCGAAATCCTTTTTCTATCGCCTGAGCTACCTCGGTGGCAGACAGGCTTTCTTTGTAAGAGTCTGGGGCAATGACGATTTTCATAATTTTGTAGCCTGACAGTGCCGCGCAAGGCAAGAATAACAGGGCGCGCAAGGCGCCCTTCTTGTTAGCGAGTGACTTCCACTTTCGCCAGTTTTTCGTAGTAGCACGCCAGCGCGCTATGGTCCGCGGTGCCCAGACCGTCTGCGCGCAGCGCCTGCATCATCTCCATTACCGCCGCCGTCAGCGGTAGCTGAGCGCCCACGCCATGGGACGTATCCAGGGCGTTCGCCAGATCTTTAATATGCAGGTCGATACGGAATCCCGGCTTGAAGTTACGATCCATCACCATCGGCGCTTTGGCATCCAGCACGGTACTGCCCGCCAGGCCGCCACGGATCGCCTGATAGACCAGATCCGGATTGACGCCAGCTTTGGTCGCCAGAGTCAGCGCTTCAGACATCGCTGCGATGTTCAGGGCGACAATCACCTGGTTAGCCAGTTTGGTGACGTTGCCCGCGCCGATGTCGCCGGTATGCACCACGGAGCCCGCCATCGCTTTCATCAGATCGTAGTATTTATCAAAGATCGCCTTATCGCCGCCGACCATCACCGACAGGGTGCCGTCGATGGCTTTTGGTTCGCCGCCGCTCACCGGCGCGTCCAGCATATCAATACCCTTGGCTTTCAGCGCTTCGCTGATTTCCCGACTCGCCAGCGGCGCGATAGAGCTCATATCAATCACCACGGTGCCCGGCTTTGCGCCTTCGATAATGCCGTTTTCACCCAGCGCCACCTCTTTCACATGCGGAGAGTTTGGCAGCATGGTAATGATCACGTCACATTGCTCAGCAATCGCCTTCGGCGTCGTCGCGGTCTCTGCACCCGCGGCAATCACGTCGGCAATCGCTTCCGGGTTACGGTCGGACACCACCAGCGAATAACCTGCTTTCAGCAAATTTTTGCTCATCGGTTTACCCATAATGCCAAGACCGATAAAACCTACTTTGATTGTCATAATGTTCTCTCTCTTCATCCTGGTGATTATTTTTTAAACGCATCAGCAAGTTTCTGCGTTGCTGAGCGGAAGACGCCCAGATCGCTGCCGACGGCGACGAAAGTCGCCCCCCATTCCAGATAGCGGCGCGCATCAGCTTCCACTGGCGCCAGAATGCCGCTTGGCTTACCGTGCTTCTTCGCGCTGGCAAAGATATGTTGGATAGCGTGCTGTACCTCAGGATGGGCGGCATTGCCGAGATGGCCTAAAGCGGCAGCCAGGTCGCTCGGGCCAACGAACACCCCGTCCACACCCTCGGTCGCGGCAATCGCCTCGACGTTATCTACCCCGGTCTGGCTCTCAATCTGCACCAGAATGGAAATGTTCTTGTTGGACTGGGCGAAGTAGTCCGGCACGGTGCCAAACATATTGCCGCGGTGGGAAACGGAGACCCCGCGGATCCCTTCCGGCGGATAGCGGGTCGACGCCACCGCCTGCGCCGCCTGCTCAGCCGTCTCGACGAACGGCACCAGGAAGTTATAGAAGCCGATGTCCAGCATGCGCTTGATGATGATCGGCTCATTGGTCGGCACACGGACTACCTGCGCGCTGGAGCTGCCCTTCAGCGCCATCAGCTGTGGGATAAGCGTGGTCACGTCGTTCGGCGCGTGTTCCGCATCCAGCACCAGCCAGTCGAAACCGGCCAGACCCAGCACCTCAGTACTGATCGGGTTAGCCAGCGCGCACCAGCAGCCAATCTGCACCTGATGAGCCGCCAGCGCGGCCTTAAATTTGTTCGGGAAAATTGCGTTATCCATAATTTTTACCTTGCGTTAATCGTTGCTTACTTCTGCAATTCCATACGTTTGATATCGCCAACCACAAACAGGTAGCAGACCATCATCATCAGCGCGGAGCCGCCAACAAAAATCAGTGCGCCATTGAATGAGTGCAGTTCGCTTACGATGTAGCCAATAACCAGCGGCGTGGCGATCGAGGCCACATTGCCAAAGACGTTGAATACCCCGCCGCACAGGCCAACAATCTCTTTCGGCGCAACATCCGAGATAACCGGCCAGCCCAGCGCGCCAAAGCCTTTACCAAAGAACGCCAGCGCCATCAGCGTAATAACCAGCGGCGTGCTGGCCGTGTAGTTACACAGAATAATGGACGATGCCAGCAGCATTCCGAGTACTATCGGTAACTTACGCGCAAAAGTCAGCGTACAGCCGCGGCCAATCAGATAATCCGAAAACAGCCCGCCCAGTACGCCGCCGGCAAAACCAAACAGCGCCGGAATTGAAGCCACGAAGCCGACTTTCAGAATTGACATTCCCTTGTCCTGCACGAGGTAGATCGGAAACCACGTCAGGAAGAACCAGGTAATGGTGTTGAGGAAATACTGACCGAAAAATACGCCTAACATCATTCGGTTGGTCAGCAACTGACGGATATAATCCATCTTCGGCCCGGCCGCCTGGGTCGTCTCTTTTTTGTGGTCCATATCGACCACCGCGCCGCCTTCAGAGATATACTTCAGCTCCGCCGCGGACATTCGCGGATGATCGGTGGGGTTATGCACAAACTTCACCCAGATGACGGTGAGCACAAACCCTATTATCCCCATCACGGTAAAGACATGCTCCCAACCCAGCGCGAAGGTCAGCCAGCCGAGTAGCGGCGAGAATAACGCCAGCGAAAAATATTGCGCCGCATTAAAAATAGCCGAAGCGGTGCCCCGCTCTTTGGCCGGAAACCAGGCCGCCACAATGCGGGCGTTGGCGGGAAACGAGGGCGCTTCGGAAAAGCCCAGCATAAAACGCATAAAGAACATGGAGACCCCAGCCCAGGCGAGCGGGAACACATCAATAAAGCCCTGCAGGAAGGTAAACAGCGACCAGAAAAACAGGCTGTATGAGTAAACCTTCTTCGATCCAAATTTATCCAGCAGCCAACCACCAGGGATCTGCATCAGCAGATAAGCCCAGCCGAAGGCGGAAAAAATGTATCCCATCGACACCGCGCTGAGCCCCAGCTCTTTCGCGACTTCAGTACCGGCGATAGACAACGTCGCGCGGTCGCCATAGTTCACCGCCGTCACGACAAATATCATCAATAGAATTAAATAGCGGGTCGGTATTCCTTTTTTCTCATCTAATGTAGAATCCAGAATCATTTAGACATTCCTCAGGCACAGAACACCTTTTATAATTTCTTTAAGCGGTTTCTTATTTATTTAAAAGACGATATTGAAGCTATCTATTCGCATATCGAATACCTCAAAAACATGACTCAGTATAATCAGCACGCCTCCGCCAGACACTATGCATAACCACAATATAAAGTCATTATTTAACGCTAAAATTAGGCTTATGCCATAAGCCATGGGCGCTAATCCACAGTTCTTACGATTGCCTGCCCTGCTGGGGTTACCACCTCAGCAAGGAGTGATGTAGATCACATTTTAAAATCAATACAGCTGACATCCTTTATTCCATCATACTGATACGTAGTAAATGAATTAGCGTTTTATTTTATTATTAGCACCTGTTTGGAGATGACTGGACAATGGCTGACATTGCAATTCGACAACAATCGCCAACCGCGTTTTATATTAAAGTTGACCCGACAGATAACGTGGCGATTATTGTTAACGATCGGGGATTGACCGCCGGAACACGTTTCCCGGACGGCCTGACGCTCGTCGAACACATCCCACAGGGTCATAAAGTAGCCCTGGTGGATATCCCTGCCCGCGGTGAAATCATCCGCTACGGAGAAGTGATTGGCTTCGCCGTGCGCGACATCCCACAGGGAAGCTGGATTGACGAATCGCTGGTGGAACTGCCCACCGCCCCGCCGTTGAACACCCTGCCGCTGGCGACCAAAGTGCCTGAACCCCTACCGCCGCTGGAAGGCTATACCTTTGAAGGGTACCGCAATGCCGATGGCAGCGTGGGCACCAAGAACCTGCTGGGCATCACCACCAGCGTGCACTGTGTTGCGGGCGTGGTTGATTATGTGGTGAAAATCATTGAACGCGACCTGCTGCCGAAATACCCCAACGTCGACGGCGTGGTAGGCCTGAACCACCTCTACGGTTGCGGCGTGGCGATTAATGCACCGGCGGCGGTAGTGCCAATTCGCACTATCCACAATATCGCCCTCAACCCGAATTTCGGCGGCGAGGTGATGGTCATTGGCCTCGGCTGTGAAAAGCTGCAGCCGGAACGCCTGCTGCAGGGCACGGAAGACGTCAAAAGTATCCCGGTGGACAGCGCCAGCATCGTCAGCCTGCAGGATGAAAAGCATGTTGGTTTTAAATCGATGGTCGATGACATTCTGCAGGTCGCCGAGCGCCACCTGGTGAAACTGAACCAGCGCCAGCGGGAAACCTGTCCGGCTTCAGAGCTGGTGGTCGGCATGCAGTGCGGCGGCAGCGACGCCTTCTCCGGTGTGACCGCCAACCCGGCGGTGGGTTATGCATCCGACCTGCTGGTGCGCTGCGGCGCGACGGTGATGTTCTCGGAAGTGACCGAAGTCCGCGACGCCATCCATCTGTTAACCCCGCGGGCGATTAACGAAGAGGTCGGCAAACGCCTGCTGGAAGAGATGGCCTGGTACGATAACTATCTCGACATGGGCAAAACCGACCGCAGCGCCAACCCCTCCCCCGGCAACAAAAAAGGCGGCCTGGCTAACGTGGTGGAAAAAGCGCTGGGTTCTATTGCTAAATCAGGGAAAAGCGCCATCGTCGAGGTGCTCTCTCCAGGCCAGCGCCCGACCAAACGCGGCCTGATTTATGCCGCTACCCCCGCCAGCGATTTTGTCTGCGGCACCCAGCAGGTCGCCTCTGGCATTACCGTGCAGGTGTTCACCACCGGTCGCGGCACGCCGTATGGCCTGATGGCGGTACCCGTAATAAAAATGGCGACCCGTACCGAGCTGGCCAACCGCTGGTATGATTTAATGGACATTAACGCCGGGACCATCGCCACTGGCGAAGAGACGATTGAGGATGTCGGGCGGAAGCTGTTCGAATTTATTCTCGACGTCGCCAGCGGACGCAAGAAAACCTTCTCCGATCAGTGGGGCTTGCATAACCAACTGGCGGTGTTTAACCCGGCGCCGGTGACCTGATCGAGAGCGTAAGAATTTAACCACTTTTAGCCCGGATTAATCCGGGCTTGTTGGTTAGGGATGCTGTGCGGCAAGGAAAGCGCGGATCTGCGCCTGCGTCGAGGTGCCTTCCATGGGGCCGCGTTGGCTAATCGCCAACGAGCCGCTGGCGTTTGCCCATCTCAGCGCCTCCTGCGGCGTGGCGCCATTGAGGAACAGGCTGACAAAGGTGGCGCCAAAGCAATCCCCGGCACCAGTCGGATCCACCACCGGCACGTTGAAGCCGGCGACATGGTGTGTCTCGTTGGCGCTAAAGTAGCTGGCGCCACGCGGCCCACGTTTAATCACCACATGCTTCACGCCGCGTTTCAATAGCTTATCAACCAGGATCTGCTCATTGCGCTCCGGATTGAGGCCAAAATAATCCAGCTCACCGTCGCTCGGCAGGAAAATATCGGTGTAATCGAGAATGTATTCAAACGCCTGCGACATCTCGGGAATGTTCAGCATCTCTTTGCGAATGTTTGGGTCGAACGACACCGTACCGTTGCGGCCTTTAATGTTTTCAATCGCTTTACGCATCGCATCGATAATACGGAACGAGAACAGCGACGATCCCATAATATGAAAATGCTGACACTGATTTAGCAGCGCCTCATCAATGTGGTCGGCAGTCAGCAAACCGCAGGCGCTGTTAGGCATATTAAAAATAAAATCGCGCTGCGCCTGGCTACGATAGCTGACGAAGGCGCTACCGGTGGTCGCTTTCTGCAGCATGGCGATACCGTTGACGTTAACGCCGTCTTTCTCCAGCCGCGCAATGTTCATCTCACCAAATGCGTCGCTGCCCACGCAGCTAAACAGCACAGAACCAAAACCCAGCTTAGCTACCTGATCGGCAAAGATTGCCGGCGCCCCGCTCGGATAGGGCCCCCAAAATTCACCGGGGCGGGAAAAACCCTGATTCTCTTCCTTGGCGAGAAACTCCACCAGCAGTTCGCCGATGGTGCAAATGGTTACGTTCATCACCGCTCCTGGTTTGTCTTATGCAAAGCCGTGTTGAGCCATGTCAGGCATTCATTGTTGGTATAGCTGTTGGTCAAACCCGCAGCGAGGAAGCAGGCATGGTACTCTGCCGCGACGACCTGCGGGGTCACCACGCTGCTGATCTGTTGCAATTCACCGACAGCATAACGTTTCTCACCGTAGACCGGTCTGGACGCAACAATCGCGATAACTCTTTCGCTCTGCGCCACAGCCTCATTCAGTAGATGTGCTGTGGCCTCGTTACGCACGCTCAGCGTACCGTCTTCGGCAATATGATCCACCGCAATCAGCGCATGTGATGGCCGGTAATGACCTAACGCTTTCAGCGCCAGATCGCCCTCCACAATCCGCCCCTGCCCGGACAGCACCCCACCAAGCAGAACGGTTTCCCCATTTAAAAACTCCTGCGCCAGCGCGACATGGCCCAGATCGTTTAACAGCAGGCAAAGTTCTTCTCTGTTGGCCAGAAAGGGGATCACTTTACGCAAAATGGAACCTTGGCCTAAAAATAGCGTTTCGCCATCTTCTATCTGCGCCGCCACCTGGCGAGCCATTTCCGTCTCCAGCGCTTTATCCCTGACGGCTGGTGCTTCCCGCATCACCGCAACCGGCGCGCCAGCCTGGGCGGTATAAATCGCCCCGCCGAAGGAGCGTTTTAAGTAGCCCTGCTGCTCGAGGTAGTTGAGATCGTTACGGATTGTCACTCCGGAAACAGCCAGCATTTCGGCCAGATCGTCGACTTTGATCTCGCCGTTCTTACGAACGATCTCTGCGATGTCCAAGCGCCTTTTCAGCAGGCTGGTTGACGGTTTTGCCACGGTTTATGCCTTATTATTTTCTCCTGGAATAACTTTCATTTTTAAATTTCCCTATCGTAATGTCAAACCGCGGCTGAACTTCCATCTTGCCATAAATAAATTAATCAATATTAATCATATAGTTACAAAGAAAGCACTTCCCTGCTAAAACTTTAAAAAAGAAACATTAAAAATATTATTAACTTTCATTTTAAAAATCAATTCATCATTGTGTGCGGTGGATCACACCTAAAAGTCGAGACGATCGTTACATTACTTTCAAATTGAAGGTTATTTAATGTAAATAACTTACAAATTGAAAAGAGGACTAAAATGTACATCATTTCCAGTAAAAACATGCTGTTAAAAGCTCAACGACAGGGTTATGCCGTGCCGGCTTTCAATATCCATAACCTCGAAACCATGCAGGTCGTCGTTGAAACGGCGGCTGAATTACGCTCTCCCTTGATCCTTGCCGGCACGCCCGGTACCTACAGCTATGCCGGCACCGGCAACGTGGTGGCGATCGCCCGCGATCTGGCGAAAAAGTGGGATCTCCCGCTCGCCCTGCACCTCGATCATCACGAGGATCTGGCTGATATCACGCGCAAAGTCCAGGCAGGGATCCGCTCGGTCATGATCGATGGCTCTCACTCACCGTTCGAGGAAAATGTGGCACTGGTAAAAAGCGTGGTGGAGTTGAGCCACCGCTATGATGCCAGCGTAGAAGCCGAGCTGGGCCGTCTGGGCGGAATCGAAGACGATCTGGTGGTCGATGCTAAAGATGCGCTCTATACCAACCCCGAACAGGCCCGTGAATTTGTCGCTCGTACCGGTATTGATTCGCTGGCCGTCGCCATCGGTACCGCTCACGGTCTTTACACCGCCGAACCGAAGCTTGATTTTGAGCGCCTGGCGGCTATTCGCGACTGCGTTGATGTTCCACTGGTTCTGCACGGCGCTTCCGGCCTGCCGGATAGTGATATTCGCCACGCCATTTCTCTGGGCGTATGCAAAGTCAACGTCGCCACCGAACTTAAAATCGCCTTCTCGGATGCACTGAAAGCCTACTTCCTGGAAAATCCGGGCGCCAACGATCCTCGTCACTATATGAAACCGGCGAAAGCGGCAATGAAAGAGGTCGTTCGCAAAGTCATTCACGTCTGTGGCTGCGAAGGACAACTGTAATCAGCGGATCGAAGGAGCCTTGTCGTGATCCACACCCTGACACTGAACACCGCGATTGATATGAATATCTTTTGCGATCCGCTCCAGCCGGCGGCAGTCAACCGCACCCGGCAGACGGAATATTGCCCGAATGGTAAAGGGGTTAACGTCTCGCTGGTATTACATCATTACCAGCAGCCAACCCATGTTATGGGCATATTCGGCGGTTTTACCGGCCGCTATATCGTTGAGGAACTACGCAAACAACATATTAACGTCACGCCGGCATGGGTCGCTGAACCCACCCGTATTAATATCTTTATTAACGATGGCAGAGATGAATATAAACTGGTAAATCCCGGCGCGCGGATTAACGATGAAGGGAAAGAACAAATTCTTCATCATTTACAGTGCGTCACGCCTGGTGATTATTTAGTTATCAGCGGCAGTCTGCCACCGGGAATAGAGAGCCGGTTCTATAGCGAGATTCTGGTGCTGTGTCAGCAAAAAGGGTGTGAAGTCATCTTAGATATCAGCCACCCGGTGCTGCGCCAGCTTTTGGAGTGGCATCCGCTATTGATTAAACCCAATGACGACGAGCTGAACGAGATCTTTGGTCTGGATGTCAGCAGCCCCCAGCGGGTACGCGAAGCAATGCAAACGCTCCACCAGCTTGGGGCTCGCAATGTTCTGCTGACCCTTGGCGCACAAGGGCTCTATTTTTCGAACGGCGAGCAACTGTGGTTCTGCTCGGCACCGAAAATCGAACTGGTCAGCTCGGCCTGCGCCGGCGATGCCGCGCTGGGCGCGTTCCTCAGCCGATGGCTTAACGCAGGCGATATTCCTCAGGCGCTGGCGCTGGCCAGCGCCACCGGCGCCGATGTTGCCGCCTCCGCCGGGCTTGGCAAATTAAACCGTACGCAAGAATTATTACAACAACTTCAGATCGTCCAATTATAAAGGTCCGATTATGAAAAAAATTATTGCCGTTACCGGCTGCCCTACAGGTATTGCTCATACATTTATGGCTGAAGAGGCCTTAAAAACCGCAGCGAAAAAATTAAACGTTGAAATAAAAGTCGAAACCAATGGCGCTTCCGGCGTAGAAAATGCCATTACGCCGGAAGACCTGACGGATATTTATGGTGTGATTATCGCTGCCGATAAAGATGTTAATGCCGAACGTTTTAATGGCTTACCGGTTATTGAGGTGCCGGTTAAAGAAGCCATTCACCATCCGGCGGAATTAATTAATAAAGTTGTTAACGGTCAGGCGCAGCGTCGCCAGGGACACTCCGCGACGACGGATCTCGCCGAGAAATATGAGCGAGAATCGTTCGGCCGACAGATTTACAAACATCTGATGAGCGGTGTTTCCAACATGCTGCCGTTCGTTGTCGCCGGCGGGATCTTAATCGCCGTTTCTTTCCTGTGGGGCATCTACTCCGCCGATCCGAATTCACCGCAGTATAACGTGATTGCCGCCACCCTGATGAAAGTCGGTCAGCAGGCGTTCTCGATCATGGTGCCGGTGTTTACCGCCTACATTGCCTGGTCGATATCTGGCCGCCCGGGCATGGTCGCCGGTTTTGTCGGCGGCCTGCTGGCGAACGCCACCGGCGCCGGGTTCCTCGGTGGGATCATCGCCGGTTTTGCCGCCGGGTATTTTATGCTGCTGATCCGTCATCTGCTCGACGGTCTGCCGCGCCAGTACGAAGGGCTGAAGTCGATCTTCATTATGCCGCTGATCGGCGTCCTGGTGATTGGCGTGATGATGGTCCTGCTCGGCCAGCCAGTGGCAGCGATCAACAATGGCATGATGAACTGGCTCAGCTCTCTGCAGGAAGCCAACCCCATCCTGCTGGGGATCGTGGTCGGCGCAATGTGCTCCTTCGACTTCGGCGGGCCGGTCAACAAAGCGGCCTATGTCACCGGTACGCTGCTGCTGGGGCAAGGTAACTATTTCTTTATGGCCGGTGTGTCTGCCGCCTGCATCACGCCGCCGCTGGTCATCGCTCTGGCGACCACGTTCTTTCCGAAAGGCTTTAGCGAGGAGGAACGCGCCGCCGGGATGGTCAACTATATCCTCGGCTGCACACACATTACCGAAGGTGCGATTCCCTTTGCCGCCAAGGATCCGCTGCGGGTGATCCCGATGATGATGATCGCCTCATCAATTTCTGCGGTACTCAGCTACAGCCTGCATATTCAGGTTCCGGCACCGCACGGCGGCTTCTTAATCCTGCCGCTGGTCAGTAAACCGTTGATGTGGGTGCTGTGCATTCTCGCCGGTTCCGCCTGCGGGGCACTTATGCTGGGATGCTGGCGGCTATGGCAGAAACGCACTGACAAAGCGACAGCCCTTGCTGGCGCCATGAAATAAGGAGCAAGCTATGCAACTGACTTCTGCCGATATTGGTTTCGATCGTCAGGTCAAAACGAAAGACGAGGCGCTACAACGTGTCGTTGCAGCCCTGACTGAGGCCGGACATACGCAAGCAGCCTATCTACAAGGCATGCGCGAGCGCGAGGGGCAAATCAGCACCTATCTGGGCAACGGCATCGCTATTCCCCACGGCACGCCGCACAGTCGCGACGCAGTGCTCAAAACGGGTGTTAAGGTGCTGGCTTGTCCGCAGGGGGTTGACTGGGGTGAGGAGCAAACCGCCTATCTGATTGTCGGTATCGCGGCTCAGGACAATGAGCATCTCGATATTTTGCGCCAGCTCACCCATGCCCTGGGCGACGATCGGGTGCCTGAGGCGCTGACGCGCGCCGATACCCCTCAGGCGGTGCTGGAAATTCTCGCTGGCAATATCCCTCTGCCGGCAGGCGAAGAACCACAACCCGCGCCGCATTTTGACGAAGAGGCCACCTTTACCCTGCGCAATCCGCACGGTCTTCATGCCCGCCCCAGCGCGGTGCTGGTGAAAGCCGTCAAGCAGTGGCGATCGCAAATCCAGGTCGAAAACCTGGATACGCGCTCCGCGATTGTGGATGCCAAAAATCTGATGCGCGTCGTATCGCTGGGTGCCAAACAGGGTCATCGTCTGCACTTTATGGCCAGCGGCAACGATGCGCAGCAGGCGTTAAAAGCCATTGGCGACGCTTTTAACGCCGGTCTCGGCGAAATTGCCGCCCAGCCGCAGCAGGTCTCTCAGGAAGCCGTCAAAACGAAACGCAGCTGGCTCTCCCGACTATTTAGTTAATTTTCAATCAATTAAAAACGCCCTGCCTTCCTGGTCAGGGCGTTTTTGTCTCGAAAGACGACACCTTTCACTGCGTTACATCACTATTTATCGATACAGATCACAATTCAAAACAAAGCCATTTGCGACCAAAACAAAACATAACGAATATATTCGAAAGAAAACGGAGGTTGTAAATGAAAGATATTATCACTCGCCACAAGTCCGGCGAACATATCGGCATCTGTTCAGTGTGTTCAGCGCATCCGCTGGTTATCGAAGCGGCGTTACGTTTCGATCTGCCGACCAACAACAAGGTGCTGATCGAAGCGACGTCCAACCAGGTAAATCAGTTTGGTGGCTACACCGGCATGCAGCCGGCCGATTTCCGCGACTTCGTCTACAACATCGCGCGTACCGTCGGTTTCCCGGCTGAGCGCATTATTCTTGGCGGCGATCATCTGGGCCCGAACTGCTGGCAAGATGAACCAGCAGCCGTGGCGATGGAAAAATCTGTCGACCTGATCAAGGCCTACGTCGCGGCCGGCTTTAGCAAAATCCATCTCGATGCGTCAATGTCCTGTGCTGACGACCCGGTGCCTTTGGATCCTGGTGTGGTTGCTGAGCGCGCCGCTCGACTGTGTCAGGCTGCTGAAGAGACCGCCAGCGCTGAGCAAAAGCGCCACCTGACCTACGTCATCGGGACCGAAGTTCCGGTGCCCGGCGGCGAGGCCTGCACCATCGGCAGCGTACATGTCACCCGGGCGCAGGATGCCGCGGCGACACTCGAAACCCATGAGGCTGCTTTCCGTAAGCTGGGACTCGAGGCTGCGCTGGAGCGAGTTATCGCTATCGTCGTGCAGCCTGGGGTGGAGTTCGACCATACGCAAATCATTCATTACCAGCCGCAGGAAGCGAAAGCGCTTTCCGCCTGGATCGAAAGTACCCCGATGGTCTACGAAGCGCACTCCACCGACTACCAAACTCGCCAGGCTTATCGCGCGCTGGTTCGCGACCACTTCGCCATCCTGAAAGTCGGCCCGGCGCTCACCTTTGCCCTGCGTGAAGCCATCTTTGCCCTCGCCCAAATGGAAAATGAGCTGATCGCCCCGGAGTCTCGCAGTCGCGTGATGGAGGTGATCGACGAAGTGATGCTTAACGAACCCGGCTACTGGAAAAAATACTATCGCCCCACCTGGAGCCAGGCGATGGTCGATATCCACTTCAGCCTTTCCGACCGTATCCGTTATTACTGGCCGCATCCGCGTATTCGCCAGAGCGTTGAGAAACTTATCGCTAATCTGACCGACGCTAAGCTGCCGCTGGGGCTTATCAGCCAGTATATGCCGGTGCAGTTTGAACGACTGTCGCTGAATGCACTGAACGCCGAGCCGCACGCGCTGATCCTCGACAAAATCCAGGATGTTCTGCGTGCCTACCGCTACGGCTGTTCTTCTGAAATCGCCTGAAGTTAAGAGGATATATGAGTCAACTGTTTGTTCGTACCGGCATTCATTTCAGTTCCAGCCAGCAGGCGCTGGAACACATTGGCGCAGAGATGCTGGCGCGAGGCGTCGTACACGACAGCTATCCCGCCGCCCTGCTCGAACGCGAAGCGACTTTTCCCACCGGCATCGCCCTGGAGCAGCATGCTGTCGCTATCCCGCACTGTGAAGCCGTCCACGCCAAATCGCCGGCCATTTACCTGATTCGTCCGGATGCGCCGGTTCCTTTTCAGCGCGCTGATGACGACGGCGAAATCGACGTTTCGCTCATCATCGCGCTGATTGTTGAAAACCCGGCGGCACAGCTGAAGCTACTGCGCCGGTTATTTAGTGAGCTACAAAATCCGCACACGCTGGAGGCACTGCTCGCCGCTTCCGACGATCAGCTGCCGGTGCGGTTCCAGCAATTTATCCTTGAGCCTGAGCTTAACGCCGTGGCTTCATAAGATACTGATAATAAAAGGGGTACCCTATGAAACGTAAAGTTATCGTCGCCTGTGGCGGTGCCGTCGCCACCTCCACGATGGCGGCTGAAGAGATTAAAGAGCTGTGTGCAGACCACAATATTGAACTGGATTTGGTGCAGTGCCGGGTCAATGAAATCGAAACCTACATGGACGGGGCGGACCTGATCTGCACCACCGCGCGCGTGGAGCGGACCTTTGGCGACATTCCGGTGGTACACGGCATGCCATTCGTTTCGGGCGTCGGCATTGAAGCCTTACAACAGAAAATCCTCGGCATCCTCGCGGAGTAAACGCCATGTTTAGCGAAATCATGCGTTATATCCTCGATCTCGGTCCGACGGTGATGCTGCCGATCGTGATCATTATTTTCTCCAAGTTACTGGGGATGAAGCTCGGGGATTGTTTCAAATCTGGTCTGCATATCGGGATCGGTTTCGTCGGTATCGGCCTGGTCATTGGCCTGATGCTCGACTCCATCGGCCCGGCGGCAAAGGCGATGGCGGAGCATTTCCAGATTAATCTTCACGTGATCGATATCGGTTGGCCGGGTTCATCACCGATGACCTGGGCGTCGCAAATCGCCCTGGTGGCGATCCCGGTGGCCATCGTGGTTAATATCGTGATGCTGGTTACCCGTATGACCCGCGTAGTGAATGTCGATATCTGGAACATCTGGCATATGACCTTTACCGGCGCGATGCTGCATATCGCTACCGGATCGTACTGGATAGGTATTCTCGGCGTGGTAGTGCATGCCGCCTTTGTGTATAAGCTGGGCGACTGGTTTGCCAAAGATACCCGCGATTTCTTTGGCCTCGAGGGTATTGCGATCCCGCACGGCAGTTCGGCGTATTTAGGGCCGGTTGCCGTGCTTGTCGATACCATCATCGACAAGATCCCCGGTCTTAACCGTATTCACTTTAGCGCCGATGATATCCAGAAACGCTTCGGTCCCTTCGGTGAACCGGTTACCGTTGGCTTCGTCATGGGCCTTGTGATTGGCGCGCTGGCGGGTTACGACCTGAAGAGCATTCTCCAGCTTGCGGTGAAAACCGCAGCGGTGATGCTGCTGATGCCACGGGTGATCAAACCGATTATGGATGGCCTCACACCGATAGCCAAACAGGCGCGTAAACGTCTGCAGGCCAAATTCGGCGGCCAGGAATTTCTGATTGGTCTCGACCCGGCGCTGCTGCTCGGTCATACCTCGGTGGTCTCCGCCAGCCTGATCTTCATCCCGCTGACCATTCTTATCGCCGTCGTGGTTCCTGGCAACCAGGTCCTGCCGTTTGGCGACCTGGCCACCATCGGCTTCTTCGTGGCGATGGCAGTCGCGGTACATCAAGGGAACCTGTTCCGCACATTGATTTCCGGGGTCATCATTATGGGTATCACCCTATGGATCGCCACCCAGACCATAGGCCTGCACACCCAGCTGGCGGCAAACGCCGGGGCCCTGAAAGCCGGCGGTATGGTGGCCTCAATGGACCAGGGCGGTTCACCGATTACCTGGCTGCTGATCCAGCTCTTTACCTGGCAGAACGTGGTGGGCTTCGCGGTCATCGGCATTATCTATCTGACTGGCGTTCTGCTGACCTGGCGTCGTGCCCGTCGCTTCATCGCGGTGGAAAAAGCAGAAAAAAGCGCTGCCCCACAACAAAGTACAGGCATGTCTTGATCTAAAAGGGGAGCGGTCGCTCCCCTGAATCTTATAGCTGGAGAATGTTATGAAATCAGTGGTAATCCATGCTGAGGGGAACGTCTGCGTTGAAGAACGCCCTATCCCTACGCTGCAAACGGAACACGATGTCCTGGTCAAAGTGGTCAGTTCCGGATTATGCGGCTCCGACATCCCGCGCATTTTCGCCAAAGGCGCGCATTACTACCCTATTACGCTGGGGCACGAATTCAGCGGCTATGTGGAATCCTACGGCGCGGCGGTAACTGATCTGCAGCCCGGCGATGCCGTCGCCTGCGTGCCACTGCTGCCCTGCTTTCAGTGTCCGCAGTGCCAGCGCGAGTATTTCTCTTTATGTAAACAATATCAGTTTGTCGGCTCACGCAGCGAAGGTGGCAACGCCGAATATGTGGTGGTGAAGCGCGCCAACCTGTTCCGCCTGCCGGATCAGATGCCGATTGATGACGGCGCGTTTATCGAGCCGATAACCGTTGGCCTCCACGCCTTCCACCTGGCGCAGGGTTGCGAAGGTAAAAACGTGATTATTATCGGTGCGGGCACCATTGGCCTGCTGGCATTACAGTGCGCCCGCGAACTGGGCGCCAACAGCGTCACGGCGATCGATATCAATCCGCAGAAACTGGAGCTGGCCAAAGCCCTTGGCGCGACCCGAGTGTTCAACAGCCGCGAAATGAGCGGCCAGGCGATTCAGCAGGCGCTGGAAGCCATTCAGTTCGACCAGTTAGTCCTTGAGACCGCCGGCACGCCGCAGACCGTCACGCTGGCGATTGAGGCCGCCGGTCCGCGGGCGCAGTTGGCGCTGGTCGGCACGCTTCATCACGATTTAACCCTCCCGGCCGCCACCTTCGGGCAGATCCTGCGTAAAGAGTTGAATATTGTCGGTAGCTGGATGAATTACTCTGGTCCGTGGCCAGGAGAAGAGTGGCAAACGGCCACCCGCCTGCTGACAGAAAAACGCCTGCAGCTGGCACCGCTAATAGCCCACCGCGGTGACGCGGAGAGCTTTGCGCGTGAAGTTCAGGCGCTAAACGGCGCACCGATGCAGGGTAAAATCCTGCTCAAACTCTCCTGACTGCATGAGCCAGCCCTGAGGGCTGGCTCATGTAACCTTTCGAAAATTATCGTTCAACTTTCGTTATCCTTCGATTACACTGAGATGAGTTAATTATCAGGCAAATCAAGATGAACTCATTTGAACGAAGGAACAAAATTGTCGATATGGTGAATACGCAGGGCAGCGTATTGGTTCTAGACCTTTCGAATCTCTTTGGCATCTCTGAGGTAACGATCCGTGCCGATCTTCGCTTACTGGAAGAAAAAGGGCTGTTAACCCGCTTTCACGGCGGCGCCGCCCGCGCGGGCAGCGACCTGACCGACGCAGAGAATCAGGAAGTGGTGCTGGAAGACCGTTATCAGCTTGCCAGC
Source organism: Klebsiella sp. HMSC16C06 (assembly GCF_001808325.1). Lineage (NCBI taxonomy): Bacteria > Pseudomonadati > Pseudomonadota > Gammaproteobacteria > Enterobacterales > Enterobacteriaceae > Klebsiella > Klebsiella sp. HMSC16C06. The sequence continues at coordinate 235,507 of NZ_KV793000.1, forward strand.
GATCCCAAAAAGCGCATCGCCCAGGCCGCGGTAGCCATGATCCGTGAAGGTATGACGGTGATCCTCGATAGCGGCAGCACCACCCTGCTGATTGCCGAGGCACTGGTGCGGATGACCAATATCACCGTCATCACCAACAGCCTGCCCGCCGCGTTTACCCTGGCGGAAAATAAAGATATCACCCTGGTGGTTTGCGGCGGCACCGTGCGGCATAAAACGCACTCCATGCACGGGACGATTGCCGAACGTTCTCTGCAGGGAATCTGCGCCGATTTGATGTTTGTCGGCGCCGACGGTATCGACGCCACCAACGGTATCACCACCTTTAACGAAGGTTACTCCATCAGCAGCGTGATGGCCGCCGCCGCGCATCAGGTGATCGCCGTGCTCGACGCCAGCAAATTCAATCGCCGGGGCTTTAACCAGGTACTGCCGATGGAAAAGATAGACTGCGTAATCACCGATGACGGTATCAGTGAAAATGACCGCGCAGCGTTAAGCAGCAAGAAGGTGGAACTGAAGATAGTGTGATTGCACGCTGAGTGGAACACCATGGCGGCTGGTTCTACTTAACCAGCCAGCTTCCACCTTTTTTAGCGCCTATGCGAATCAATCTCCCTTTCGCCTGTAGCCCTTGCAGATGGCGCTCAACCGTACGTGCTGATATCCCCAAGATCTCCGCCAGCGCTCTCGCCGTCAATTCCGGGTTTCCGGTTAGCAAACGCAAAATTGCGTTTTCCGGTAGAACTACTTTAACGTCGATTTCTTCCGACATTTCTTCCGACATTTCTTCCGACACGACGAATGAAGTCTCCAGACCTTCTTTCAGCGCCGCCAGGATATTTTGCAACATCCAGGTCACGAATAGCGTGCAATCACTGGTTTTGTCACAAACACCTAAAATGTCGTAATAGCGTTCTTGCTGATGGTGGATCAGCGTTTCAACGGGCAGCCAGGCCAATTCCTGACGCCACTGGCTTAGAATCAACGTCTGCCATAAACGCCCCATCCGACCATTGCCATCAGCGAAAGGGTGAATGAACTCAAACTCATAGTGGAAAACTGAACTGGCAATCAAAGGATGAAGCTCGGTGTGTTCCAGCCAGCTGAGTAAATCAGCGATCAATCTTGGGACTTGAGCAGCAGGTGGAGCCATATGTACCACCTGCGTACCGCGATAAATGCCGACGTTTCCGCCACGTAAAGCGCCAGGACGATCAACCAGCCCTGTCATCAGTGTTTTATGCGCCGTCAGAAGATCCCTAATATTTGCCGCATGCCATCCGGGCATTAATTCATAAGCACGAATGGCATTTCTCACTTCCTGAATATCCTTAGCCGGCGCGAGAACCCGTTTGCCTTCCAGCAGCGCCGTGACCTGTTCCATGCTCAGGCTATTATGTTCAATCGCGAGTGACGCCTGAATAGTACGAATGCGGTTTTCTTTACGCAGCAACGGCGATGTTTGTCCACGTTTCGCCGACCAATGCCCAAGCAATTCCCCAATCTCAACGACAAGGTTTAGGACCGTGGGTGTGATGCTAAACGGCGGTTGGTAACGGCTCATCGCTTACTCCCCCTGCTGCTCCAGGGCGTACTTATACAACGCATTTTTCTTCACGCCGTGGATCTCCGCGGCCAGCGCGGCGGCTTTCTTCAGCGGCAGCTCCGCTTGCAGCAGCGCCAGGGTACGCAGCGCGGCTGCCGGCAGCGCCTCTTCCTGGGCCTTAAAGCCTTCGACAATCAACACCATCTCGCCTTTGCGGCGGTTTTCGTCTTCCTTCACCCACGCCACCAGCTCGCCAATCGGCGCGCCGTGGATAGACTCCCAGGTTTTGGTCAGCTCGCGGGCCAACACTACGTAACGGGATTCGCCCAGAACCGCGCAGATATCCTCCAGGCTCTCCACCAGGCGGTGCGTTGACTCATAGAAGATGAGAGTGCGCGGTTCTTCTTCCAGCGCCTTCAGGGTATCGCGGCGGCCTTTCGATTTCGCCGGCAGGAAGCCTTCATAGCAGAAACGGTCGGAAGGCAGACCGGCGGCGCTCAGGGCGGCGATGGCCGCACAGGGACCCGGCAGCGGCACCACGCGAATATTCGCTTCGCGGCAGGTGCGCACCAGATGATAGCCAGGGTCGTTAATCAGCGGCGTGCCGGCATCGGAGACCAGCGCGATGTTTTGCCCTTCTTTCAGTTTAGCGAGAAGTGTTTCCGCCTTTTGCTGCTCGTTATGGTCGTGAAGCGCAAATAAGCGGGCGTTAATCGCAAAATGTTGCAGCAGCAAACCGGTGTGGCGGGTATCTTCCGCAGCAATTAAATCAACAGCTTGCAACACTTCCAGTGCGCGCTGCGTGATATCAGACAGATTCCCTATCGGAGTGGGCACAATATAGAGCTGCCCCTGAGAATTATCCGCTGATTCGTGTTGTTTCATTGTCTCGTCCGTATTGCCGATTTAATATTGAGCATTGAGCCAAAAAAATATCACTGGACACTTATGGTACCGTCAACATTTCTTCGTTCTAAGCCCGCGCGCTGTCTGCCCGTATTGCTGGCGACGCTTCTTTTTGCTGGCTGCGGCACCCACACGCAGGATCAAAGCACGGCGTTTATGCAGGGTACATCGCAGGCCAACTCCAGTTTCTACCTACAGCAGATGCAGCAAAGCACGAATGATAGCAAGACCAACTGGCAATTACTCGCCATTCGTGCACTGCTGCAGGAAGGGAAGAAGCAGCAGGCCATCGACCTGTACAACCAGCTGCCGTCGAACCTGAACAGCACCCAGGCCCGTGAACAGTCGCTGCTGGCGGTGGAAGTGAAGCTGGCGCAAAACGACTATCAGGGCGCTCGTACTCTGCTGGCAAAGCTCGACCCGACAAGCCTGGATCAACCCCAGCAGGCGCGCTACTGGCAGGCGCAAATCGATGCCAGCCAGGGCAAACCATCGCTGACCCTGCTGCGCGCCTTAATCGCCCAGCAGCCGCTGCTGAGTGACGCGAAACAGCGTCAGAAAAATATTGATGCGACGTGGCAAGCGCTCACCTCGATGCCCCAGGACCAGGCCAATGCGCTGGTGATCAACGCCGATGAAAATACCCTCCAGGGCTGGCTGGATCTGCAGCGGATGTGGTTTGACAACCGCAACGATCCGACGCTGCTGAAAGCAGGCGTTAAAGACTGGCAGACGCGCTATCCGCAAAATCCGGGCGCCAAAATGCTGCCGACGGCGCTGGTGAACATGCAAAACTATAAGCCTGCGTCCACCAACAAGATTGCGCTTTTTCTGCCGCTGAACGGTCAGGCGTCGATCTTCGGCCGCACTATCCAGCAGGGCTTTGAAGCCGCCAAAAATGGTGCGCCGTCGGTGACGGGTAGCGCGGTTCCCGCGCAGGTTGCCCAGGCGGCGAATGTCTCCGGTAATGATGATGTAGTGAGTCCGTCGCAGGCAGAAGTCAGCGATCTAACCGCCACCGGAAGCCGCGCTGAACCGGTGCAAGCCCCGGCACAAGACCAGGCGGCGCCTGCCGCGGAACCTACAGCCCAGGCGCCGGCAGCGTCCGCCACGCCGCAGACCACCGCTTCCCCGGTCACTCAGCCGGTCACCGCCCCGACCGCACAGCCTCAGCCCGCAGTCGCCAGCGCCGCCAACCCCTCTGCGGAACTGAAAATTTACGACACCACCAGCCAGCCCATCAGTCAGTTGCTTGCCCAGGCTCAGCAGGATGGCGCCACTTTAGTCGTCGGGCCGCTGCTGAAAGAGAACGTAGATGATGTGATTAAGAGCAACACGCCGCTCAATGTACTGGCCCTCAACCAGCCGGAGAAAGTCGAAAGCCGCGCTAACCTCTGCTATTTCGCGCTTTCCCCGGAAGACGAAGCGCGTGACGCGGCCCGACATATCCACCAACAGGGCAAGCAGACGCCACTGCTGTTGGTTCCGCGCGGTGCGCTGGGCGATCGCGTGGTTAGCGCGTTTGCCGACGAATGGCTGAAGCTGGGCGGCGCCAGCGTCCTGCAGCAGCGTTTTGGATCCACGGCCGAGCTGCGCGCCGGCGTCAACGGCGGAGGGGGCATTGCGCTGACCGGCACCCCGGTCTCCACCCTGCCTTCGGCCCAGAACAGTTCCCTCGGCAGTGCGGATGAGATGCCGGTGAGCAGCGGCGGCAGCGTGGACGCCGCCTATATCCTCGCCACCCCGGAACAGATTGCCTATATCAAACCCATGATCGCCATGCGCAACGGCAGTCAAAACAATGTCACCCTGTACGCCAGCTCGCGCAGCGCCCAGGGCACCGCAGGGCCGGATTTCCGTCTGGAGATGGAAGGGCTGCAGTATAGTGAGATCCCGATGCTGGCCGGCAGCAACCCGGCGCTGATGCAGCAGGCGCTGTCCGCTGTACGTAATGACTACTCGCTGGCGCGCCTGTATGCCATGGGAGCTGACGCCTGGTCACTGGCGAACCACTTCACGCAAATGCGCCAAACGCCGGGCTTCGAGCTGAACGGCAATACCGGCGATCTGACGGCCACCCAGGACTGCGTGATTAACAGGAAACTGTCATGGCTCAAGTACCAGCAGGGAAAAATCGTTCCGGCCAGCTAAGCAAACAGACTGGCGATGCCTGGGAAAACCAGGCTCGCCGCTGGCTGGAAGGCCAGGGCCTGCGTTTTATCGCCGCCAATGCCCGCGAGCGTGGCGGCGAAATTGACCTCATCATGCGCGACGGCGCCGTCACCGTTTTTGTCGAGGTGCGCTACCGCCGTAGCGCCCGGTACGGTGACGCGGCGGCCAGCGTCACCCCGCAAAAACAACAACGACTGCTTAAAGCCGCCCGTTTGTGGCTCTGCCGACAGAATGGGAGCTTTGAGACTGTGGATTGCCGTTTCGATGTGGTAGCCTTCACCGGAAACGACATCCAATGGCTAAAAAACGCCTTTGGCGAATAGCGTAATACCAGAAGTAAGGGATCCCGTGCTCGACAGAATCAAAGCCTGCTTTACCGAAAGCATTCAAACCCAAATTGCCGCAGCGGAAGCACTCCCGGACGCCATCTCCCGGGCGGCGATGACGCTCGTGCAGTCCCTGCTCAACGGCAACAAAATCCTCTGTTGTGGTAATGGCACCTCCGCCGCCAACGCACAGCATTTTGCTGCCAGCATGATTAATCGTTTTGAAACGGAACGCCCTGGTTTACCCGCCATTGCACTAAATACCGATAATGTGGTCTTAACCGCGATCGCCAACGATCGCCTGCATGACGAGATCTACGCCAAGCAGGTGCGCGCCCTGGGACACGCCGGCGATGTGCTGCTGGCGATCTCTACGCGCGGTAACAGCCGGGATATCGTCAAAGCGGTGGAAGCCGCCGTGACTCGCGACATGACTATCGTCGCGTTAACCGGCTATGACGGCGGTGAGCTGGCTGGCCTCTTAGGTCAGCAGGATGTCGAAATCCGCATCCCCTCGCATCGCAGCGCGCGTATTCAGGAGATGCATATGCTAACCGTCAACTGTCTGTGCGATTTGATAGATAACACCCTTTTTCCACACCAGGACGATTAAGGAGAACACATGAAGGCTCTCTCGCCCCTCGCCATCCTGCTTTCTGCACTATTGCTGCAGGGCTGCGTTGCCGCCGCGGTAGTCGGAACGGCAGCTGTCGGCACTAAAGCCGCAACGGACCCGCGTACGGTGGGAACCCAGGTCGATGACAGCACCCTGGAACTGCGCGTCAATAGCGCCTTGTCGAAAGATGAACAGATTAAGAAACAGGCCCGCATCAACGTCACGGCTTATCAGGGCAAAGTCCTGCTGACCGGCCAGTCGCCGACGCCGGACCTCTCCGCCCGCGCCAAGCAAATCGCCATGGGCGTGGAAGGGACCACGGAAGTGTTTAATGAAGTGCGCCAGGGCCAGCCGATTGGTTTAGGGACCGCCTCGTCTGATACCTGGATTACCACCAAGGTGCGTTCGCAGCTACTGAGCACCGATCAGGTCAAATCCTCGAACGTGAAGGTGACCACGGAAAACAGCGAAGTCTTCCTGATGGGGCTGGTGACCGAGCGCGAAGGCCGGGCTGCCGCGGATATTGCCAGCCGGGTGAGCGGCGTGTCCCGGGTGACTACCGCCTTTACCTACATCAAATAAACCTGCAGTCTCCCGGCTGGCGCTGCGCTTAGCCGGGCTACCGTCCCCTGTCCGTTGTGTGCCGGGTAAGGCGTAGCCGCCGCCCGGCAGCCAATCCGGCTATCCATACGTTTACGGCAAACTACACCAGCGCCAGCGCACCGACAATCGCCCCGCACAGCGCCACCAGTCCGCCCGTCAGCCACAGCGCTTTGGCCGGGAAGGCTTTGCGCAGCATAATCAGCGACGGCACGCTCACCGCCGGCAGAGTGATGAGCAGCGCCAGCGCGGGCGCTGTCCCCATGCCGGCCAGCATCATCGTCTGCACAATCGGAATTTCCGCCGCGGTAGGGATCACAAACAGGCAGCCGGCGATCGCCATCGCGATGACCCAGAACAACGTGTTATCCACCGCGCCATCGGCATGCGGGAACAGCCAGACCCGCGCCGCTCCCAGCACCAGTACCGCGAGGATATAAACCGGGATCGTATTCCAGAACAGGGTCCACAGCGCCCGCAGCCAGCGGCTAAAGAAGCTGTCTCTGGCCGCTTCCGACGGTGCAGCAGGCACCGCTACCGGCTGCGTCGCCGCCTCTTTCACCCATTTCTGCACCAGGGTCGCAACAATCAGCACCGTCGCCAGGCCAGCGACCAGGCGAACCAGCGCAAACTGCCAGCCCAGGACAAAGCCCATAAACACCAGCGTCGCCGGGTTGAGCAGCGGGTTACCCATCCAGAACGCCAGCGCCCCGCCCATCGACACCTGCTGTTTACGCATGCCGGCCGCGACCGGCGCGGCGCAGCAGGTGCACATCATGCCAGGCAGCGAGAAAATCGCCCCCAGCAGCGTGCCCTGAAAACGCGATTGTCCCAGGGTGCGCAGCAGCCAATCGCGCGGGATGAGCACCTGAATCAGCGACCCGAGCAGCACGCCGAGCACTGCCGCTTTCCAGACGGCGAGGAAGTAAACCATCGCATAGTCCCACGCGGCTTTCAGCGGGTTAGCGTCGGCCTGGGCCAGAATGGATTTACCGATACTGTGGGTTTCCGCGGCGGTGAAGGCTTTCCCGTAATAGGGCTGCCATTTGACAAACCACAGGCCGACAATCACGACGAGAAAGAAAAGCGCGGGTTTCCACCATTGAAACGGTGACGCCGCCTGAGATGAAGACTGACCAGTCATAGCATTCCCCAGCAAGAAATGTGGATATGAATTGAAGCCGTGAATAGTACGCCGGATATTTGCGTTTGCAAAACGCTATTCAGCCTGCTGCGCGGCGCGCTCCCGCAGCTGGGATGACGTCAGAATTTGCACGCCTTCCTGGGAGGGCGACAGCGCCTCCGCCAGCAGGGCAATCGCCACGTCACGGGCCGGAATCGCTTTCCAGTTTCCTGGCAGCAGCCGGAACAGCGGTTCGAGGAAAGTCTCATTGGCCCGTTTTTTTTCCCGCTCGCCTGACAGCATCGACGGCCGGGCGATGGTCAGCCGCGGCCAGGCCTGTTCAATCAACGCCGCCTCCATTTCCCCCTTCACCCGATTGTAGAAAAACGGCGAGTGGGCATTGGCGCCCATCGCGCTGACCACCAGCATATGCTGCGCGCCAAGCCGTTTTCCGGCCAGTGCCGTATCGATAACCAGCGTGTAATCAGCATGGACAAAGGCCTCTTTGCTTCCCGCTTCCCGACGCGTTGTTCCCAGACAGCAGAAGACGATATCGACCGGGTCGACCACCTGCGCCAGGGCATCGGTCAGCTGGGGATCGTGAGGATTAAAGACACCTTCCGCTGGCGCCAGCGGGCGACGCGTCGGGGCGGCGATGGAGCTGATGCTCGGCTCATTCTGCAGCAGCCGGAGTAAGTGACCGCCAACTAACCCGGTCGCACCGGTTAATAATACCTGACTCATTGATTCTCCTTTACAGAATTCTCCGCCTTGCACTTTCGGGCTCATGTTCCAGGCTTAATACCTTACAAGGTAAGTATCCACCATCATCATGGAATTACCTCATTGACCATCCAGATAGCGGAGGAAGCATGAGTAAAAAGATAGCCGTGCTCATTACCGACGACTTTGAAGATTCTGAATTTACCTCTCCCGCCGACGCGTTCAAGCTCGCCGGGCATCAGGTCGTCACGATCGAAAAGCAGGCTGGCAAGACAGTGAAGGGTAAACAGGGGGAAGCGGAGGTCGCCATCGACAGAGCCATTGATGACGTCACACCGGGCGAATTTGATGCCTTGCTGCTGCCCGGGGGCTATTCTCCTGATCAGCTGCGCGGGGATGAACGCTTCGTCACCTTTACCCGCGATTTCGTCAATGGCGGGAAGCCGGTGTTTGCCATCTGCCACGGCCCGCAGCTGCTGATCAGCGCCGATGTGATCCGCGGGCGTAAGCTCACGGCGGTGAAGCCTATCGTGGTGGATGTGAAAAACGCCGGGGGCGAGTTTTACGACCAGGAGGTGGTGGTCGATAACGAACAGCTGGTCACCAGCAGAACGCCGGACGATCTGCCGGCCTTCAATCGTGAAGCGCTACGCCTGCTCGGCGCCGGCATCACGCCGCCAGTGTAACTTTTTCCCGAAGCCCAGCGTGTTATCGGTAAACTTGATTTCGTCCGGACGAATCTCCCATACCGGCGCCGACAGCATGCGGGCCACCGGAAAGCGCTTGACGTAGCGCTGGCGCATCCGCGCCTCTTCGTCACCGCTCAGACGACGGATCTCGCCTTTGAACTGCACGCCGCGGATCAGGGCCACGGTTTTTGGCTGGCCATTAACCGTACCGGCCACTTTCGCCCGTTCGCCAGTCATCTGACCGTGGCGGGTGTGCTCATCGCTGAGCAGATAAAAGGCCACGGTATCCTGGTCATAGACGTAAAAGGCATTCGCACACCACAGCTCGTCGTCGCGGGAGACGCACCAGGTGACGACGTGCTGCTTACTCAGCCAGCGACCAATGGCAGCAAGGGTTTCCATCTTTCTTCTCCATTATGCTATGGTGCACACACCTTACCATAGTGACTTTGTGACCGTGTGCTGGTTTCTGTATCTCATTCGAACCGCGGATAATCGCCTTTATACCGGCATCACCACCGATGTGCCGCGCCGCTTTCGCCAGCATCAGGCGGGAAAAGGCGCGAAGGCGTTGCGCGGTAAAGGCGACCTGCTGCTGGCCTTTAGCCACGAGGTTGGTGAACACTCACTTGCGTTGCGACTGGAATACCGCGTTAAGCAGCTAACGAAGCGCGAAAAAGAGCGCCTCGTTGCCGGAGAGGATGCCTTCGATACCCTGCTGGCGAGGCTCAAAGGCGATTAAAATGGTCGCTGTATTCTACCTGGCCGTGGACGCCTTCGAGAGCGTCATCCGCCAGACGGTGAACCTGGAACGCCTCCGCGCTGTCCGGCCAGCGGCAGCGGAGATCGAAGCGCGCGGCCGGCTCAAAGCCGAAGCGACGGTATAAATCCGGGTCGCCCAGCGTCACCACCGCGGCATAGCCGAACTCATTCAGCGAATCCAGCCCTTCATAGACCAGTTGCCGGCCAATGCCCTGTCCACGATAGTGTTCATCCACCGCCAACGGCGCCAGACCGACCCACTGCAGCTCTTCACCTTCCACTGCAACCGGGCTGAAGGCAACGTAGCCGATCACCTGGCCTTCATCATCCGTTGCCACCACCCCCAGCGTGATCAGTCCATCTTCACGCAGATCGTGCACCAGCTGCGCTTCGGCATCGCGGCCGAAGGTACGACGCAGCAGCGCGTCGATTCCCGGTGCATCAATCCCAATCTCCACTCGAATCAGCATGCCTCACCTACCGATGTCTGTTCAGGTTTCTGCGGGCTCTTCAGTCCAGCTTCGACAAAATCCGCCAGTTGCAGCAACATCACGCGCAGCGCTTTTGGCATCTGCTCGAGCTCAATGGCGTCCATCAAATTTTTTACGTACAGCCCCAGCTCCGTATCGCCTTCAATCACCAGACGACGCTGGAAGAATAGCGTATCCGGATCCTGCTTGCGCGCGGCAATCATTAACAGATCGCTGGCGTCGGCGCTGAAGCTGACGTCGGCGTCGGCCTGCTGGCTGACCACCAGGCGACCATCGACTACCGAGGTATACCACAGCAGACCGATGTCACGCACATGAATACTTAACCAGCGCCCCTCGAGAAACGCCAGTTCTCCCTCTGCCAGCGCCTGACGGAACTGCCAGCTTAGCACCTGCTCCAGCACCTGGCGCTTGAGGGCAAAAGGCGCCAGCTTAACCGGCACGCTCAGTAAAGACGGGCCAAAGTGGACCAGCCGGGAACGCAGTTTATCCAACACAAGCTTTACTCCATGAATGCAATTGTTCCGCTATTGTGCCATATCACATAAACAACATAGCGGCGTAAATCAACAAAAACGCGATGACGGCCGCCAGTTATTGGCGCCACCAATACACTTTTAACTGCCTCAAATCAAAAATTGTCACCAGAAGGTTAACTAAAATCCCTGCTCGTTAACCATTCAGCGTCCCTGACGGGCCGCATTTTTCAGGAAAAATTATGGAGCTGCTCTGCCCAGCCGGTAACCTTCCGGCGCTTAAGGCGGCCATCGAAAACGGCGCCGATGCCGTCTATATCGGGCTGAAAGATGACACCAACGCCCGCCACTTTGCCGGCCTTAATTTCACCGAAAAGAAACTGCAGGAAGCCGTCAGCTTTGTGCATCAGCACCGTCGTAAGCTACATATTGCGATCAACACCTTCGCCCATCCCGACGGCTACGCCCGCTGGCAGCGCGCGGTGGACATGGCCGCCCAGCTGGGCGCCGATGCGCTGATCCTGGCCGATATCGCCATGCTGGAGTATGCCGCGGAGCGTTATCCACACATTGAGCGTCACGTTTCGGTGCAGGCTTCCGCCACCAATGAAGAGGCCATTCGCTTCTATCATCGCAACTTTGACGTGGCACGCGTCGTACTACCACGAGTGTTATCTATTCACCAGGTGAAGCAGTTGGCCCGTGCCACGCCGGTGCCGCTGGAAGTCTTCGCCTTCGGTAGCCTGTGCATCATGGCGGAAGGCCGCTGCTATCTCTCTTCCTACCTGACCGGCGAATCGCCGAATACCGTCGGCGCCTGTTCACCTGCCCGCTTCGTGCGTTGGCAGCAAACGCCGCAGGGGCTGGAATCTCGCCTTAATGAGGTGCTGATCGACCGCTATCAGGATGGCGAAAACGCCGGCTATCCGACGCTGTGCAAAGGCCGCTATCTGGTCGATGGCGAGCGCTATCACGCGCTGGAAGAACCCACCAGCCTCAACACCCTGGAGCTGTTGCCGGAATTGATGGCCGCCAATATCGCCTCGGTGAAAATCGAAGGCCGTCAGCGCAGCCCGGCGTACGTCACCCAGGTGGCGAAAGTCTGGCGCCAGGCGATCGACCGCTGCAAAGCCGATCCGCAGAATTTTGTGCCGCAATCCGCCTGGATGGAAACCCTTGGTTCGATGTCCGAAGGGACGCAAACCACCCTTGGCGCCTATCACCGTAAATGGCAGTGAGAAACATGAAATATTCATTAGGGCCGGTGCTGTACTACTGGCCAAAAGAGACGCTGGAAGATTTTTACCAGCAGGCGGCAAACAGCAGCGCCGACACCATTTATCTCGGCGAAGCCGTGTGCAGCAAACGCCGCGCCACCAAAGTTGGCGACTGGATCGAGATGGCAAAAGCGCTGGCCGGTAGCGGCAAACAGGTGGTGCTGTCTACCCTCGCGCTGGTGCAGGCCTCTTCCGAACTGGGCGAACTGAAGCGCTATGTCGCTAACGGCGAGTTCCTGATTGAGGCCAGCGACCTTGGCGTGGTGAACCTCTGCGCCGAACGCAAGCTGCCGTTCGTCGCCGGGCATGCGCTGAACTGCTATAACGCCGTCACTCTGCGCCTGCTGCTGAAACAAGGCATGATGCGTTGGTGCATGCCGGTAGAGCTTTCCCGCGACTGGCTGGCAAATTTACTGACCCAGTGCGAAGAGCTGGGTATTCGCAACCAGTTTGAAGTGGAAGTGCTGAGCTACGGCCATCTGCCGCTGGCCTATTCCGCGCGCTGCTTTACCGCCCGCTCGGAAGACCGACCAAAGGACGAATGCGAAACCTGCTGCATCAAGTACCCGACCGGACGCAGCATGCTGTCGCAGGAGAACCAGCAGGTGTTCGTGCTCAACGGTATCCAGACGATGAGCGGCTACGTCTATAACCTTGGCAACGAGTTAACCTCGATGCACGGCCTGGTGGATATGGTGCGCCTGTCGCCGATGGGCAACGAAACCTTCGCTATGCTAGAGGCCTTCCGCGCCAACGAAAACGGTGCTGCGCCACTGGATCTTACCAGCAATAGTGATTGCAACGGCTACTGGAAACGGCTGCCCGGTCTGGTGCTGCAAGCCTGATAAACCGCTCACTTTGTTAACAACAGTGCTCAGATTTTAATGCATTATTAAAGATGCAGCTTTTCTGGCTGGCGCGTCCAGGATGCGCCAGGCTGGAAGAAGACCTTCAATCTGATGACGATGCTGTAGCAAAGTGAGCCTTTATGACTGACAAATCTGTTCCGTTCTCGGTGCTCGACCTGGCGCCGATCCCGCAAGGATCTTCTGCCAAAGAAGCCTTTACCCACTCTCTGGATCTCGCCAGGCTGGCCGAATCGCGCGGCTATCACCGCTACTGGCTGGCGGAGCACCATAATATGGTCGGCATTGCCAGCGCGGCGACCTCGGTGCTGATAGGCTATCTCGCCGCCAATACCACCACTCTGCATCTCGGTTCCGGCGGGGTGATGCTGCCCAACCACTCACCGCTGGTGATCGCCGAGCAGTTCGGCACCCTGAATACCCTTTATCCCGGGCGTATCGATCTCGGCCTTGGCCGCGCGCCAGGCAGCGATCAGCCGACCATGCGCGCCCTGCGCCGCCATATGAGCGGCGATGTCGATAACTTCCCGCGCGACGTGGCGGAACTGGTGGACTGGTTTGACGCCCGCGATCCGAACCCGCACGTGCGTCCGGTTCCCGGCTATGGCGAACGAATTCCGGTGTGGCTGCTGGGCTCAAGCCTGTACAGCGCCCAGCTGGCGGCGCAGCTCGGCCTGCCGTTTGCTTTCGCCTCGCATTTCGCGCCGGATATGCTGTTCCAGGCGCTGCATCTGTATCGCAGCAATTTCAAACCTTCGGCGCGGCTGGAAAAACCGTACGCGATGGTGTGTATCAATATTATCGCCGCCGACAGCAACCGCGATGCGGAGTTCCTCTTTACCTCTATGCAGCAGGCGTTCGTTAAGCTGCGGCGCGGCGAAACCGGACAGCTGCCGCCGCCGGTGGAAAATATGCATCAGCTGTGGTCAGCGTCCGAGCAGTATGGCGTGCAGCAGGCGTTAAGCATGTCGCTGGTCGGCGATAAAACGAAAGTCCGCCACGGCTTAGAGTCCATTCTGCGCGAAACCAAGGCGGACGAAATCATGGTCAACGGCCAGATCTTCGACCATCAGGCTCGCCTGCATTCTTTCGATTTAGCGATGCAGGTGAAAGAGGAGCTGTTGGGGTAACACAAACGTCAGCCCGGTGGATGTTATGCCACCGGGCATTAACCTTACTGATAAACCGGCAGCAGATTAAAGCTCGACAGGAAGTGCACCACCGCGTTGCCGAGACCAAAGAGCAGGATCAGCACAATCATCGCTTTTCCGCCCCACACGCGGAACTGTGGGCTGCCGAAGCGTTTACGCGAAGCGCGGGCCAGCAGCGCCGGCACAATGGCCGCCCATACCGTCGCCGCCAGGCCGGCATAGCCGATGGCGTAAAGGAAACCATCTGGTTTCACCAGCCCACCGAGCATCGGCGGGATAAAGGTCAACAGCGCGGTCTTAAAGCGCCCCATCGCGCTATCGTCAAAGCCAAACAGATCCGCCAGATAGTCGAACAGACCCAGCGTCACGCCGAGGAACGAACTCGCGACGGCAAAGTTGGAGAACACTACCAGCAGCAGATCCAGGCCGCGGTTATTCAGTACGCCGCTCAGGGCCTGTACCAGTACATCAATGTTACCGCCCTTCTGCGCAATATCGATAAACTGCGGACGCGGGATATTGCCCATCGTCACCAGCAGCCAGACCACGTACAGACCCAGCGCCAGCAGCGTACCGTAAATCAGACAGCGGGTAATGGTGCGCGGATCCTTACCATAATATTTCATCAGGCTCGGCACGTTACCGTGATAGCCAAACGAGGCCAGGCAGAACGGCAGAGTCATCAGCAGGTAGGGCGCATAGGAGGCATTCTTCTCCGCGACGTTAAACAGCGTCGTCGGTTCGACGTGTCCCAGCAGGCTGCCGAAGGTCAGGAAGAAGGTGATGACCTTGGCGCCGAGCACGATAGCCGTCATGCGGCTCACCGCTTTGGTGCTCATCCAGACAATAAATGCCACCAGAAGCGCAAAGCCGAAGCCCGCCGCGCGCGCCGGTACGTTCAGCGACATTTCACTGAAGGTATGGTGCAGGATCGAACCGCTCGCCGAAATATAGGCGTAAGTCAGGATATACAGCACAAAGGCGATCGACACGCCGTTCACCAGGTTCCAGCCCTTGCCGAGCAGGTCTTTGGTGATGGTGTCGAAACTGGAGCCAATCCGGTAGTTGAGGTTGGCTTCCAGGATCATCAGACCGGAGTGCAACATGCAGAACCAGGTAAAAACCAGCGCCGCCAGCGACCAGAAGAACCACGCGCCGGACATCACCACCGGCAGCGAGAACATGCCCGCGCCAATAATCGTGCCGCCGATAATCACCACGCCGCCAAACAGGGACGGCCGGGTGGTTGTAGTGGTTAGTGTCGCCATTTACCGAAATCTCCAGTCAAAAAAACTTTCCCACAGTGGGTGCGACGCACTGTACCAGTACACGAGTACAAAAGGAATAAAAAAAGCCCCAATCATGGCGATCGGGGCTGTATTATTTACTTTACGCTAGCGTGTTGCGCTAATTACGCATCGCCACCGAAACGACGACGACCAGCGGAGTCATCACGGCGCGGCGCAGCTGCATCGTCACGACGCGGCGCACGGCCTTCACGACGTTCGCCGCTGAAACGACGACCATCACCACGACCGCCTTCACGACGTTCGCCACCGAAGCTACGGCCGCCTTCACGACGCTCACCGCCGAAACCACGACCGCCTTCACGACGTTCAGTGCGCGGCTGCGCATCGCCCATCAGCTGCATGTTCATCGGTTTGTTCAGGATGCGGGTGCGAGTAAAGTGCTGCAGTACTTCGCCCGGCATACCTTTCGGCAGTTCGATGGTGGAGTGAGAACCGAACAGCTTGATGTTACCGATGTAACGGCTGCTGATATCGCCTTCGTTAGCGATCGCGCCAACGATATGACGAACTTCAACGCCGTCATCACGGCCTACTTCAATGCGGTACAGTTCCATCTCGCCAACATCACGACGCTCACGCTTCGGACGATCTTCACGATCGCCACGCGGGCCGCGGTCATTACGGTCGCCACGACGCTCGAAACGGTCATCACGATCGCGGAACTCACGCTTAGGACGCATCGGCGCATCCGGCGGGACGATCAGAGAACGTTCGCCCTGGGCCATTTTCAGCAGCGCGGCGGCCAGCGTTTCCACGTCCAGCTCTTCGCCTTCCGCCGTCGGCTGGATTTTCGCCAGCAGCGCACGGTACTGGTCCAGATCGCTGCTTTCCAGCTGCTGCTGAACTTTAGCCGCGAATTTTTCCAGGCGACGTTTGCCCAGCAGTTCTGCGTTTGGCAGTTCTACTTCAGGGATCGTCAGTTTCATCGTACGTTCGATGTTACGCAGCAGGCGACGCTCGCGGTTCTCAACGAATAGCAGGGCGCGGCCAGCACGACCCGCACGACCGGTACGGCCGATACGGTGAACGTAAGACTCGGAATCCATCGGGATGTCATAGTTAACAACCAGGCTGATACGCTCAACGTCCAGACCACGGGCCGCAACGTCGGTAGCGATCAGAATGTCCAGACGACCGTCTTTCAGACGCTCCAGCGTCTGCTCACGCAGCGCCTGGTTCATATCGCCGTTCAGCGCGGCGCTGTTATAGCCGCTACGCTCCAGCGCTTCAGCCACTTCCAGGGTCGCGTTTTTGGTACGCACGAAGATAATCGCCGCATCAAAGTCTTCCGCTTCCAGGAAGCGCACCAGCGCTTCGTTTTTACGCATGCCGTAGGCCGTCCAGTAGCTCTGGCTGATGTCCGGGCGCGTGGTGACGCTGGACTGAATGCGCACTTCCTGCGGCTCTTTCATAAAGCGGCGGGTAATGCGACGAATCGCTTCCGGCATGGTGGCAGAGAACAGCGCGGTCTGATGACCTTCCGGGATCTGCGCCATAATGGTTTCTACGTCTTCGATAAAGCCCATGCGCAGCATTTCATCGGCTTCGTCCAGTACCAGACCGCTCAGTTTAGAGAGATCCAGCGTGCCGCGCTTCAGGTGGTCCAGCAGACGACCCGGGGTACCGACAACGATCTGCGGACCCTGACGCAGAGCGCGCAGCTGCACGTCATAACGCTGGCCGCCGTACAGGGCAACCACGTTTACGCCGCGCATATGTTTAGAGAATTCCGTCATTGCTTCAGCAACCTGTACCGCCAGTTCGCGGGTCGGCGCCAGCACCAGAATCTGTGGTGCTCTCAGCTCAGGATCAATGTTGTTCAGCAGCGGTAAAGAGAACGCTGCGGTTTTACCGCTACCGGTCTGGGCCATACCCAGAACATCGCGGCCGTCCAGCAGATGCGGAATGCACTCAGCCTGGATCGGAGATGGTTTTTCGTAACCCAGATCGTTAAGCGCTTCAAGGATGGGAGCCTTCAGGCCCAGATCTGCAAAAGTGGTTTCGAATTCAGCCATGTAGTACGTGTGCCTCAAAATTAATGGCGGCCAGTCTACATAACTCATCGTGAAAATTTACGGTAATTTTCATTGAAAAGTGTGAACCGGCTCAAAGTAGGTGTATTAACGAACAACAACGCCCTCACCCGCAAAGGTGATGGCAAGCAAAAAACTATGGGCTGATGTGTTCGTCAGCTATTGCTGGTCCGATTCTGCCAGGTCATCTTGCTCCTGGCCCAAGAGCGATAATTCCAACAATGCGTATCGGTGCTCAACGTAGTTATGTACGTTGTTAGCGACCGCCAGTTTGAACAGTGCCGTAGCGCTGTCCTTGTCCCCCAGACTTAGGTAGTACTTACCTAAATAGAAGTTGGTTTCACTGAGATGCTCAGCGAGCGAGGTGTTATCCGTTGCGTCTGCCTTCAGACGAGTCATCAGCTCTTTTTCGCTAATGTCGCCAAGGTAGAACTCGACAATGTTCCATCCCCATTGCTCTTTGTCCGACTTGTTTAAGCGCTCTCTGAGTGCTTCAAGCGCCCGCTTCTCGTCGAGTTTACGCTCGGCGATATAAAGCCACAGGCTACGGAAAGGATCATTGGGATCGTCTTGATAAAACGCCAGCAGATCATCTTGCGCTAACTTAGCCCGGCCGCCGTAATACAGGGCGATACCGCGGTTCAAGTGCGCGTAGTTGTAAGTTGGATCAAGCTCAAGTACAGAATCAAACGCTTCATAGGCAGCATCAAAATTGCCTGCCTGCGTTAAGTAAATGCCTAAGTAATTGAATACTTCAGGCATATCGGGTCGGATTGCCAGCGCTTGTGAAAAATCATTTCGCGCTAATGCCCTCAGACCGAGACTATCATACAACACTCCGCGCTCATATAAAAGCTGTGCGCGTTCGTCATCGGATAAAGCCCGACTGGCAAGAATTTGTTCCATGCGTGCCAGAATCACTTCTTGCTGTAAAGTCGGTTGCAATGGTACTGCGAGGACGGCGTCCTTACGCCAGGCGGTGCTACTGCATCCTGCCAGCGTGAGAGCTGTCGCCACGAAACACCAGCGCAAAAAAGGCTTCATTTCCCACTCCCGAAGACAACGATTGGATGAACGTCCTGTTCCCCGGCTGCAAACGAGGCGTCCTGCCCGTAAAACGCCCTCCGCAAAAGCGGAGGGCTAACGGCAACCTTACTCGCCCTGCTCGGCGACCGGAGCTTCCGGCGCTGCGGCAGACGGAGTCTGTTCAGTTGCTTCTTTGATGCTCAGACGAACACGGCCCTGGCGGTCAACTTCCAGAACCTTAACCGGCACTTCCTGACCCATCTGCAGGTAGTCAGTCACTTTCTCAACGCGCTTATCAGCGATCTGCGAGATGTGAACCAGACCTTCTTTACCGCCGCCGATGGCAACGAACGCGCCAAAGTCAACGATACGGGTCACTTTACCATTGTAGATGCGGCCAACTTCGATCTCAGCGGTGATCTCTTCGATACGACGGATAGCATGCTGTGCTTTATCGCCGTCGGTCGCTGCGATCTTCACGGTACCGTCATCTTCGATTTCGATGGTGGTGCCGGTTTCTTCGGTCAGGGCACGGATAACAGAACCGCCTTTACCGATAACGTCTTTGATCTTGTCCGGGTTGATCTTGATGGTGTGGATACGCGGTGCGAATTCAGAGATATCGCCGCGCGGCGCGTTAATCGCCTGCTCCATCACGCCCAGGATGTGCAGACGCGCACCTTTAGCCTGGTTCAGAGCAACCTGCATGATTTCTTTGGTGATACCTTCAATTTTGATATCCATCTGCAGCGCAGAGATACCGTCGCGGGAACCCGCAACTTTGAAGTCCATATCGCCAAGGTGGTCTTCGTCACCCAGGATGTCAGACAGAACGACGAAGTTGTCGCCTTCTTTCACCAGACCCATTGCGATACCCGCAACGGCGGCTTTCACCGGCACACCCGCATCCATCAGCGCCAGAGAGGCGCCACAGACGGAGGCCATGGAAGAAGAACCGTTGGATTCGGTGATTTCAGATACCACGCGAACGGTGTACGGGAATTCGTCGATTGTCGGCATTACGGCCAGAACGCCGCGCTTAGCCAGACGACCGTGACCGATTTCACGACGCTTCGGAGAACCCACCATGCCAGTTTCGCCTACGGAGTACGGAGGGAAGTTGTAGTGGAACAGGAAGGAGTCGGTGCGCTCGCCCATCAGTTCGTCGATGTTCTGCGCGTCGCGTGCGGTACCCAGAGTCGCGGTAACCAGCGCCTGCGTTTCGCCACGGGTGAACAGTGCGGAACCATGAGTACGCGGCAGTACGCCGGTACGAACGTCCAGACCACGGATCATGTCTTTTTCGCGGCCATCGATACGCGGCTCGCCTGCCAGTACGCGGCTACGAACCACGTTTTTCTCGATGGCGTGCAGGATTTCACCCAGCTCGTTAGCGTCCAGGGTTTCATCTTCTGCTACCAGCGTGGCGATGGTTTCAGATTTGATCACGTCAACCTGAGCGTAACGCTCTTGTTTGTCGGTGATACGGTAAGCATCGCTCAGGCGGGATTCAGCCAGCGCAGCCACGCGCGCGTTCAGCGCTTCGTTGACGGCTTCCGGCTGCCAGTCCCAACGCGGTTTACCGGCTTCTTTCACCAGGTCGTTGATGTTCTGAATAACAATCTGCTGCTGCTCGTGGCCGAAGACCACCGCGCCCAGCATCTGGTCTTCGCTCAGCAGTTCAGCCTCGGATTCAACCATCAGCACGGCCGCTTCAGTACCGGCAACCACCAGATCCAGTTTGCTGGACTTCAGTTCTTCCTGGGTTGGGTTCAGTACGTACTGGTCGTTGATGTAACCCACGCGCGCGGCGCCGATTGGGCCATTGAACGGAATACCAGACAGGGACAGCGCAGCGGAAGCGCCGATCATCGCGACGATATCCGGGTTAACCTGCGGGTTAACGGAAACGACGGTGGCGATAACCTGAACTTCGTTAACGAAGCCTTCCGGGAACAGCGGGCGAACCGGGCGGTCAATCAGACGCGCGATCAGGGTTTCGCCTTCGCTTGGACGGCCTTCACGACGGAAGAAACCACCCGGGATTTTACCGGCAGCGTAAGTACGCTCCTGGTAGTTAACAGTCAGCGGGAAAAAGTCCTGGCCTGGCTTCGCTTTTTTCTGACCCACAACGGTCACGAATACCGCGGTGTCATCCATGCTAACCATCACAGCGGCCGTTGCCTGGCGCGCCATCATGCCGGTTTCCAGGGTTACGGTATGCTGGCCGTACTGGAATTTACGAACGATCGGATTAAGCAAAATTCTATCCTTTTTATCTATAAATCACGCCATATCAAAGACATAGCGTCTATTGACCCGATCCTCTGCATCCTCGCGACTAATGACAACCTTTACCCGCCCCTGCGGATGAAGCCTCTCATTAGCCGCGCGAACCTCTGCATGAAGATCATTACTAGCAACAATACATGAGTTTTGAATGAATTGCTGCCGCCCGGTCGAAAAAAGGGGCCGTCAGGCCCCTTTTTCTGAAACTCGCAGAATTAGCGACGCAGACCCAGACGCTCGATCAGCGCAGCGTAACGTGCAACATCTTTACGTTTCAGGTAGTCGAGCAGTTTACGACGCTGAGAAACCATGCGCAGCAGACCACGACGGCTGTGGTGATCTTTTTTGTGCTCTGCAAAGTGGCCCTGCAGGTGGTTGATCTGTGCAGTCAGCAGTGCAACCTGAACTTCGGTAGAACCGCTGTCGTTTTCGCCACGACCAAACTCAGAAACGATTTTTGCTTTAGCTTCAACGCTTAGAGACATTTTAGAACTCCAAAAATTAAAAGAAAGAAAGGGTGCCGATCTCTAATTCAGCGACCCCTGATGCAACGCCCGAAAATGTTAAAACACTTTAGCGGACGTTAAGCGGCGATATTCTACTCGTAGCAGGCTTTTATCGCAAGAAAAGCGCTTACGCCGGGTATTCCACCACCAGACGACGCGGCGCCACGCGGCCTTCATCGTCAATTTCGCCCATGCCGAGAAACTTGCCGGATTCGTTTTCCATCACCCGCACCAGCCCGTTAAGCGGCGCGCCTGACTGACGAACCGGGTTACCGTTTTTAAAGTAAACCGCGGAGGTCTCCGGAATCGCCACCAGCGGATAGTCCGACGCCGGGCTGTCCATCGGCATCAGCAGCGGATCAAGCAGCTGCGCGGCAGGAATATCCTGCGCTGCCGCCTGATCGACCAGCGCCTGCAGCTGCTCGAGGGTCACCATCCGCTCAACCGGGTATTTGCTCACCGCCAGGCGACGCAGGAAAATCACGTGCGCGCCGCAGCCGAGCTTTTCACCTAAATCATCGATAATCGTCCGGATGTAGGTGCCTTTCGAGCAGTGGATCTCCAGCTCCAGTTCATCGCCTTCATGGCGAATAAACAGCAGCTCATAGACCGTAATCGGCCGGGCTTCACGCGGGACCTCAATGCCCTGACGAGCATACTCGTACAGCTTCTTGCCCTGATACTTCAGCGCCGAGTACATCGACGGTACCTGCTGCGTCTCGCCGCGGAAACTATCCAGCGCCGCCGCCAGCTGCTCGTCGCTAAAGGTTAGCGGACGCTCTTCCACCACCTGACCGTCGGCATCGGAGGTATCCGTGCGCTGGCCCAGTTTGGCGATCACGCGATAACGCTTATCGGAGTCCAGCAGATACTGGGAAAACTTGGTCGCTTCGCCAAGACACACTGGCAGCATACCGGTCGCCAGCGGATCCAGCGCGCCGGTGTGGCCAGCGCGGTTGGCGTTATAAATACGCTTTACTTTCTGCAGCACATCGTTGCTGGAAGCGCCCTGAGGCTTGTCCAGCAACAATACGCCGTGCACGTCGCGGCCGCGACGACGAGGACGACTCATCAGTCCTCCTTGCTGTCGTCCGGGTTCACACGACGTTCATCGTCGTGTTTCACCACGCTGGTGACCAGGTTGGACATACGCATCCCTTCCACCAGCGAGTTGTCGTAGAAGAAAGTCAGTTCCGGCACGATACGCAGACGCATCGCTTTACCCAGCAGGGAGCGGATAAAACCAGAAGCTTCCTGCAGCGCTTTGATGCCCGCTTTCACCGCGGCTTCATCTTTGTCGTTGAGGAAGGTGACATACACCTTGGCATAGGCCAGGTCACGGGACATTTCCACACCGGAAACGGTGGTCATCATACCCAGACGCGGATCTTTGATTTCACGTTGCAGGATGATGGCAATCTCTTTTTGCATCTCCTGGGCCACACGCTGCGGGCGACCAAATTCTTTCGCCATAATAAGTTCTCCAGAATAAAGACAAAAAAGGGGCCAAAAGCCCCTTTTTAAAATGATTGCCGGGTGGCGCTTCGCTTCCCCGGCTGCTTAGCCATCAAATGATTAATCGATGCTACGCTGGATTTCGATGATTTCGAACACTTCGATCATATCGCCAACGCGAACGTCGTTGTAGTTCTTCACACCGATACCACATTCCATGCCGTTACGGACTTCGTTAACGTCATCTTTGAAGCGGCGCAGGGATTCCAGCTCGCCTTCATAGATAACCACGTTGTCACGCAGGACGCGGATTGGGTTGTGACGTTTGATCGTCCCTTCGGTAACCATACAGCCCGCGATGGCGCCGAATTTCGGCGATTTGAACACATCACGCACTTCAGCCAGACCGATGATCTGCTGTTTCAGTTCCGGAGACAGCATGCCGCTCATCGCCGCTTTCACTTCGTCGATCAGGTTATAGATGACGGAGTAATAACGCAGATCCAGGCTTTCCGCTTCGATAACTTTACGCGCAGAGGCATCGGCACGAACGTTGAAGCCAACCAGAATCGCGTTGGATGCTGCTGCCAGGGTCGCGTCGGTTTCGGTGATACCACCTACGCCGGAACCGATGATCTTCACTTTCACTTCGTCGGTAGACAGTTTCAGTAAGGAATCGGAAATCGCTTCGACAGAACCCTGTACGTCCGCTTTCAGCACGATGTTCACTTCGTGAACTTCGCCTTCGGTCATGTTAGCGAACATGTTTTCCAGCTTAGATTTCTGCTGACGCGCGAGCTTAACTTCACGGAATTTGCCCTGACGATACAGTGCCACTTCACGCGCTTTTTTCTCGTCACGAACCACAGTCACTTCATCACCCGCAGCCGGCACACCGGACAGACCGAGGATTTCCACCGGAATGGACGGACCCGCTTCCAGCACTTCGCGACCCAGTTCGTCACGCATCGCACGCACGCGGCCATATTCAAAGCCACACAGGACAATATCGCCCTTATGCAGAGTACCTTCGCGAACCAGAACGGTAGCCACCGGGCCACGACCTTTATCGAGGAAGGACTCGATGACCGCGCCGCTCGCCATACCGTTACGTACAGCTTTCAGTTCGAGAACTTCAGCCTGCAGCAGAATCGCGTCCAGCAGGTCGTCGATGCCGGTACCGGCTTTCGCGGAAACATGGACGAACTGGCTCTCGCCGCCCCACTCTTCCGGCAGGATGCCGTACTGGGACAGTTCATTCTTCACGCGATCCGGATCAGCTTCTGGCTTATCGATTTTGTTCACCGCAACCACCACCGGTACCTGCGCCGCTTTAGCGTGCTGGATAGCTTCGATGGTCTGCGGCATCACGCCGTCGTCTGCCGCCACCACCAGAACCACGATATCCGTCGCCTGCGCGCCACGAGCACGCATGGAGGTAAACGCGGCGTGGCCCGGGGTGTCCAGGAAGGTGATCATGCCGTTGTCGGTTTCTACGTGGTAAGCACCGATGTGCTGGGTAATACCACCCGCTTCGCCGGAGGCAACCTTAGTAGAACGAATATAGTCCAGCAGCGAGGTTTTACCGTGGTCAACGTGACCCATGATGGTCACGACCGGTGCGCGCGGTTCAGCCGCAGCGCCGGTGTCACGGTCGCTCATTACCGCTTCTTCCAGTTCGTTTTCACGACGCAGGATAACTTTGTGGCCCATCTCTTCGGCAACCAGCTGCGCGGTTTCCTGGTCGATGACCTGGTTAATGGTCGCCATGGCGCCCAGTTTCATCATCGCTTTGATGACCTGAGAACCTTTCACCGCCATCTTGTTAGCCAGTTCACCAACGGTGATGGTTTCGCCGATGATAACGTCACGGTTAACGGCCTGCGCCGGCTTCTGGAAGCCCTGCTGCAGAGCGGAACCTTTACGGTGCTTACCGCCTTTACCGCCGCGAACGGCCGCACGGGCTTCTTCACGATCAGCTTTAGATTCAGCGTGTTTGTTGCCTTTCTTCGCCGGACGCGCCGCTTTGCTGCTACGGCTACGGCCGCGACCGCCTTCAACTTCACGATCGTTATCATCTTCAGCCTGACGAGCATGCTGTGACGTAGTGACGTGATAGTCGCTGCTATCTTCCGGGCTGTCTGAGGTTTCAGACCAATTTTTTTCGTTTTCTTCTGCCATACGGCGTGCTTCTTCCGCTACACGGCGCGCTTCTTCTTCAAGTTTGCGGCGTGCTTCTTCTTCCGATTTGCGCTTCAGTTCCGCGGCTTCGTTCTCACGGCGGATCTTTTCAGCCTGGGCGGTTTTGGTCATTTCGTCGGTATGTTGATTGCTCACTTTGTCTTTTTCCGCAGCTTCACGTTTCGCTTTATCAGCGACTTCACGTTTAGCTTGTTCTGCGGCCTCACGTTCAGCTTTTAATTGCGCCTCGCGTTTCGCTGCTTCTTCAGCTTCACGACGGGCCTGCTCTTCCGCTTCACGCTGCGCCTGCTCTTCCGCGGCCAGACGTTCAGCCTCTTGCGGATCGCGTTTCACAAAGGTGCGTTTCTTGCGGACTTCGATTTGTACCGATTTACTCTTTCCACCGGTACCTGGAATATTCAACGTGCTGCGGGTTTTACGCTGCAACGTCAGCTTGTCGGGCGCCGAGCCGTGTTCACGGTTCAGGTGCGTCAACAAAGTTTGTTTCTCTTGCGCGGTCACAGAATCATCAGCCGATTTGCGGATGCCTGCGTCAGCAAATTGCTGTATCAGGCGATCCACAGAGGTCTGAATCTCTGAGGCCAGCGCTTTAATAGTCACATCTGTCATGCTGTTCCTTCCTGCTACAGTTTATTACGCTTCGTCGCCGAACCAACAAATGTTGCGAGCGGCCATGATGAGCTCGCCAGCTTTCTCGTCGGTCATCCCTTCGATATCAGCCAGGTCATCAACGCCCTGCTCGGCGAGATCTTCCAGCGTACAAACACCACGGGCAGCCAGTTTGAATGCCAGGGCACGATCCAGACCTTCCAGATTCAACAAATCATCGGCAGGTTTGTTATCTCCCAGGCTTTCTTCCTGAGCCAGCGCCAGCGTAGTCAGTGCGTTTTTCGCACGCTCACGAAGTGCTTCAACGGTGGCTTCATCCAGACCGTCGATTTCCAGCAGTTCTTTCATCGGCACATAGGCCAGCTCTTCCAGCGAGGAGAAGCCTTCTTCAACCAGCACTGTCGCGAAATCTTCATCAATATCGAGATATTTGGTGAAGGTATCGATAGCGGCATGCGCTTCCGCCTGGTGCTTAGCCTGCAGGTCGTCAACGGTCATCACGTTGAGTTCCCAGCCGCTGAGCTGCGAAGCCAGACGAACGTTCTGACCGTTACGGCCAATCGCCTGCGCCAGGTTGCCCGCTTCTACCGCGATATCCATGGTGTGTTTATCTTCATCCACCACGATAGACGCGACGTCTGCCGGCGCCATGGCGTTGATCACGAACTGCGCCGGGTTATCATCCCACAGGACGATATCGATGCGTTCGCCGCCCAGCTCAGTAGAGACGGCCTGCACGCGCGCACCGCGCATACCGACGCAAGCGCCAACCGGGTCGATGCGCTTGTCGTTGGTTTTCACCGCGATTTTGGCACGAGAGCCCGGATCGCGAGCCGCCGCTTTGATCTCCAGCACTTCTTCACCGATTTCCGGCACTTCAATGCGGAACAATTCGATCAGCATCTCAGGTTTGGAACGGGTCACGAACAGCTGGGCGCCACGCGCTTCCGGACGGACAGCGTACAGTACGCCGCGGATGCGGTCGCCCGGACGGAAGTTTTCACGCGGCAGCATATCTTCACGCAGGATCACGGCTTCAGCGTTGTTGCCCAGATCCAGGGTGATGTTGTCGCGGTTCACTTTTTTCACCACGCCGGTGATGATCTCACCTTCGTGCTCGCGGAACTGATCTACCACCATCGCGCGCTCGGCTTCGCGGACTTTCTGCACGATAACCTGTTTAGCGGTCTGCGTGGTGATACGGTCGAAGGTAACAGATTCAATCTGATCTTCGACATAGTCGCCGACGTTCATGCTTTCATCTTCGTAACGCGCTGCTTCCAGCGTGATCTCGCGCGTCGGCTGAGTCACCTCTTCAACAACCAGCCAGCGACGGAAGGTGTCGAAATCGCCGCTCTTACGGTCGATTTCTACGCGAACGTCGATCTCTTGTTCGTATTTTTTCTTGGTGGCCGTTGCCAGCGCGCTTTCCAGCGCTTCGAAAATTTTCTCGCGCGGCAGCGCTTTTTCGTTGGAAACGGCTTCAACAACAGCCAAAATTTCTTTGTTCATCGGGGCCTTTCACCTCAATCCAGACTGTTAAAAGTGGGGAACCAGGTTCGCCTTCTGGATGTTACTCAGCGCGAACACTTCATCTTTGCCTTCGACGGTTACCGTGATCATTTCACCGTCTACCGCTTTGATAATGCCCTGCCATTTGCGACGGTTCTGAACCGCCATGCGCAGCACCAGCGCAACTTCTTCGCCAGTGAAACGTTGGTAGTGTTCGGCGGTGAACATCGGACGGTCGAGACCAGGCGAAGAGACTTCCAGGTTGTAAGCGACAGTGATCGGGTCTTCAACATCCATGACGGCGCTTACCTGGTGGCTCACATCAGCACAATCATCAACGTTGATGCCATCTTCACTATCAATATAGATGCGCAGTGTGGATGTGCGACCGCGAATAAATTCGATGCCGACCAGCTCAAAGCCAAGCGCTTCAACCGGCGCTGTGAGCATCTCTGTCAATTTTTGCTCTAATGTGGACAAACCCACCCCCAAGACATAAAAAAAGGGCGTATAGCCCAGTTATTCTGAAGTCAGATAACAAAAAACCCCGATAAATCGGGGCTTTAGATAACTGAACCCTGAGATCGCCATGGCGATCTGGAACACCTTCCGCAAGAATTCTTTCAAATTCGGCTACGAAGGACACTTAGTCCTCACAGTATATTTGAAAAAGTACTTAATGGGAAAGTGGTTGCGGGGGCCGGATTTGAACCGACGACCTTCGGGTTATGAGCCCGACGAGCTACCAGGCTGCTCCACCCCGCGCCTGAAACGTGGCATATTTTACTCTTATTGAGCAAAAGACGCAAATACTGCTGGGATTTGGTACCGAAGACGGGACATAAAATCGGGGTGAATTGTATCGGCAATTAGTATATTTTGTCAACATGCTTTTTATCGCCCCCGATTGCCGTTTGTGCTGGTATTTCAGGCTTTTTTAGCAAAAAGATGATGAAGCCCTTCCTGTCGCCAGTAAAAGATGGTTAAATGAATACTCACAATTAATGCATAAAAATGCAGTTAAGGTTGTTGAGTCGAACTCACCACAGTCTATCGAGCAGGGTTTTATTTTATGACGACGATTCTCAAGCATCTCCCGGTTGGTCAACGTATTGGTATCGCTTTCTCTGGTGGACTGGATACCAGCGCCGCGCTGTTATGGATGCGCAAAAAAGGCGCCGTGCCTTATGCATATACCGCTAACCTGGGTCAACCGGACGAAGACGACTACGATGCTATTCCGCGCCGCGCGAAAGAGTATGGCGCTGAAGGTGCCCGTCTGATCGACTGCCGCAAACAGCTGGTCGCAGAAGGGATCGCGGCGATTCAGTGTGGCGCTTTCCATAACACCACCGGTGGGTTGACCTACTTCAACACCACGCCGCTGGGCCGCGCGGTCACCGGCACCATGCTGGTGGCGGCAATGAAAGAAGATGGCGTCAACATCTGGGGCGATGGCAGCACCTATAAAGGCAACGATATCGAACGTTTCTATCGTTACGGCCTGCTGACCAATGCTGAACTGCAGATTTACAAGCCGTGGCTGGACAGTGATTTCATCGATGAGCTCGGCGGCCGGCACGAAATGTCCGAATTTATGATCGCCTGCGGCTTTGACTACAAGATGTCGGTTGAAAAAGCCTATTCCACTGACTCCAACATGCTCGGCGCGACGCACGAAGCGAAAGACCTCGAATTCCTCAATTCCAGCGTGAAAATCGTCAACCCGATTATGGGCGTGAAGTTCTGGGACGAAAACGTGAAGATCCCAGCGGAAGAGGTAACCGTACGCTTTGAGCAAGGCCATCCGGTGGCGCTGAATGGCAAAACCTTCGCTGACGACGTCGAGATGATGCTGGAAGCCAACCGCATCGGCGGCCGCCACGGTCTGGGGATGAGCGATCAGATTGAAAACCGCATTATCGAAGCGAAAAGCCGCGGTATTTATGAAGCCCCCGGGATGGCGCTGCTGCATATCGCCTACGAGCGTCTGCTGACCGGTATCCATAACGAAGACACAATCGAGCAATACCATGCCCACGGTCGTCAGCTGGGCCGCCTGCTGTATCAGGGACGCTGGTTCGATTCCCAGGCGCTGATGCTGCGTGATTCTCTGCAGCGCTGGGTCGCGAGCCAGATCACCGGCGAAGTTACCCTTGAGCTGCGTCGCGGTAACGACTACTCGATCCTCAATACCGTTTCAGACAACCTGACCTATAAAGCAGAGCGTCTGACCATGGAAAAAGGCGATTCCATGTTTACCGCCGAAGACCGTATCGGTCAGCTGACCATGCGTAATCTGGATATCACCGATACCCGCGAGAAGCTGTTCGGCTATGCCCAGTCTGGCCTGCTGAGCGCCTCCTCGGCAACCGGTTTACCGCAGGTTGAGAATCTGGAAAACAAAGGCAAATAATCGCCTGACGATGTTTGCTCCCCGCCGGCGGCCCTCCGCCGGCTTTTTATTTTTTGTTCCCTGTCAGCGCCAGAAAAATTGAAAAGAGGCATTTTTTCCTTATCGCCCGGTCAGCAAAATTGTTGACTATAATAGCCTCAATTGATTAATTCATATCTGGTGATAAACATCATGAATATTAAACCGCCGAT
The DNA here is from genome assembly GCF_001808325.1 of Klebsiella sp. HMSC16C06. NCBI lineage: Bacteria > Pseudomonadati > Pseudomonadota > Gammaproteobacteria > Enterobacterales > Enterobacteriaceae > Klebsiella > Klebsiella sp. HMSC16C06. The sequence continues at coordinate 264,783 of NZ_KV793000.1, forward strand.
CAGGCCGCAAAAGGCCATTGACCGACTGATCGATGTGCTTGAGCCACACGCGACGCCCGTTAACGCGATCGCCAGAAAAAGACTCACCTGGGAATATAAAGGCAAAACCCAGCTCTTTATTTTTAAAAAAGGCGAGCTATCGATTATTCGGAATTCCGACAAGCTATTGATGGTGACCGTCTATGAGCCCCACCTTTTCGGCGTGGCGGAAATGCTACAGCCCAGCCGCAGCCATAGCCTGCGAGCGGAAGTCTCTTCCGAACTGCTACGCATCGACTATGACCTGGCTTCCGCGCTCTTTCGTCAGCATAACCTGTGGGAGGAGGTGACCAGCCTGCTGGCCTATCATACTTCTTACCTGGTATATCGTGACGATCTGGTCCTGCAACAGCGAACCTATTCAGTGATCCGTAACCATCTGCTGGAAATGATGCTATTAACCGCAGAGACCCGACTGCGCGTGTCTATTCTTGAATATATTCAGGACAGGACCCACCTGTCGCGCAGCAGTATTCTCAATGTCTTGTCAGCATTAAAGAAAGGTGGTTATATTGCTTTCGCCCGCGGCGGTTATTTGCAAAGCATCACCTCACTTCCTGAAAAATTTTGACCGCGTCAGTCACCTTTATTTGTTGTTACTCGCCTCAATGTTGAAAATGTTTAAATTTAAATTAATAAACGCTAACGGTAAAAAAAGAAAAATTTTATGCTGAGCACCTGAATTTACCGGCGGACAACATGTCCCTGGGCTCGACCAGCAGGCAACCACTCACGGCGTTAACCGCCGGGCCTGCACCGGCTCAGGATATGCCCCGGAAATCGGCCAGGCGTGAGCAGCGGTAGCGGGAGTTGACCCCCTCGCCTGCCGTCTGCAGCGACCATAACGATGAGATCCAAGAACCCGTTAATTTTGCCCGAACGCCCGTATCGGGCTTTTTTTTATCTGAAGGAATTCAACAATGAAGTCGATTGCTCCAAAATTGTTTGCCGTGATGATCGCCCTGGGGGCCAGCAGCGCCGTCTGCGCATCCGTTAACCTGCATGGTGAAGCCGGTGCCGAGTTCACCAATCTGTCCGCCAGCTTTGGCGCCGGGGAACCGGGTATGACGTTCAATACCCAGTGGGCTCACAGCGACAATGACGGGGACAGCGTAGGGCTGGGAATGGGCTACAACTTTAACCTTGGACCTTTTCTGATGACGCTGGGCGGTAAAGGCGTCTATCTGAATCCCAAAGATGGTGATGAAGGCTATGCCATCGCCGCTGGCGGCGGCGCAGAGCTGCCCCTCGGCCAGTACTTCACGCTCTTCGGTGAGGGGTATTACTCGCCGGACTCAATGTCCAGCGGCGTCGATGATTATGTGGAGGCCAATGCCGGATTACGTATTAACGTACTCCCGTCTCTGAATATCGAAGCAGGCTATCGTTATATCGATATGGCGGGGAAAGATGGCAATCGTGACAATACCCTTGCCGACGGGGCCTATGCCGGGGTTAATTTCCGCTTTTAATCCTTACACAGGGATTGCTGTCCGGCAGTCCCTGTCTTCTCTCAGCTGGCCAACGGCACGCTTTTCAGCACGCGGTTGATCTCCTGCAGACCGGCAACATTATTCTCTTTACGGTAAACATCATTCATGGACGCCATCTGCTCCAGACGGGTCAGGGCGCCATACACCTGGTACGCCTCACTATGTCTGTCAAACACATCGCGGCGCTCCACATCCTGCAAATAATGATTTTTCAACGAATGGTTAAGGCGACCAATCAGCGCCGTATTGTCCTGGAAATAGCGCGTCACCGCCTGGGCATTATTCGCTGTAGCCCCAGGCTCACTGTGCGATACCGGTACCGTTAGCGCATTAATCGTCTCCACCGTTTGGGAGGGTGATGTTGAACTGCACCCTGCTAAACCGAGCACACCGGCGACGATAAGCAACCCGATCTTGTTCATTATGTCACTTCACCTCTGTTAATTTGACGAGGCGACTTTAACGACAGTAAAAGAAGGGAACCAGCAAAGAGATGTTTATAATTAAATGGCCGGAGGGGACAAAAACAAAAAAAGACGCTTTTCAGCGTCTTTTTTCTGGAATATTGGTACCGAGGATGGGACTCGAACCCACAAGCCCGTTAGGGCACTACCACCTCAAGGTAGCGTGTCTACCAATTCCACCACCTCGGTACAGAATACTTAGTGCGGGATGTCGCTGGTCGGCTGAGCCGGCGCAGTTGGCTGAGTTTGCTCCGTTTTCGGTGCACTCAGGTTATCCCACTCACTTCCTTTACTGGTCTTGTTGCTGTTGATATTACCCAGCGCCAGACTGATGATGAAGAACAGCGCAGCCAGGATGCCGGTCATACGGGTCATGAAGTTGCCAGAACCGCTGGACCCAAACAGTGTGCCGGAAGCGCCTGCACCGAAGGAGGCTCCCATATCAGCGCCTTTACCTTGCTGCAGCATAACCAGACCAACAAGGCCAATCGCTACAATAAGGAAAACAACCAAAAGAGCTTCGTACATAATCAACCTGTTCCTTGCGGATTTGCCGCATACCAAGTGCTTCGACCAATAAAGCGGGACGTTTTAACGTTTCCCACTGAAGCGGGTGTGAATACTAACCAAAGCGGATGACCTTCGCAAGGGCAATTTCGACACATTGTATCAACTGCAGAAAAAAACAGCAAAAAGCCGGTATTCGATCATAAAAAAGGCGGCAAGCGCCGCCTTTTTAACCACTTAGCCGGCAAGCTTAGACGCTTTTTACCGCTTCGGCGATGCGATGCGCAAACTCGTGCACCTGATCTTCATGCTCGCCTTCCACCATGACGCGGATCAGCGGCTCCGTTCCGGATTTACGCAGCAGGACACGGCCGCGTTTCCCTAACGCTGCTTCCACTTCTGCGGTCACCGCTTTGACATGCTCGTTCTCCAGTGGGTTACCGCTGCCTTCGGTAAAACGCACATTCACCAGTAACTGAGGGAACATCTTCATGCCACTGCAAAGGTCATGCAGACTCATATGGTTACGTACCATCGCCGCGACCACCTGCAGACTGGCGACGATGCCATCGCCGGTGGTGGTTTTATCCAGCAGGATCACATGGCCTGAGTTTTCCGCACCAATGCGCCAGCCTTTTTCCTGCAGCATCTCCAGTACATAACGGTCACCGACCTTCGCGCGGGCAAACGGGATGCCTAACTGCTTGAGCGCCAGCTCCAGTCCCATATTACTCATCAGCGTGCCCACGGCGCCGCCGCGCAGCTGCCCCTGACGCAGCCCTTCCCGGGCGATGATGTAGAGGATCTGGTCGCCATCGACTTTATTGCCTTCATGGTCAACCATGATCACCCGATCGCCATCGCCGTCGTAGGCAATACCCAGATCGGCTTTCTCCGCCAGCACGCGCGCCTGCAGCGCACGCACGTCGGTGGCGCCGACCTCTTCGTTGATGTTGAGGCCGTCAGGCTCGCAGCCCATCGCGATAACCTGAGCGCCCAGCTCGCGGAAGACATTGGGGGCAATGTGATAGGTCGCACCGTGCGCGCAATCCACCACCACTTTCAGCGTGCCGAGGCTCAGTTCGTTGGGAAAGGTGCCTTTACAAAATTCAATGTAGCGCCCGGCGGCATCAACGATACGGCTGGCTTTGCCCAGCTCTGCCGAATCCACGCAGGTGAGTTCTTTCTCCATTTCGGCTTCAATCGCCTCTTCCACATCATCCGGCAGCTTGGTGCCCTCAATGGAGAAGAATTTAATACCGTTGTCGTAGAAAGGGTTATGCGAAGCTGAAATAACGATCCCCGCCTCGGCGCGGAATGCGCGCGTCAGGTAGGCGATGGCCGGTGTCGGCATTGGCCCGGTGAACGACGCAGAGAGCCCCGCGGCCGCCAGCCCAGCTTCCAGCGCGGACTCCAGCATATAGCCCGAAATACGGGTATCCTTGCCGATGATAATTTTACGCGAGCCGTGGCGCGCTAACACTTTCCCCGCCGCCCAGCCCAGCTTAAGCACAAATTCCGGAGTGATCGGCGCATCGCCGACGCGGCCACGAATACCATCGGTGCCAAAATACTTGCGGTTACTCATAACGTTTTTTTCCCTTAGCGGCGAGGGTGGCTTCCACCACGCGCAGCGCTTCTACCGTTTCTTTGACATCATGGACGCGGATTATCTGCGCGCCCTGCATTGCTGCAATGACGGCACACGCCAGGCTGCCGTTCAGCCGTTCCGACGGCCCGACGTTCAGCAACTGACCTACCATCGACTTACGCGACATACCGACCAGCAGAGGCAGCCCAAAGTGGTGAAATTCACCCAGCCTGGCCAGCAGTTGATAATTATGGGAGAGATTTTTACCGAAACCGAATCCCGGGTCGAGCAGCAATTTTTCTTTTGCGATCCCCGCCTGCTCGCAGCGCACAATATGTTCTGCAAAAAAGCGCTCGACATCGGCGAAGACATCCTCATATTTTGGCGCCTCCTGCATGGTTTTCGGCTGACCCTGCATATGCATCAGACACACCGGCAGCCCGGTTTCCGCAGCGGCCTGCAGCGCGCCAGGTTCGGTCAGCGAACGAATATCGTTAATGATATGCGCCCCGGCCCGGGCTGATTCGCGGATAACCTCCGGTTTGGACGTATCCACCGAGATCCACACTTCAAAGCGCTGAGCGATCGCTTCGACAACCGGGATCACCCGCGCGAGTTCCTCTTCTACGCTCACCTCAGCCGCCCCTGGCCGCGTGGATTCACCGCCGATATCAATGATGGTCGCCCCTGCGTTAATCATCAGATTGGCATGCTTCACCGCCTCAACCAGCGAGTTGTGAGCGCCGCCATCTGAGAAAGAGTCGGGCGTCACATTAAGAATGCCCATCACATGCGGATGAGAGAGAGCGAGGGTTGAGCCCTGGGCTACAAGTTTCATCACAAAATCCCTGAGACTGAAGAGGTTAAAAAAAGAAAAACCCCGGAGCGGGCGCCCCGGGGTTTTTAAGGTTAAAACAAGACATCAACAGCGGTAGCTTACTTGTCGCCCAGCTGCTCTGACATGGTGTTGCCCGGGTTCGGCGTACGCGGTTCATCAACCGGACGCGGCGCACGAGGCGTGCCATTGTTGTCAGAGTTATTCGAAGAACCCGGTTCTTCCCAACCCGCCGGCGGACGAACATCGCGACGAGCCATCAGGTCGTCAATCTGCGGCGCATCGATAGTCTCATATTTCATGAGCGCATCTTTCATCGCGTGCAGGATATCCATGTTGTCGTTCAGCAGCTGGCGAGCACGACCGTAGTTACGCTCGATCAGCGATTTCACTTCCTGGTCGATGATACGCGCGGTTTCATCGGACATATGCTTCGCTTTCGCTACGCTACGGCCGAGGAAGACTTCGCCTTCTTCTTCCGCATACAGCAGCGGACCGAGTTTGTCGGAGAAGCCCCACTGGGTCACCATGTTACGCGCCAGGTTCGTCGCCACTTTAATGTCGTTGGACGCGCCGGTAGAAACATGTTCCGGACCGTAGATAATCTCTTCCGCCAGACGACCGCCGTACAGGGTGGAGATCTGACTTTCCAGTTTCTGACGGCTGGCGCTGATCGCATCGCCTTCCGGCAGGAAGAAGGTCACACCCAGCGCACGACCGCGCGGGATAATCGTCACTTTATGGACTGGATCGTGTTCCGGAACCAGACGGCCGATAATGGCGTGGCCTGCTTCGTGGTAAGCGGTCGATTCTTTCTGCGCTTCCGTCATCACCATGGAGCGACGTTCCGCACCCATCATGATTTTGTCTTTCGCTTTTTCGAACTCAACCATCGAAACAACACGTTTGTTGCCGCGAGCAGCAAACAGCGCCGCTTCGTTGACCAGGTTCGCCAGGTCCGCACCAGAGAAGCCAGGGGTACCGCGCGCAATGATCGCCGCGTCAATATCCGGCGCCAGCGGTACGCGACGCATATGCACTTTCAGGATCTGTTCACGACCGCGAACATCCGGCAGACCAACGACAACCTGACGGTCGAAGCGGCCTGGACGCAGCAGCGCGGGGTCCAGAACGTCCGGACGGTTAGTCGCCGCGATAACGATAATACCTTCGTTACCTTCGAAGCCGTCCATTTCAACCAGCATCTGGTTCAGGGTCTGCTCACGTTCATCGTGACCACCGCCAAGACCCGCGCCACGCTGGCGGCCGACGGCGTCGATTTCATCGATGAAGATGATGCAAGGCGCTGCTTTCTTAGCCTGCTCGAACATGTCACGCACACGAGATGCACCGACACCGACGAACATTTCGACGAAATCAGAACCGGAAATTGTGAAGAACGGTACTTTTGCTTCGCCAGCGATCGCTTTCGCCAGCAGCGTTTTACCGGTACCCGGAGGGCCGACCATCAGGACGCCTTTCGGGATCTTACCGCCCAGTTTCTGGAAGCGGCTCGGCTCACGCAGGTATTCCACCAGCTCACCGACTTCCTCTTTCGCTTCGTCACACCCGGCAACGTCGGCAAAAGTGGTTTTGATCTGGTCTTCCGTCAGCATACGGGCTTTGCTTTTGCCGAAGGACATCGCGCCCTTCCCGCCACCGCCCTGCATTTGCCGCATAAAGAAGATCCAGACGCCGATCAACAGCAGCATTGGGAACCAGGAGATGAAGATGGAAGCCAGCAGGCTTGGCTCTTCTGGTGGTTCGCCAATAACTTTGACGTTTTTAGTCAACAGGTTATCGAGCAGCTTCGGATCGTTAACCGGAATGTAAGTCGTGTAACGGTTACTATCTTTCTTGGTAACGTTGATCTCACGTCCGTTGATACGCGCTTCGCGAACCTGGTCCTGATTGACCTCTTGCAGGAAGGTAGAATAATCCACCTTGCGGCCATTCGACTCGCTGGGCCCAAAGCTCTGGAATACTGACATCAGCACAACGGCAATGACCAGCCAGAGTATTAGGTTTTTCGCCATGTCACTCAAGGGATTAACCTCTTATTACAACTGTGTTAAAAACAGCGTCAGGATACTCTATATCCAGTTTCTTTCAAACTTTCGTTTGAAATCTGCCGGTTATGGTTTACGCCCGGTCGCTACAATATACACTTCACGCGAACGAGCGCGGGAAGAGTCCGGTTTACGAACTTTGACCTTCGTAAACAGGGAGCGAATTTCTCGAAGATACTCATCGAAGCCTTCGCCCTGGAACACCTTCACTACAAAACTACCACCTGGCGCTAATACATCACGAGACATTTCAAGCGCCAGTTCTACCAGATACATAGCCCGGGGAATATCCACCGCCGGTGTTCCGCACATATTCGGCGCCATATCGGACATGACAACTTGGACTTTACTGTCGCCCACTCGCTCAAGTAACGCTTTCAGGACTAATTCATCACGAAAATCGCCCTGAAGGAAGTCCACACCAACGATTGGATCCATTGGTAAAAGATCGCAAGCGATGATGCGGCCGCTGTTGCCGATCTGCGTGACCGCATACTGCGACCAGCCACCGGGAGCAGCACCGAGATCGACTATCGTCATCCCCGGCTTAAAAATTTTGTCACTTTGCTGTATTTCATCAAGTTTAAACCAGGCACGGGAACGTAACCCCTTTTTCTGTGCCTGTTGAACATATTTATCGCTAAAGTGTTCCTGAAGCCAGCGGCTTGAGCTGGCAGAACGCTTTTTACCTGTCATTTAACATTCCCGTTCGGGTTCATCGTACTTTACTGCGTAAAAATCGACGCGGTAGTTTGGCGATATATGGGAGATGGCGGTAGAATGACCCGTTTTCAATCCCAACGTAAGCAAAAAAACACGATGAATCTGAGTACTAAACAAAAACAGCACCTGAAAGGTCTGGCACATCCGCTCAAGCCGGTAGTTATGCTTGGCAATAATGGTTTGACCGAAGGGGTACTGGCCGAGATCGAACAAGCGTTAGGGCACCATGAGCTCATCAAGGTGAAGATCGCCTCAGAAGATCGCGAAACTAAAGCCTTGATCGTGGAAGCCATCGTACGTGAAACCGGCGCCTGTAACGTACAGGTCATCGGTAAAACGCTGGTTCTGTACCGCCCAACGCCAGAGCGTAAGATCTCGCTGCCACGCTAAGAATATCCTGAATCTCGACACAACTTTGTGTAAAACGAGGGATTTCTGCGGCCAGGCGAGCAAAATGCCATGCTCCTGACGTTGATAAAAGGCCGCTATGCGGCCTTTTTCCTTTCTTTACAATCTATAAACATCGTAGCGGGAAATACGCCTTACAGGTATTCAACCTTAGTAATTTCGTATTCCACTTCACCACCCGGGGTACGGATAGTCACGACGTCATCCTGCTCTTTGCCGATCAGACCACGGGCGATCGGCGAGTTCACGGAGATCAGATTCTGCTTAAAATCAGCTTCATCATCACCCACGATGCGGTAGGTCTGTTCCTCATCGGTATCGAGGTTGAGCACGCTGACGGTTGAGCCAAAAATTACCCGGCCATTGTTCGGCATTTTGGTGATATCGATCACCTGGGCATTGGACAGCTTCGCTTCAATATCTTTGATACGCCCTTCGCAGAAGCCCTGCTGCTCACGCGCAGCATGATACTCAGCATTCTCTTTCAGATCGCCGTGTTCACGAGCGTCAGCAATAGCGGCAATGATTTCAGGACGACGCACAGACTTCAGATAATCCAGTTCTTCGCGCAGTTTCTCAGCGCCACGTAAGGTCATCGGAATCGCTTGCATTTGTTATACCTCTTTATCATTCCTTCAGGGAACGGAGAGCTCCGCCCCGCCACCTGCCCTGCCCACAGGCAGGACACGAGCAAAAAGAAACCGACCCGGGAAACACTCCCCAGGTCAGCAGCAATTTTTCATTTGATAGGTATTTTACCCCGAAGTTCATTATGGGTCATCGTTTACTTTACTGGGCGTTGCACCGTAGTATGACGGCCTGGCTTCAGGTTGTTAGCGCGAGATTATGCGATTTCCCAGATTTATCATCGGATTGACTGCCGGTATAGCGCTTAGCGCTCAGGCGGCGAATATTGACGAGTACATCAACCAGCTTCCCGCCGGTGCGAACCTTGCCTTTATGGCGCAAAAGGTCGGCGCATCGACGCCGGAAATCGACTATCACAGCCAGCAAATGGCGCTCCCGGCCAGTACGCAAAAGGTCATCACCGCGCTGGCGGCTCTGCTGCAGCTGGGGCCCGATTTTCGCTTTACCACCACGCTGGAAACCAAAGGCTCACTTGACGGCGGCGTGCTGAAAGGCGACCTGATTGCGCGCTTCGGCGGCGATCCGACGCTCAAACGGCAGGATATTCGCAATATGGTGGCGACGCTGAAAAAAGCTGGCGTGCAGCGTATCGAAGGCAATGTGCTCATCGATACCTCGGTCTTCGCCAGCCATGACAAAGCGCCGGGCTGGCCGTGGAACGACCTGACGCAGTGCTTCAGCGCCCCGCCGGCGGCCGCAATTGTCGACCGTAACTGCTTCTCTGTCTCGCTGTATAGCGCGCAGAAACCGGGCGATCTCGCCTTCATTCGCGTTGCGTCCTATTATCCGGTCACCATGTTCAGCCAGGTGCGAACGCTGGCGCGCGGCTCAGCAGAAGCACAGTACTGCGAGCTCGACGTAGTGCCAGGCGATCTCAATCGCTATACCCTCACTGGCTGCCTGCCGCAGCGTAGCGAGCCGCTGCCGCTGGCCTTCGCCATTCAGGATGGCGCCAGCTACGCCGGGGCGATCCTCAAAGCGGAGCTGACCCAGGCGGGGATCACCTATAGCGGCACGCTGCTGCGCCAGACGCTGGCCAATGACCCCGGAACGGTATTAGCCACCACCCAGTCGGCTCCACTGCACGATCTGCTGCGGATCATGCTGAAGAAGTCAGATAACATGATTGCCGACACCGTCTTTCGTACCATCGGCCACGCCCGCTTCGGCGTACCAGGCACCTGGCGGGCAGGATCCGATGCCGTACGCCAGATCCTGCGTCAACAGGCTGGGGTCGATCTCGGCAACACGATCATCGCCGACGGCTCTGGCTTGTCGCGCCACAACCTGCTCGCCCCGGCGACCATGATGCAGGTGCTGCAGTATATCGCCCAGCACGATACCGAGCTCAACTTCATCTCCATGCTGCCGCTGGCGGGCCACGACGGGTCGCTGCAATACCGCGCCGGTCTCCACCAGGCGGGCGTGGATGGCAAAGTCTCGGCGAAGACAGGTTCGTTGCAGGGGGTTTATAACCTTGCAGGCTTTATCACTACCGCCAGCGGACAAAAGGTGGCCTTCGTGCAATATCTCTCCGGCTACGCCGTGGAACCCGCCGACCAGCGTAATCGCCGCATCCCGCTGGTCCGCTTTGAAAGCCGCTTGTATAAAGATTTGTACCAGAACAACTAAAACAAAAGGGCCGCATCAGATGCGGCCCTTTTTGATCCAGCGAAGTCAGGATTAGCGTTTGTAGATGAATTCGACGCCTTCTTCGTCGTCTTCGTCCCAGTCGTCATCCCAGTCTTCGTCATCTTCCACTTCGACTTCGGCTTCTTCAAGCTGCTGACGGTGATAGTCGTCCCACATGAACTCGACTTTCTCCGGCTTCTGCTCTTCTTCCACATGCACGATCGGGTTTTCGATGATAAAGGTCATCACGTCCCAGCACAGCTCTTTCACGCCCTGCTGGCTGGCCGCGGAGATCAGGTAGAATTTATCTTCCCAACCCAGCGCTTCGGCAATCGCCTTCGCTTTGGCTTCGGCTTCCGCTTTGTCCATCAGGTCAATCTTGTTAAAGACTAACCAGCGTGGCTTGGAGGCCAGCTTCTCGCTGTATTTCTCCAGCTCGCCAATGATAATGCGGGCATTCTCAACCGGATCGGAACCATCGATAGGCTCGATGTCGATGAGATGCAGCAGCACACGGCAGCGCTCAAGGTGCTTGAGGAAGCGGATACCAAGGCCTGCGCCTTCCGCTGCGCCTTCAATCAGCCCCGGGATATCGGCGACCACGAAGCTCTTCTCGTTGTCCATACGCACCACGCCCAGGCTTGGCACCAGGGTGGTAAACGGATAGTCAGCCACTTTCGGCTTGGCGGCGGAGACCGCGCGGATGAAGGTGGATTTGCCGGCGTTCGGCATCCCCAGCATCCCGACATCGGCCAGCAGCATCAGCTCCAGCTGCAGGTCGCGTTTATCACCCGGGGTACCCATGGTCTTCTGACGCGGGGTGCGGTTAACGGATGATTTGAAACGGGTGTTGCCCAGACCGTGCCAGCCACCTTTCGCCACCATCAGACGCTGACCGTGTTTGGTCATGTCGCCCATGGTCTCGCCGGTTCCCTGGTCGATAACCCGGGTCCCGACCGGCACTTTCACCGTCACGTCTTTACCACGCTTACCGGTACAGTCGCGGCTCTGGCCATTCTGCCCGCGTTCGGCGCGGAACGATTTTTCAAAACGGTAGTCGATCAGGGTGTTCAGGTTCTCGTCCGCTTCCAGCCAGACATCGCCGCCGTCACCGCCATCGCCGCCGTCCGGACCGCCTTTCGGAATATACTTTTCGCGGCGGAAGCTTACGCAACCATTGCCGCCGTCACCTGCTACGACCAGGATCGTTGCTTCATCTACAAACTTCATTTTACTCTCCGTAAATCATTCGCCTGAGCGGGGCAGCGGTACTACCGCCTCTCGCTTACGCCAACGCCCCCAAAGACGATGGCCGATGGCGGAATACATCGCGCCCGCAACCACGACAAACGCACCGAGATAACCAATCAGGTTTAACATCGGTCTGGCGAAAACATCGGGCCAGGCCATTGATAATAAATCAGAAAACAGTAGCGTAAACAGTGGCGTCAAGGTGATTAACGCGCTGACCTGCGCCGCCTGCCAGCGCGCCATGGCTTCCGCCAGCGCCCCGTAGCCGACCAGGGTATTTAGCCCGCAAAAAATCAGGCATGCCAGTTGCCAGTCGCTTAGCTGGGATATCACCCCGGGCTTAGCGAGCGGCAGTAATGCAATCGTACATAAAGTGTACAGCAAAAATAGTATCTGCTGTGATGCCAGACGGCGCAATAACACCTTTTGCGCGACGCCATAGCTTACCCACACCGTTGCAGCAGCAACGCCGAAAATTACCCCCCATGTGTAATCCGTCAGGCGGGTAAAGATTTCAATCAGGCTGGTGTTGAAAAACATCACCAGCCCGCTGAGCAACATCAACGCGCCCACCACCTGGGTACCGCGCATGCGCTCTTTCAGAATCACGACGCTTGCCACCATCATGCCCACCGGCGATAGCTGGCCGATGACCTGAGAAGCAGTGGGGCTGAGATATTGCAGGGAAGAACTGAACAGAATGAAGTTACCGAACAGGCCACCGGTGGCAATGGCTAACAAAACCAGCCAGCGCGGCTTGCGAAAAATTCGCAGCGGCGGCAGTTTGCCTTTGATCGCGAGGATCGCGCCAAGCCCAATGCTGGCCATCAGGAAGCGATAAAACACCACCGTAGGCGGCTCCATCACCTCAAGAACCTGTTTCATCGCAATCGGCAACGCTCCCCAACACATCGCGGTGGTAAGCGCCAGAATAATGCCAATCCCAGCCTGCTGCTTCATGCCTGTTTCCCTGCAAAATTTTCCAGTAGACGAATGTAAAAAGCCCCGCAACGTGTTGCGGGGCTTTCATCCGTTACCGGGACGCGAAAAACTTATTCAGCAACGATGCTGATGAATTTACGGTTTTTCGGGCCTTTAACTTCGAACTTGACTTTACCGTCAGTCAAAGCGAACAGAGTGTGGTCACGGCCGCAACCAACGTTGGTGCCAGCGTGGAATTTGGTACCACGTTGACGAACGATGATGCTACCTGCCAGAACTGCTTCACCGCCGAAACGTTTTACGCCCAGACGTTTAGCTTCTGAATCGCGACCGTTACGAGTCGAGCCGCCAGCCTTTTTATGTGCCATTTAAATCTACTCCTCAGGTCTTAGGCGCTGATGCCAGTGATTTTCACATCAGTGAACCACTGACGATGGCCCTGCTGCTTACGATAGTGTTTACGACGACGAAACTTAACGATTTTAACTTTCTCGCCACGACCGTGAGCAACAACTTCAGCTTTGATTACGCCGCCCTCAACGAAAGGAACGCCGATCTTGATTTCTTCACCGTTTGCGATCATCAGCACTTCAGCGAATTCAACAGCTTCGCCAGTTGCGATGTCCAGCTTTTCCAGGCGAACGGTCTGACCTTCGCTTACTCGGTGTTGTTTACCACCACTTTGGAAAACCGCGTACATATAAAACTCCGCTTCCGCGCACCTCTTTATGTGATTCAGAGTGCGCTATAAATATTCACAATAGGGCGCGAATATTACGCAAAACGCGAGCCTTTGACAAGAGCGATTAGCGATCAATGCAGAAAAAAAACACAACTTTCACGACAACGTTTATCTACGGCAATTTTTCAGTACAATCATATCTTCTTTTAATTCTGTCTTAATCCTTCTGTGATCCCACCTGGATTCATGGTAACAGGACATTTGGCCCGGCTTTTGCGATGAATTTAGAAAAAATCAATGAGTTAACCGCGCAAGATATGGCGGGTGTCAATGCGACGATTCTTGAGCAACTCAACTCCGATGTTCAGCTTATCAATCAGTTAGGCTATTACATCGTCAGCGGCGGCGGCAAACGCATTCGCCCGATGATTGCTGTGCTTGCCGCGCGCGCGGTGGGCTATCAAGGGAGCGCGCATGTCACTATTGCTGCGCTGATTGAATTTATTCATACCGCCACGCTACTGCATGACGACGTCGTCGATGAGTCTGACATGCGTCGCGGCAAAGCCACGGCCAATGCGGCGTTCGGCAATGCCGCCAGCGTGCTGGTTGGCGATTTCATCTATACCCGCGCCTTCCAGATGATGACCCAGCTAGGCTCACTGAAGATCCTCGAGGTCATGTCGGAGGCGGTGAACGTCATTGCCGAAGGCGAAGTGCTGCAGTTGATGAACGTCAACGATCCGGATATCACGGAAGAGAACTATATGCGCGTCATCTACAGCAAGACGGCGCGCCTGTTTGAGGCGGCCTCGCAGTGTGCGGGAATGCTGGCCGACTGCTCCGCGGAAGAAGAGCGCGCGTTGCAGGATTATGGTCGCTATCTCGGCACCGCTTTCCAGCTGATCGACGATTTACTCGACTACAGCTCCGACGGAGAGCGACTCGGTAAAAACGTCGGTGATGACCTGAACGAAGGCAAACCGACGCTACCGCTGCTGCATGCTATGCATCATGGCACCCCCGATCAGGCGGCGATGATCCGCGGGGCGATCGAGCAGGGCAATGGTCGCCATCTGCTGGATGCTGTTCTGGAAACCATGGCCACCTGCGGTTCGCTGGAGTGGACGCAGAAGCGTGCTGAAGAAGAAGCCGATAAAGCGATTGCAGCCCTGCAGATCCTCCCGGACACACCGTGGCGCGAAGCTTTGATTGGACTGGCACATATTGCGGTCCAGCGCGATCATTAATCCCCCCTCCTTTCCCGCGCGATGCGCGGGAAAGTTCCAGTAAAATGCCACTTCTCTCCCTAAACTTCCGAATATCTTGATAGATTCTGAATATTCTGGCGCCTTAACAGAACTTGTTAGAACCCTACATAGTACGCGGGTATAGTGTCCCCATCGCCCATGTGGACGATCTGGACCTTTAACACCAGGAGAATTTATGGATAAGTTCATCGACTGGCATCCCGCCGATATTGTTGCTGGGTTACGTAAACGGGGAACATCGCTGGCGGCAGAGTCGCGACGGCACGGCCTGAGTTCTTCAACGCTGGCGAACGCCCTGACCCGCCCCTGGCCGAAAGGCGAGTTGATTATCGCCACGGCGCTGGAAACGCAGCCGTGGGTCATCTGGCCGTCACGCTACCACGACCCGGTGACTCATGAGTTTATCGACAGAACGCAGATGATGCGTCAAAAGAAGACAGACAGGTGATGTGATAATCGACAGGGTCCCGAAGCAACGCCCCGGGGCCCTGTCAGGACACGGTTACTCGCCCTTCACGCGCTGAATATTGGCACCCAACGCCTGCAGTTTATCCTCGATACGCTCATAGCCACGATCGATGTGGTAGATGCGATCAACGATGGTGGTCCCTTCAGCGATGCAGCCTGCCAGCACGAGGCTCGCCGACGCACGCAAATCGGTCGCCATCACCTGCGCGCCCGAAAGCTGCTTCACGCCGTGACAGATAGCGGTATTGCTCTCGATCTCCGCGTGCGCGCCCATACGGATCAGTTCCGGAATGTGCATGAAGCGGTTTTCAAAGATCGTTTCGGTGATCACGCCGGTCCCTTCCGCCACCAGGTTAAGCAGCGTGAACTGGGCCTGCATATCGGTCGGGAAGCCCGGGTGCGGCGCGGTACGCACGTTGACCGCTTTCGGACGGTTGCCGTGCATATCGAGGCTAATCCAGTCTTCTCCCGTTTCGATGTCAGCCCCGGCGTCACGCAGTTTCGCCAGAACGGCATCCAGAGTATCCGGCTGCGCGTTACGGCAGAGGATCTTGCCGCCGGAAATCGCCGCGGCCACCAGGAAGGTGCCAGTTTCGATACGGTCCGGCAGTACACGGTATACGCCGCCCCCCAGACGCTGCACGCCTTCGATGGTAATGCGATCGGTGCCCTGGCCTTTGATTTTCGCGCCCAGCGCGTTAAGGAAGTTGGCGGTATCGACAATTTCCGGCTCGCGCGCGGCGTTTTCGATAATCGTCGTCCCCTCCGCGAGGGTCGCTGCGCTCATGATAGTTACGGTAGCGCCGACGCTCACCTTATCCATCACGATATGCGCGCCTTTCAGGCGACCGTTGACCGAGGCTTTGACATAACCTTCTTCCAGTTTGATCTCGGCGCCCAGCTGTTCCAGACCGCTAATGTGCAGGTCGACCGGACGCGCGCCGATGGCGCAGCCGCCTGGCAGAGAAACTTGTCCCTGACCAAAACGCGCCACCAGCGGGCCCAGCGCCCAGATGGAGGCACGCATGGTTTTCACCAGGTCGTACGGAGCACAGAATACATCAACCGGGCCGGCGTCAATCCATACTGAACCATTGCGCTCAACCTTCGCGCCCAGCTGGCTCAGCAGCTTCATGGTGGTATCGATATCTTTCAGCTTAGGTACGTTCTGGATCTCTACCGGCTCTTCGGCAAGCAGCGCGGAAAAGAGGATTGGCAGGGCGGCGTTCTTTGCACCAGAAATGGTGACTTCGCCCTGAAGGCGAGTCGGCCCCTGAACACGGAATTTATCCATTGATTCTGTTCTCTATTAAAAATTCACATACGCTGCAGGGGACCCCCCACAGCTTAGAAGCCATTTAGTTTGCGGTCTCGCGCCCACTCCTGCGGAGTGAAGGCCTTGATCGACAGCGCATGGATACGGTTGTCAGCAATATATTCCATCAGCGGCGCGTAGACGCTCTGCTGCTTTTTAACCCGACTCATGCCATCGAACATCTCACCCACAGCAATAACCTGAAAGTGGCTGCCATCGCCAGAGACGTGGACTTCCTGGAGGGGGAGTGCGTTCATCAGCACGGTCTGAATTTCATGATTTTCCATGGGCTCAAATTTATCTGATAGTGAAAACAGCCCAACATCTTAGAGGAAAGTGGCGCGGTCTTAAACAAGCAAAAAGCCCCGACGAAAAGATTGCCGGGGCTTTCGGAATAGCTTCAACGCTAAGACACTGAAAAGATTATGGGATCATATCGACAGGCAGGTTGTAAAGACCGATCAGCGTTTGCAGATTTTCGCTCTTCGCGATCAGCTGCGCTTCCCGCCCCTGACGGCGGATCAGTGCCACAAAATGCACTAACAGCGCCAGGCCCGCCGTGTCCACGCGCGTAGTCTGGCTGAGATCGATGATCGTCGCCCCCTCCGTCGCCCTGGCGCGTGCTTCCCAGAGCGGGACCAGCAGATCCTGGTCCAGCTCTCCGTGCAGCGCCAGCGTCTCGCCCTCGCGAGTCCAGCTCAGCTGCCCGGTCATTATTTTTTCTGTTCCAGCGTGATCGGCTGAGCGGAGATCGCTTTCAGCTGCGCGGTCAGGCCGTCAACGCCCTTGGTGCGCAGCAGATCGCTCCACTCATTCTGTTTGGTAGTGATCATACTGACGCCTTCGGCGATCATATCGTAGGCCTGCCAGTTACCGGTCTGGGTATTTTTACGCCACTGGAAGTCCAGACGCACCGGCGGACGACCGTTCGGGTCGATGATAGTGACGCGGATCGGAACGATGGTTGCGCTGCCCAGCGGCTGCTCCGGCGCAATCTGGTAAGTCTGCCCGTGGTACATCGCCAGCGCCTGGCCGTAGGCCTGCTTCAGATATTCACGGAAGGCGGCAAAGTAGGCCTCACGCTGCGCGGGGGTCGCTTCTTTGTAATAGCGGCCCAGCACCAGCGCGCCAGCATATTTCACCTGCACATACGGCAACAGCTCCTGGTCGACGATGTCGCGCAGATAGTTAGGGTTGGCTTTGATCTTCGGCTGTTCATTCTTCAGGCGATCGAAGGTTTTCTGCGCCGCTTCATTCATCAGCTTATACGGGTTGGACTGGTCTGCCGCCTGGACAGCGGTCAGCGGGGCAATCACCAGCATGGCGACCATGAGTAAGCGTTTAAACATATCGTGTTTCTCCTGAAATTAATGCGTCGTGCCGGCTGCCGGCGTCGCGTCAGTATGACCTTCTGCCTCGGCCTTATCATTGCCAGAATTCTGATTGTCGCCGCCCTTGCTGTTATAAAGGAACTGACCAATCAGATCTTCCAGCACCATGGCGGACTTGGTGTCCTGGATAGTACCGCCGTCTTTAAGGATAGTCGTCCCAAGGTCCGGGTCTTCAAAACCGACGTTCAGCGCCAGATACTGTTCGCCCAGCAGACCCGAGGTGCGGATCGCCAACGAACTGGTATCCGGGATATGGTTGTAGCGCTCATCGATATCGAGCTCCACGCGTGGCAGATAGGTTTTCGGGTCGAGAGTGATGTCCGCTACCCGTCCCACAACCACACCGCCGATGCGTACCGGCGAACGCGCCTTCAGGCCGCCGATGTTATCGAAGGTCGCGTAAAGGCGGTAAGTCGGCTCAGTACGTAGCGAGGTGACGTTCGCCGCCTTCAGGCAGACAAACAGCGCCGCCAGCAGCGCCACCAGTAAGAACACCCCTACCCAGATTTCATTTTTTTTCGTTTGCATGAACTCAATTCCCAAACATCAGCGCAGTCAGCACAAAATCCAGCCCCAGAACCGCCAGCGACGCATGCACCACGGTGCGTGTTGTCGCCCGGCTAATCCCGGCGGAAGTGGGGATAGCGTCATAACCGTTAAATAACGCAATCCAGGTTACCGTAATGGCGAATACCAGACTCTTAATCAGGCAGTTCACCAGGTCCATTCGCCAGTCGACGGCATTTTGCATCGCGGTCCAGAAAAAACCACCGTCAATGCCTTTCCAGCTTACGCCTACCAGCGCACCACCCCAGATCCCTACCGCGACAAAGATAATCGTCAACAGCGGCAGCGAAATGACGCCAGCCCAGAAGCGTGGAGAAATCACGCGACGCAGCGGGTCCACCGCCATCATCTCCATACTCGAGAGCTGCTCCGTGGCCCGCATCAGGCCAATCTCGGCGGTCAGCGCCGATCCGGCGCGCCCGGCAAACAGCAGCGCAGCGACAACCGGCCCCAGCTCGCGCAGCAGCGACAGCGCCACCAGCATGCCAAGACTGGTCTCTGCGCTGTAGGTGGTTAAGACCAGATACCCCTGCAGCCCGAGCACCATACCGATAAACAAGCCCGATACAATGATAATCAGCATCGACAGAACGCCAACGTTATAGAGCTGACGAACCAGCAGCGGCGCGTGCTTGCGAAACTCTGGTTTGCCCACAACGGCGTTGAAAAGCATTAATCCGGCGCGTCCAAACGTCGCGGTGGTTTTAATCCCGCGATGTCCTAGCGCGGCCAGCGCATTAAACAGCATGAGTCGCTCAACTCCCTATGCCTAATAAATCATGGTGATAGTCGCCAGCCGGATAACGGAACGGCACCGGGCCGTCGGCAATACCATCAATAAACTGACGAACCCGAGGATCGGTATTCTCCCGCAGCGACTGGGCGCTACCGTGGGCGACAATCTTTTTATCCGCCACGATATACGCGTAGTCCGCAATGCTAAGCACCTCAGGTACATCGTGCGAAACCACGATGCAAGTGACACCCAGCGTGTTGTTGAGTTCAGAAATCAGCTTCACCAGCACGCCCATGGTGATGGGATCCTGCCCGACAAACGGTTCGTCGAACATAATCAGATCCGGCTCAAGGGCAATCGCTCTCGCCAGGGCGGCACGGCGCGCCATCCCGCCGGAAAGCTCGGAGGGCATTAACTTCGCCGCCCCACGCAACCCCACCGCTTCCAGCTTCATCATCACCGTCGTATGCAGCAGCGCAGGCGGCAGCTGCGTATGCTCGCGCAGCGGATAGGCAACGTTATCAAAGACATTGAGATCGGTGAACAGCGCGCCAGACTGGAACAGCATGCTCATCCGCTTACGCACCGTATAAAGACGCGATCGCGTCATCTGCGGCACGTTCTCGCCATCAAACAGGATCTCTCCCCTGTCCGGCGGGATCTGCCCGCCGATCAGGCGTAACAGGGTAGTCTTGCCGATCCCCGAAGGTCCCATGATCGCAGTAATTTTACCGCGCGGCACCGACAGCGAGATGTCGTCGAAGATCACACGATCGCCGCGTGAAAAGCGGATACCGCGCACTTCAACTAAATTCGCCTGAGTTTGGCTCATAAAATCATCCTTACTAAACACCTGACGGGCAAGCATGGCCCTTTCTTGCGCCACAATCACAACATTTTTACAGAATCTTACCTGCACAGGTTAGCGAAAGCTGGCATTTGTTTTACTTTTGGCACACATAAAGTCAAAATTAAGAATTCGTTACGCTGCGTAGGGATAACCCAGCGAGGCGACGATTATACCTGAAGAAAGGACTTTAGATGCTCTTAGCGACGGCTCTGTTAATTATTGGTTTACTGCTGGTTGTCTACAGCGCCGATCGTCTGGTCTATGCCGCTTCCATCCTGTGTCGTATGTTGGGGATCCCGCCGCTGATCATCGGTATGACGGTGGTGAGTATCGGCACCAGCCTGCCCGAGATCATGGTTTCCACCACGGCCTCGCTGCATGGGCAGATCGATCTGGCGGTCGGCACCGCGCTCGGCTCCAACATTACCAATATTCTTCTGATCCTCGGTCTCGCCGCCTTACTCAGGCCATTTACCGTGCATTCTGATATTCTGCGCCGCGAATTACCGCTAATGTTGCTGGTCAGTGTGCTGGCCGGGCTGGTGCTCTACGATGGACAGCTGTCCCGTCTCGACGGGCTGTTTTTACTGGCGTTAGCGCTTCTGTGGCTGCTGTTTACCATCAAAATCGCCCGTCTGGCGGAGCGCCAGGGCAGCGATAGCCTGACTCGCGAACAGCTGGCGGAGCTGCCGCGTGAAGGATCGCTGCCGGTCGCTCTGCTCTGGTTAGGGGTCGCGATGATTGTCATGCCCATGGCTACCCGTATGGTGGTGGATAACACCACGGTATTGGCAAACTTTTTTGCCATTAGCGAGCTGACCGTCGGTCTGACGGTGGTGGCGATAGGTACCAGCCTGCCAGAGCTGGCCACCGCTATCGCCGGGGCGCGGAAAGGGGAAGATGACATTGCTATCGGCAATATCATCGGCGCCAATATCCTCAATATTGCGCTGGTGCTGGGTTTACCGGCGCTGATCGCGCCGGGGAGCTTTGCGAGCGAAGCCTTCACGCGCGATTATGGCGTGATGCTGCTGGTCAGCCTGATCTTCGCGGTGCTGTGCTGGCGCCGCCAGCAGCAGCCGGGACGGCTGGTTGGCGCACTGCTGGTCGGCGGCTTTGTGGTTTGGTTGGCGATGCTGTTCTGGACAGCGCCGCTCTTCGTTGAATGACTCGGGATAACATCATGTCGCAAATAGATTTGCCCACGGATTTTGACTTTCAACAGGCAGGCCGTCAGGTGCTGGAAATTGAACGTGAAGGTCTGGCCCAGCTCGATCAATATATAAATGAAGACTTTACCCATGCTTGCGAAACGATTTTCCGCTGCGGCGGCAAAGTCGTGGTGATGGGGATGGGCAAATCCGGCCACATCGGCCGCAAAATGGCGGCGACGTTCGCCAGTACCGGCACCTCGGCTTTTTTTGTCCACCCCGGCGAAGCGGCGCACGGCGATTTAGGAATGGTCACTCCACAGGATGTGGTGATTGCGCTGTCGAATTCCGGCGAATCGAATGAAATTCTGGCGCTGATCCCGGTCCTGAAGCGCCAGCAGGTGAAGCTTATCTGCATCACCAGCCGGCCTGAGAGCAGCATGGCGCGCGCAGCGGATATCCATCTGTGCGTGAAAGTGCCCAAAGAGGCCTGCCCGTTAGGGCTGGCGCCCACCTCCAGCACCACCGCGGCGCTGGTGATGGGTGATGCCCTCGCCGTCGCTCTGCTGGAAGCCCGTGGCTTTACCGCCGAAGATTTCGCCCTGTCTCATCCTGGCGGCGCACTCGGTCGTAAGCTGTTGCTGCGCGTCAATGATATTATGCATACCGGTGATGAAATCCCGCACGTCGGCCTGCAGGCCACCCTGCGCGATGCGCTGCTGGAAATCACGCGTAAAAATTTAGGCATGACCGCCGTCTGCGATGACGATATGAACATCATCGGGATCTTCACCGATGGTGACCTGCGCCGGGTCTTTGATACCGGCGTCGATATGCGTAATGCCAGCATTGCCGATGTCATGACCCGGGGAGGGATCCGCATCCGTCCCGGCACCCTGGCGGTAGATGCGCTAAACCTGATGCAATCCCGTCATATCACCTGCGTGCTGGTTGCCGATGGCGACCACCTGCTAGGTGTGGTACATATGCACGATCTCCTGCGCGCGGGCGTAGTGTAAGTAAGGAAAAAATAATGAATAATGCTGATGCTCAGTTAGCGACATGCTATGGGCCGGTAAGCCAGGCGTTTCTCGATCGCGCGGCTAAGATCCGTCTACTGATCCTCGATGTTGACGGTGTATTATCCGACGGACTTATCTATATGGGTAATCACGGCGAGGAGCTGAAAGCGTTCAACGTCCGCGATGGCTATGGTATCCGCTGCGCGCTGACCTCCGGCATCGAAGTGGCGATTATTACCGGGCGAAAAGCTAAACTGGTAGAAGACCGCTGCCAGACGCTGGGCATTACGCATCTCTATCAAGGTCAGTCGGATAAGCTGTTGGCGTTTCGCGAATTAGTCAGCAAACTGGCGGTTCGTCCGGATGAAGTGGCGTATATCGGCGACGATCTGATCGACTGGCCGGTGATGGCGGAAGTGGGTTTAAGCGTCGCCGTCGCCGATGCGCATCCGCTGCTGCTGCCGCGGGCGAATTATGTCACGCGCATTAACGGCGGACGCGGCGCGGTACGCGAAGTCTGCGATTTGTTACTATTGGCGCAGGGCAAGTTGGATGAGGCCAAAGGGCAATCAATATGAGTAAAACCAGACGTTGGGTTATCATTTTACTGTCGCTGCTCGCGCTGATCCTCATCGGCCTGAATCTGGCGAATACGGACGACACGGCCCAGCCGGAGGTCAATCCCAACGACCCGACGTATAAAAGCGAACATACCGACACCGTCGTGTACAGCCCGGAAGGCGCCCTGAGCTATCGGCTGATTGCCGAGCATGTGGAATACTTTTCCGATCAGGAGGTTTCCTGGTTTACCAAGCCGGTGATGACCACCTTTGATACCAATAAGGTGCCAACCTGGTCAATCAGGGCAGATAAAGCGAAGCTGACGAATGACCGTATGCTCTATCTTTACGGGCACGTTGAGGTGAATGCGCTCGCGCCTGACTCTCAACTGCGCAAAATTACGACGGATAACGCCCAGATAAATCTGGTCACACAGGACGTTACCTCCGATGACATGGTGACGTTATACGGCACCACATTTAATTCCAGCGGCCTGAAAATGCGTGGAAACCTTCGCAGCAAAAATGCCGAGCTGATTGAAAAGGTGAGAACCTCTTATGAAATTCAGAACAAACAAACTCAGCCTTAAGATTGCGCTCGCCGGCGCTTTACTGGCCGCCAGCCTGCCGGCCCTGGCCAAGACGGGAGATACCGATCAGCCGATCCATATCGAGTCCGATCAGCAGTCACTGGATATGCAGGGCAACGTCGTCACTTTCACCGGTAACGTGGTCGTCACCCAGGGGACGATCAAAATTAACGCTGATAAAGTGGTGGTCACCCGTCCGGGCAATGAGAAAGGTAAAGAGGTGATCGAAGGCTTCGGTAACCCGGCCACCTTCTACCAGATGCAGGATAACGGCAAGCCGGTAAAAGGCCGGGCGTCGAAAATGCGCTACGAGCTGCAGAATGATTACGTCGTGCTGACCGGCAACGCTTACCTTGAGCAGCTCGACAGCAATATCAAGGGCGATAAGATCACCTATCTGGTGAAAGAGCAAAAAATGCAGGCCTTCAGCGACAAAGGTCGACGCGTCACCACCGTTCTGGTGCCGTCTGAGCTGCAGGATAAAAGCGGCAATCAGCAAAAGAAGAGTAACTAATTCGTTATGGCAACCTTAACTGCGAAGAACCTCGCCAAAGCTTATAAAGGCCGCCGCGTGGTGGAAGATGTCAGTCTCACCGTTAACTCCGGAGAGATTGTCGGCTTGCTCGGCCCGAACGGCGCCGGTAAAACCACCACCTTCTACATGGTGGTCGGCATTGTGCCGCGCGACGCGGGCAATATTATTATCGATGACGAAGACATCAGTCTGCTACCGCTGCACGCGCGCGCGCGCCGGGGCATCGGCTATCTGCCGCAGGAAGCCTCTATTTTTCGTCGTCTGAGCGTCTATGACAACCTGATGGCGGTCCTGCAGATCCGTGACGATTTAACCAGCGAACAGCGGGAAGATCGCGCCAAAGAGCTGATGGAAGAGTTTCATATTGAGCACCTGCGCGACAGCCTCGGTCAGGCGCTCTCCGGTGGTGAACGCCGCCGTGTCGAAATCGCGCGCGCGCTGGCGGCGAACCCGAAATTTATCCTTCTGGATGAACCCTTTGCCGGTGTTGACCCCATCTCCGTTATCGATATCAAACGCATCATTGAACACCTGCGCGACAGCGGCCTCGGCGTACTGATCACCGACCATAACGTCAGAGAGACCCTCGCCGTCTGCGAACGGGCGTATATTGTCAGTCAGGGACACCTTATTGCTCATGGTACGCCGCAGCAGATCCTCGAAGATGAGCAGGTTAAGCGCGTGTATCTTGGGGAAGACTTCAGACTCTGATAGGGTAGAGGTTACAGACGTTTTAGCCGGAGATATTTACCCTGAACATGAAGCAAGGTTTGCAATTAAGGCTTAGCCAACAGCTTGCCATGACGCCGCAACTGCAGCAGGCTATTCGTTTGCTGCAGTTGTCCACGTTAGAACTCCAGCAAGAGCTCCAGCAAGCGCTGGAAAGTAACCCATTGCTTGAGCAAACCGATCTTCACGACGAGGTAGAGGCGAAAGAAGTGGAGGATCGCGAGTCCCTCGATACCGTCGATGCGCTTGAGCAAAAAGAGATGCCGGACGAGCTCCCTCTCGATGCCAGCTGGGATGAAATCTATACCGCCGGTACGCCGTCAGGCAACGGCGTGGATTATCAGGACGACGAGCTGCCCGTCTATCAAGGCGAAACCACTCAGACGCTGCAGGATTATCTGATGTGGCAGGTCGAGCTGACGCCCTTCACCGACACCGACCGCGCCATTGCCACCTCCATCGTCGACGCCGTCGACGATACGGGCTATCTCACCATTCAGATTGAAGACATCGTCGACAGCATTGGCGATGACGAAATCGGCCTGGAAGAGGTGGAGGCCGTTCTGAAGCGCATCCAGCGTTTTGATCCGGTTGGCGTCGCGGCGAAAGATCTGCGCGACTGCCTGCTGATCCAGCTGTCGCAATTCGCTAAAGAGACGCCGTGGCTGGAAGAGGCCCGGTTGATTATCAGCGACCATCTCGATCTGCTGGCTAACCACGATTTCCGCACCCTGATGCGAGTAACGCGCCTGAAAGAAGAGGTGCTGAAAGAGGCGGTGAATCTGATCCAGTCGCTGGATCCCCGCCCTGGCCAGTCCATTCATACCAGTGAACCGGAATATGTCATTCCCGACGTACTGGTCCGCAAGGTCAGTGGCCGCTGGACCGTGGAGCTCAACGCCGACAGCATTCCCCGGCTGAAGATTAATCAGCAATATGCGGCAATGGGCAACAGCACCCGCAATGACGCCGACGGCCAGTTCATTCGCAGCAATCTGCAGGAAGCCCGCTGGCTAATCAAAAGTCTCGAAAGCCGCAACGATACGCTGCTGCGCGTCAGCCGCTGCATCGTTGAACAGCAGCAGGCTTTTTTCGAACAGGGTGAAGAGTATATGAAGCCGATGGTGCTGGCCGATATCGCCCAGGCTGTCGAGATGCATGAATCCACCATTTCCCGTGTCACCACGCAAAAATATCTGCACAGTCCGCGCGGTATTTTTGAACTGAAGTATTTCTTCTCCAGCCATGTGAATACCGAAGGCGGCGGCGAAGCCTCGTCGACGGCCATTCGCGCGTTGGTGAAGAAGTTAATCGCCGCGGAAAACCCCGCGAAGCCGTTGAGCGACAGTAAGCTCACCTCCATGCTGTCCGAGCAGGGTATCATGGTCGCGCGCCGCACTGTCGCGAAGTACAGAGAGTCTTTATCCATTCCGCCGTCAAACCAGCGTAAACAACTGGTCTGACACAACCGATAAGGAAGACACTATGCAGCTCAACATTACAGGACACAACGTCGAGATCACCCCCGCGATGCGCGACTTCGTCACGGCGAAGTTCAGCAAACTGGAGCAATTTTTCGACCGGATCAATCAGGTCTATATTGTGTTAAAAGTAGAGAAAGTGACGCAAATTGCGGACGCGAATCTGCATGTCAACGGTGGCGAAATCCATGCCAGTGCGGAAGGGCAGGATATGTATGCAGCTGTCGATGGTCTTATCGACAAGCTGGCAAGGCAGTTAACGAAGCACAAAGATAAACTAAAACAACACTAATTGTCCGGGCCCCCCTGCGTCCGTCGTGGTTTAACATCGGCGGCGGGCGCGGGGGCGCTCAGGTGAAATTATGATGAACAACGATTCGGCTCTACAACTGAGCAACGTCCTGAACCAGGAATGTACCCGTAGCCAGGTTCACTGCCAGAGCAAGAAGCGTGCTCTGGAAATCATTAGCGAACTGGCCGCCAAACAGTTAAGTTTGCCGCCGCAGGTGGTGTTCGAAGCGATCCTCACCCGCGAAAAAATGGGCAGTACCGGGATTGGCAATGGTATTGCCATTCCTCACGGTAAACTGGAAGAGGATACGCTGCGTGCTGTCGGCGTTTTTGTCCAGCTGGAAACCCCCATCGCCTTCGACGCGATCGACAATCAGCCTGTCGACCTGCTGTTCGCGCTGCTGGTGCCAGCCGACCAGACAAAGACTCACCTGCATACGCTCTCCCTGGTGGCCAAACGGCTGGCGGACAAAGCGATTTGCCGTCGCCTGCGCGCGGCGCAGAGCGATGAAGAGTTGTATGAGATCATCACCGAAGCAGGAAGCAGCGATGACGCATAACGGCAGTCGCACCTTATCCTTTATCGTACTGAGGAGAAACGGTACATGGTACTGATGATCGTCAGCGGCCGCTCGGGCTCGGGGAAATCCGTCGCTCTGCGAGCGCTGGAAGATATGGGCTTTTACTGCGTGGATAACCTGCCGGTCGTGCTGCTGCCCGATCTGGCGCGGTCGCTGGCTGACCGCAATATCTCTGCGGCCGTCAGCATCGACGTGCGTAACATGCCGGAATCACCGGAAATCTTTGAACAGGCGATGCAGAACCTGCCGGAATGCTTTTCTCCACAATTGCTGTTCCTTGATGCCGATCGTAATACCCTGATCCGCCGTTACAGCGATACTCGTCGCTTACACCCGCTCTCCAGCAAGAACCTGTCGCTCGAAAGCGCCATCGACGAAGAGAGCGACTTGCTGGAGCCACTGCGCTCCCGTGCGGATCTGATCGTCGATACGTCCGAAATGTCGGTGCATGAGCTGGCGGAAATGCTGCGTACTCGCTTGTTAGGCAAACGCGAGCGCGAACTGACGATGGTCTTCGAATCCTTCGGCTTCAAGCACGGTATTCCGATCGATGCTGATTACGTCTTTGACGTGCGCTTTCTGCCAAACCCGCACTGGGATCCGAAACTGCGTCCAATGACCGGTCTGGATAAACCGGTGGCCGCCTTCCTTGACCGGCACACTGAAGTGCACAACTTTATTTACCAGACCCGGAGCTATCTTGAGCTATGGTTACCGATGCTGGAGACCAACAATCGCAGCTATCTGACGGTGGCCATTGGCTGCACCGGCGGTAAACATCGTTCGGTTTATATTGCTGAACAACTGGCTGACTACTTCCGCTCCCGCGGCAAGAACGTACAGTCTCGTCATCGGACGCTGGAAAAACGTAAATCATGACCGTAAAGCAGACCGTTGAAATCACCAATAAGCTGGGCATGCACGCCCGCCCGGCGATGAAGCTGTTTGAGCTGATGCAGAATTTCGATGCCGAAGTACTGCTGCGCAACGATGAAGGCACGGAGGCGGAAGCAAACAGCGTGATTGCCCTGCTGATGCTGGACTCCGCGAAAGGGCGGCAGATAGAGGTGGAAGCCAGCGGTCCGCAGGAAGTTGAGGCGCTCGCCGCGGTGATTGCTCTTTTTAATGCCGGATTTGATGAAGACTAAGCGTCACGCTTCCCGGCGACGGCCGACTGGCGACAGTGCCAGCCCCGGCGCCGGATTCACGCGCTAATACAGCTTATGCTCGCGCATAAACCCTTCCCCGCCCAGCTGTCGCATCTGGCGTAAGATCCAAGCCTGGCGGCTGCGCACATAGCCCGAAGGCGCGTCAGCGCGATAGCGGATCGGATTTGGCAGCACCGCGGCCAGCAGAGCCGCTTCCCCCGGCGTCAGCTGGCTGGCAGGCTTATGAAAATAGCGCTGCGCGGCCGCTTCCACACCAAATATCCCATCGCCAAACTCGGCAATATTCAGGTAGACGGTCAGGATCCGCTTTTTACTCCAGACGGTTTCTATACCGACCGTCAGCCCGGCTTCCAGCCCCTTACGCAACCAGCTGCGGCCATCCCATAAAAACAGGTTTTTCGCCGTCTGCTGCGACAGCGTTGACGCGCCGCGGATGCGGGTATCATGACGCTCATTGTGCGCCAGCGCTTTTTCTATCGCCGATACGTCGAACCCCCAATGTTCCGGGAACTTTTGATCTTCGGCGGCAATCACCGCCAGCCCCATCCATGGAGAGATCTCATCCATGCCGACCCAATCAGAGTGCGCCAGATAGTGGACATCTCCGGAGAGCCAAGCGCTCACCTGCCGCTCAAGCATCACCGCCGAAAACGGCACCGGCAGCACGCTAAACAGCGCGATCCCCCCGCCCCAGAAGACGGCGGCGATCAGCAGCAGACGCAGCGCCAGTCGTTTTAGCAGCGCAAAGGGCGCAACGCGGAGCCTCATGCGCTCAGCGCCAGCACGCGGGCGACCAACTTTTCGATCCCGGTGGCGGCTTGAGCAATATTCTCTGCCAGCATATACGCCGGGGTGGTGACCACTTTGTTCTCTTCATCCACCACGATGTCGTCGACCGGGCAAGGCACGTGCTCCGCCCCCATCTCTTCGACCACATCGGCAGTATCGAGATCGGTCCCGATGGTTATGCGCAGCGGAAACGCAAAAATCTTCGGCAGCAGCGCCGGGGCAATGCACATGAAACCCAGCGGTTTGCCGGCCTGATGCATCGCCAGTGCCAGAGCCTGCAGATCGCGGTCCACCTGACATTCGCTGCCCTCGGTGGCGAAGCTGCTTAAATTTTTCGCCGCGCCGAAGCCGCCGGGGACGATCAGCGCGTCCAGCGTCTCCGCACGCGCCTGCGTCAGCGGTAAGATGTCGCCGCGGGCAATTCGCGCCGCTTCCACCAGCACATTGCGTTGCTCCGTCAGCGGTTCCCCCGTCAGATGGTTGATGACGTCGCGCTGCGGTTTATCGGGTGCAAAGCACACCGCCTGCGCGCCGTTGCGCGCGATCGCCAGCAGGGTAATCACCGCTTCATGAATTTCACTGCCGTCGTACACGCCGCAGCCGCTCAGTACCACACCAATTTTTTTCATCGCTTTCGCTCCTCCATGCAACTCGCTGAAACCAGTCAAAAATGTCGATTTACTCGCTATGCTTCACATATTTTACTGATTCATGTAACAAATTAGTTAAGCTTTGCTATCTTAATGAGCGAGCAATCCACTTCTCAGGTTGCGCCACGTAACAACATCACTCAAATAACACTGGCTCAACCACCAGTTCCCTGGTGTTGGCGCAGTATTCGCGCACCCCGGTCTGTCCGGGGTCATTTTTTCCCGGCCTTCGCCACCCACGCCTTCAGTACCGCCACGTCGTTTTGCCACTCAGATTTCATCTCTTCAACCCATTCAGCGACATTATCAGACCAGGCTGGCAGATCCGGCGTCTGGATCTGCTGCCCCAGCTGCTGGATGTGGCGCAGACCAATAGAACCCGCCGCCCCTTTGATCTTATGCCCCTCTTCGACAATCCCTTTTTGATCGCGGGCGGTGAGATTGGACTCGAGGACAGACATATAGCCCGGCATCATCTTCTCAAACACCGCGAGGCCATCGTTGATAAGCTTCGGTCCCACCAGTTCGATATATTGCTCCAGCATATCGGTATCCAGCACCGCGTCGGCTTTATGCAGATCGGCCGCCGGCGCTTCCTGCGCTTCCTCTTCCGGCGCATCCCAGAATTTCTTGATCATGGCCGTGAGCGCTGGCACCGACAACGGCTTGCTCAGCACATCGTCCATCCCGGCGTCGAGATACTCTTTCTTATTCTTCAGTACGTTGGCGGTCAGGGCCACCAGCGGCGGCAGCTCATCCGCGGCAAAGTTCTGTTTTAGCTGGCGAGAGATATCCAGCCCCGTCATATCCGGCAATTGAATATCCAGCAACACCAGGTCGTACTCGCCTGGCTCAAACATCTCCAGCGCGGCTTTCCCGGTCATGGCGACATCCACGCTGTTGCCCAGCTTTTCCAGCACCGAACGGGCCACAATGACGTTGAGCTCGATGTCTTCCACCAGCAGCACGTTAAGCGCGGGTAATGGCATGTCGTCTTCCGCCAACGTATCTTCCACTTCTTCCGCAATGGCAGGCGCATGGACGGTGAGCGTAAAGGTCGCCCCTTTACCCGGCTGGCTGGTTACGCTGATATCGCCGCCCATATTGCGCGCCAGGCGACGCGAGACGGCGAGACCAATGCCGGTTCCGGTGGCTGGTTTGCCGCCGTGGCTGTCTTTGACCTGGTAATACATGGCGAAAATTTTGTCCTGTTCCGCTTCAGGAATACCGATACCGGAGTCTTCCACTTCGAAGTGCAGGATATCGCCTTCGTCATAGCGCACGCGGACATTCACCCCGCCGCCCTGGGGGGTAAACTTCACGGCGTTGCTGATAAGGTTCCACAGGATCTGGCGCAAACGCGTACCGTCGGTGATCACTTTATGCGGTAGCGGCAGGCTCGGCTCCAGCACAAAGCGCAGGCCCTTCTGCTGGGCCTGCAGACCGGAGAGGTTTTCAAGGTCGGCAAGGAAGCTGGTGAAGTCCACCGGCTGGTTATCGAGCTGTACCTTACGGCGCTCCATTTTATCCATGTCGATAATATCATTGAAGATATTCCCCAGCGTCACCGCCGAGACATGGATGGTTTTCAGGTATTTCTCCTGCTCGCTGGTCAGTTCGGTATCCAGCAAAATACGGCTCAGCCCGACGATCCCGTTTAGCGGGGTACGCAGCTCATGGCTGATGGTCGAGATAAAGGTAGTTTTATCCCGGCTGGCGCGCTCGAGGGCGTCCTGATAGCGTTTTCGTTCGGTGATATCGCGCCCGAAGCCCATCAGGCCGCGACGCTTACCGACGCGATCGTAGTACGGGACCTTGCGGATTTCGAAGCACGCTTTGCGACCATCGGGATAGTCCAGCCACTGCTCATAGGTCAGCGATACATTGTGGCGGAACACCTTCTCGTCGGTTTCCAGCACCTTTTCCGCGGCCTCTTCGCTATAGACGTCCTGCGGTTTGAGATGGATCAGCTGTTTCTCACTTTTGCCGGTCAACAGCTCCATCGCCCGGTTACAGCCTGAAAACTCCTTATCTTCATTGCGATAGAAGACCAGGTCCGGGGAAGCATCAAGGAAAGAGCGCAGAAAGGAGGATTGCTGTTCGAGTTGGATCTGCGTCTCTTCACGCTCTTTCATCTCGATCTTCAACTGCTCGAGAGTGGTCTCGCGCTCGGCTTCCGCCTTTTCACGTTCGCCAATCTCCTGATTCAACTGCGCGATGTTATCTTTCAGCTGCACGTTCAGCTTCAGATCGCGCTCTCGCATCTCCTCCAGCTTGTCCACCAGCCGCGAAAGACGCTGGCGGGACTCTTCGAGCTGCTCCACCACCACCGAGAGAAAGTAGACCGCCCAGGGGGTGATCAGCAGACCGAAGAAGATAGAGCGGATAACGTCGATACTTTCTACCTGGCCATGCAGCACCATGGTGACCGCCATCTGTACCACAATGGCCAGCACCACCAGCGCAAGAGCCAACAGCATCGAAAAGCGGACCAGACCCAGCTTCATCATCAGGTCGACATAATACTGCGCCAGCATACGAATTTGCTTCATAGAGGATTCCTTCACGACAACTCCGCACAATAATACTCAATTCTGAGCAATGCGCTGTAAGTTGTGCAAAAAATGCGGGAAGGAGCTGATATGACGGCTGGTCGCCAAGGCGAACCAGCCGCTAAAAAGAGGCAAGGTCAGGAGAACGGTTAGCGCTTGCTTAACGCCTCCCAGAGCCCCTTCAGGTAGGTCACGCCGAGAGCGCGGTCGTACAAGCCATAGCCTGGCCGTCCGGTCTCTCCCCAGATAAAGCGGCCATGATCCGGGCGAATATAGCCGTCGAACCCGTTGTCATACAGCGCTTGCATCACCTTGTACATATCCAGGGAACCGTACTCTGACGGATGGGCGCACTCGTAAAAATCTTTATCCCGTATCAGCTTAATATTGCGGACGTGGGCAAAGTGGATCCGTTTGCGCCGGGTAAACTCTGCCAGGATGGCGTACACATCGTTATCCGGATCTTCGGCAATCGAGCCGGTGCAGAGCGTGATGCCGTTGGCGGGCGAATCGACGGCCCGGCAGATCCAGTCCAGATCGTCGCGGTTTTTGACCACCCGCGGCAGGCCAAAAATGGAGTACGGCGGATCGTCCGGATGGATCGCCATTTTCACCCCGACCTCTTCACAGACCGGGATCACCGCCCGCAGAAAATAGACCAGATTCTCCCGCAGCTTGTGGTCATCCACCGCGCTATATTTGGCAAACAGGGTCTGCACCTCCGCCAGCCTTTCTGGCTCCCAGCCCGGCAAGGCGAAGCCGTTTGAGTTCTCCAGTACCTCTTTCACTACGTCTTCCAGCCGTTTATCGATATCTTTCTTCTCAAAAGCCATCGTCAACGAACCATCCGGCAGGACGTAGTTCATATCCGTCTTCATCCAGTCAAAAACCGGCATGAAGTTATAACAGATAACTTTGACGCCGAAGCGGGCAAGGTGGCGAATGGTCTGCTGATAGTTGGCAATATAGCGGTCACGGGAAGGAAGGCCGATTTTAATGTCATCATGAATGTTGACGCTCTCTATCACCTCCATTTTCAGGCCCGCGGCATGGGCCTGGCTGACCAGACGCTCAATTTTATCGACTGGCCATACCTCACCCACCGCGACGTCATAGAGCGCGCCGACGACCCCCTCCACGCCGGGCACCTGTCGTATATGCTCTAATGAAACCTTGTCTTCCTCTGGCCCAAACCAGCGCATTGTCATCTGCATCGTTATCACCTGCTTCATAATTTGTGTTTTTACCCTACTACCATACCAGCAATCATAATCGAATTGCCCTTTCCTGTCGTGATAACGATCACATTCCTGCACCGGGCAAGCCCATCCCGGCGCATTCATATTTTTTTTCAATTTATTTCAATAGATTAATAATAGTCTGGCTTTTTCTGACGACCTCTTCCAAATGTGATCCAGAGCTATTTATGATCAAATGCATACTTGTATGGTAATAAAAACAGGCGAAATTCGTTCGCGAAACAGACAATGGAAGGAACAGAAATGAGAAGCGTCATCGTCAAAGAGCCAGGCCAACTGAACATTGCATCACGTCCGGTTCCCGTTCCGGGCAGCCATGAAGTACGGGTGAAAATCGCCTTTGCCGGGATCTGCGGTTCCGATGTACACATCTATCAGGGCCACAACCCCTTCGCGAAATATCCCCGCGTTATTGGTCATGAATTCTTCGGCATTGTCGATGCCGTCGGCGAGCAGGTCTCTCCGGCGCGTATTGGCGAACGCGTCGCGGTCGATCCGGTGGTCAGCTGCGGCCATTGTTATCCCTGCTCGGTTGGTCGGCCGAATGTTTGCGCGCAGCTCCAGGTCATCGGGGTGCACCGCGATGGGGGATTCAGCGACTATGCCTGCGTGCCGGCCAAAAATGCCTGGCGCATTCCGGAGGCTATCAGCGATCGTCAGGCGACAATGGTTGAGCCTTTTACTATTGCGGCAAATATTACCGCCCAGCTGCAGCCCACGCCGCAGGATATCGCCCTGGTTTACGGCGCTGGCCCAATGGGCCTGACGGTGATCCAGGCGCTGAAGGGGGTGTATGGCGTTAAGCAGGTGATCGTCGTGGACCGCATTGCCGAACGTCTACAGATGGCACGGGACAACGGCGCCGATCTGACGCTAGATAACACCCATCAGCCGCTGGCGGATCAGCTGGCGCAGCGGCAGATAGCCCCCACGCTGGTCATTGATGCCGCCTGCCACCCAGCCATTCTGCAGGAGGCAATCCTCCTCGCCTCCCCTGCAGCCCGCATCGGCATACTCGGTTTCTCCGGCGAGGCGTCCACGCTGACCCAGCAAAGCATCACCAGTAAAGAGATCTCCATTTTCTCCTCGCGGCTGAACAGCGGGCGCTTTCCGCTGGTCATCGACTGGATGGAAAAAGGCCTTATCCATCCTGAGGCGTTAATCACCCACTGTATGCCGCTGGAGCAGGTGAAAGAAGCCATGGAGATTTTCGCCAACGATCGGAAGACCTGCTGCAAAGTGCTGCTGCAATTAGGCTAAGCCGACATTATTTTTAAATAACGGCCGACGGATATCTGTAGATCCGCCGCGCCTGATATAAATCATATAATGAGCATGGTGTTATCATGGGAAAAAATATTCGCTGGATTATCGTCCTGTTATTATTTTTAGTGTATATGATAAATTATCTGGACCGGGTGGCGTTATCCATTACGGTGCCGATGATTGAAAAGGACCTTGCACTTAACGCTGAACAATTTGGTATGATTTTCGGCAGCTTTTTCTTCGGCTACGCGGTCTTTAATTTTATTGGCGGCCTCGCCGTCGATAAATTTGGCGCCACATTGGTGATGGGCCTGGCGGTTGGGTTATGGTCGCTGTTTTGCGGCTTAACCGCGGTTGCCACCGGCTTTTATTCCATGCTGGTGCTCCGCGTGCTCTTCGGGATGGCAGAGGGCCCGATTTGCGCCTCAGCGAACAAGATGATTAACGGCTGGTTTCCTAAAAAGCAAGCAGCAACCGCAGTGGGGTTCCTCAGCGCCGGCTCTCCGCTGGGCGGCGCGGTCGCCGGACCTATCGTCGGTTATCTGGCCCTGGCTTTCGGCTGGCGTCCCGCGTTTATGATTATTTTCGCCATCGGTATTGTGTGGATGGTCGTGTGGTTTTTTATTGCCGCCAACTCGCCTGACAAACATAAGCATGTCAGTCAGGAAGAGCTCATGCTCATTAATAAAATGAAGCAAGAGGAGGACGCCCTGGAAACCGTAGAAAATCAAACGGCCCACTCACTGGGTTATTATCTCAAGCAGCCTATTATTCTGGTGACGGCATTTGCCTTCTTCTGCTACAACTATATTCTGTTTTTCTTTCTCAGCTGGTTTCCGTCCTATCTGGTCCAGCAGCACCATCTGGATATTAAACAGATGAGTCTCACCACCATGATCCCGTGGATCGTCGGTTTTGTCGGTCTGGCGCTGGGGGGTTATATATCCGATAAAATATTTAACCTTACCGGAAGGCTGCTGCTGTCGCGCAAAATCGTGCTGGTGGTATGCCTGCTAATGGCCGCGCTCTGCGTGGGGCTCGCCGGTACCGTTAGCAGCGTCGTTCCTGCCGTTCTGCTGATGTCGGTCTCCATCTTTTTCCTCTATGTGACCGGGGCGATCTACTGGGCGATTATTCAGGACGTGGTGCATAAATCCCGCGTCGGCGGCGCCAGCGGCTTTATCCATCTTATCGGCAGCGTCTCCGGCATCGTGGGGCCGATTGTCACGGGCTATATCGTGCAGTCCACCGGCAAATTCGACAGCGCCTTTATTCTCGCCGGCACTATCGCCGCGCTTGGCGCCGTGCTGGTGCTGCTGGTGATTAAAACCCCGCGGATGACGATGAAAGCCAGTCAGGCATAAATGGCTGAAGAGCGATGTCCGGCCTTGGCCCGGACATCGTCTGCTTCTACTTCTCCGTCAGGGGCACAGCCCAGCTGCGGCCTAGCGCCGAGCCCTGAGCGCCCTGCTCATTCAGATAGCGATCCAGTTCAACCATTCCGGTCCAGCGATTTTCGCACCACAGCGGCGCCAATAGCGTGGGTCGACGGGCGCTGGCCGATATCCGGTGATAGATCACCTCCGGCGGCGTATGGCGAATCATCTCCCCGGCGGTCACGGTATACGCCTCCAGCTCAATGCCATTGAGACGCCCGGCCTGCCACGCTTTGGCCATAATACTGCCTTTGACAATGTGCAGCGGGTGCAGCTTGATGCCGTCCACGCCGGTCGCCACCACCCGCTCCAGCGTCTCCAGGCAATGGCCCTGGGTCTCTCCGGGCAGGCCGACGATCAGATGTGCGCAGACCTTCAGCCCTCGCGCTCGCGCCAGACGCGCAGTACGCTGGTAGCAAGCGAAATCATGCCCACGGTTAATCCGATGCAGGGTTTTATCGTGCGCGGTTTGCAGTCCCAGCTCCAGCCATACCTCATATCCTTGCTCATGATATTCACTCAGCAGATCGAGGACCGCCTCCGGCACGCAGTCCGGGCGGGTGCCGACGCAGAGGCCGACAATATTCGCCTGGCTGATGGCCTGACGATACATCGAGCGGAGCACCTGCACTTCAGCGAAGGTGCTGGTATAGGCCTGGAAATAGGCCAGATAGCGCTTTGCCCGGTTGACGAGCTGCGCCTGATGAGCGAGCTGTTCGGCGATGGAGCGATGCTGCTGCGCCTCATCGGCAAAGGAAGCCACATTACAGAAAGTGCAACCGCCGCGGCCCAGCGTGCCGTCGCGGTTCGGGCAGCTAAAACCGCCGTGCAGCGTCAGCTTATGGACCTTTTCGCCATAGCGGCGCATAAGATCCCCACCAAACATATTGACTAATTTCTGTAACTGCATAATCTGATAGACCGGCCTCAACAAAGGGGGCCAAGCCTGCCACTTTTTGTCACCGACGGCGATGACCTGGATCAATCGTCAGCGCGGCGGCCACCCTCATTGCATAAACAATCATGATTACTGCAATTTCATTCACCGCTGCGGTGATGAGTTTTCCTTATATTTCACCTGCGGATAGCCCTAATCTTCTTCACGGTAAAAAACAGTATTAATATCCATTGAGAAAATATTTGGCAGTCAAATATGCTAATGATGACATGCATTTCAGCGCATAACGGTAATGCAAAGCCGCGTGCACAG
This sequence comes from Klebsiella sp. HMSC16C06, assembly GCF_001808325.1. NCBI lineage: Bacteria > Pseudomonadati > Pseudomonadota > Gammaproteobacteria > Enterobacterales > Enterobacteriaceae > Klebsiella > Klebsiella sp. HMSC16C06. Next base: position 301,936 of record NZ_KV793000.1, read on the forward strand.
TGAGACAGATCACACTAGCCTGACCTTCCTGAGGCGTACCCAGAGCACGAAAAATGGCACTATTTATTTTTAAAACAACAAGTTAACACCTGTATAGCACATTTTTGTATTAATAAGATTGCCATTTGACGTAAGTGTGGATTCCCGATAAGTTGGGAATCCGCTGGAAGCTTTCTGGATGAGCACTCTGCTCATCATATTTATGCAGTAATTGAGATTCCCTCTTAACAGCAAGTCCTCAAACTTGTGTACCGATGCGAAAAGGATTTAAAGAGGGCGAATGCGAGGTGCAAACCCCGTCGCCATGCTCTTTCTGTGCCTGTGCGCAATCGGTATCGGAGGGTGTCCGCAGAGCCTGGGGAGGTTCACTGATATGTTGTACGACAAATCCCTTGAGAGGGATAACTGTGGTTTCGGCCTGATCGCCCACATAGAAGGCGAACCTAGCCACAAGGTAGTGCGAACCGCGATACACGCACTGGCCCGCATGCAGCACCGTGGCGCAATCCTTGCCGATGGTAAAACCGGCGACGGTTGCGGTCTGCTGCTGCAAAAACCCGATCGTTTCTTCCGCATCGTTGCTGAAGAGCGCGGCTGGCGTTTAGCCAAAAACTACGCCGTTGGGATGCTGTTCCTGAATAAAGATCCTGAGCTGGCTAAAGCGGCGCGCCGCATCGTTGAAGAAGAACTTCAGCTTGAGACCCTGTCGATTGTCGGCTGGCGCGATGTGCCGACCAACGAAGGCGTCCTCGGTGAAATCGCCCTCTCCTCGCTGCCCCGTATTGAGCAAATCTTTGTGAACGCCCCGGCTGGCTGGCGCCCGCGCGATATGGAGCGCCGTCTGTTTATTGCGCGTCGTCGCATTGAAAAACGCCTGCAGGAAGACAAAGATTTCTACGTTTGTAGCCTGTCCAACCTGGTCAACATCTATAAAGGTCTGTGTATGCCGGCGGATTTGCCGCGCTTCTACCTGGACCTCGCGGACCTGCGCCTGGAGTCGGCTATCTGCCTGTTCCACCAGCGCTTCTCCACCAACACCGTGCCGCGCTGGCCGCTGGCGCAGCCGTTCCGTTACCTGGCGCACAACGGTGAAATCAACACTATCACCGGCAACCGCCAGTGGGCCCGCGCCCGTACCTATAAGTTCCAGACCCCGCTGATCCCGGATCTGCACGACGCCGCGCCGTTCGTTAACGAAACCGGCTCTGACTCCAGTTCAATGGACAACATGCTGGAGCTGCTGCTGGCCGGCGGGATGGATATCGTGCGCGCCATGCGCCTGCTGGTGCCGCCAGCCTGGCAGAACAACCCGGATATGGATCCGGAGCTGCGTTCGTTCTTCGACTTTAACTCTATGCACATGGAGCCGTGGGACGGCCCGGCGGGCATCGTCATGTCCGATGGCCGCTACGCTGCCTGTAACCTCGATCGTAATGGCCTGCGCCCGGCGCGCTACGTCATTACCAAAGATAAGCTCATCACCTGCGCCTCTGAAGTCGGTATCTGGGACTACCAGCCGGACGAAGTGGTCGAGAAAGGCCGCGTGGGCCCGGGCGAGCTGATGGTTATCGATACCCGCGCCGGACGCATTCTGCACTCGGCGGAAACCGATGACGATCTGAAGAGCCGCCACCCGTACAAAGAGTGGATGGAGAAAAACGTTCGTCGCCTGGTGCCGTTCGAAGATCTGCCGGAAGAAGAAGTCGGCAGCCGCCAACTGGATGACGACACGCTCGCCAGCTACCAGAAACAGTTTAACTACAGCGCGGAAGAGCTGGACTCCGTCCTGCGCGTGCTCGGCGAAAATGGCCAGGAAGCAGTCGGTTCGATGGGCGATGACACGCCTTTCGCCGTGCTCTCCAGCCAGCCGCGCATTATCTACGATTACTTCCGTCAGCAGTTCGCCCAGGTGACTAACCCGCCTATCGATCCGCTGCGTGAAGCGCACGTCATGTCGCTGGCCACCAGCATCGGTCGCGAAATGAACGTCTTCTGCGAAGCGGAAGGCCAGGCCCATCGCCTGAGCTTCAAATCGCCGATCCTGCTGTACTCCGATTTCAAACAGCTGACGACGATGGAAGAAGAGCACTATCGTGCCGACGTCCTCGACATCACGTTTAACCCGGCAGAGGCCTCGCTCAGCGAGACGGTGAAAGCCCTGTGTGACAAAGCAGAGCAAATGGTGCGCGAGGGTACCGTGCTGCTGGTGCTGTCCGACCGCAACATCGCCAAAGACCGTCTGCCGGTACCGGCGCCGATGGCCGTTGGCGCGATCCAGACCCGTCTGGTCGATAAAAGTCTGCGCTGCGATGCCAACATCATCGTTGAAACCGCCAGCGCCCGCGATCCGCATCACTTTGCGGTCCTGCTCGGCTTCGGCGCGACCGCTATCTATCCGTACCTCGCCTATGAAACGCTGGCGAAGCTGGTCGACAGCAAAGCTATCGATAAAGCCTACCGTGCGGTGATGCTGAACTATCGCAACGGTATCAACAAAGGTCTGTACAAAATCATGTCGAAGATGGGGATCTCCACCATCGCGTCCTACCGCTGCTCGAAGCTGTTCGAAGCCGTCGGTCTGCATCGCGAGGTTTCCGATCTCTGCTTCCAGGGCGTGGTCAGCCGCATCGGCGGCGCCGGCTTCGACGATTTCCAGCAGGATCTGCTGAATCTGTCGAAACGCGCCTGGCTGGCACGTAAGCCACTGGCTCAGGGCGGCCTGCTGAAGTTCGTGCACGGCGGTGAATATCACGCCTACAACCCGGACGTGGTTCAGACCCTGCAGAAGGCCGTGCAGAGCGGCGAATACAGCGACTATCAACAATACGCGAAACTGGTTAACGAACGTCCGGCGGCCACGCTGCGCGATCTGCTGGCGCTCAATCCAGGCGAAGACGCTATCAGTATCGACGACGTAGAACCGGCGAAAGAGCTGTTTAAACGCTTCGATACCGCGGCGATGTCGATCGGCGCGCTGAGCCCGGAAGCACACGAATCGCTGGCGGAAGCGATGAACAGCATCGGCGGTTTCTCTAACTCCGGTGAAGGCGGTGAAGACCCGGCGCGCTACGGCACCAATAAAGTGTCGCGCATCAAGCAGGTCGCGTCCGGCCGCTTCGGCGTCACGCCAGCCTATCTGGTCAATGCCGACGTCATCCAGATCAAAGTCGCCCAGGGGGCGAAACCGGGTGAAGGCGGTCAGTTGCCGGGTGATAAAGTCACCCCGTATATCGCCAAACTGCGCTATTCCGTACCGGGCGTGACGCTGATTTCCCCGCCGCCGCACCACGATATCTACTCTATCGAGGATTTGGCGCAGCTGATTTTCGACCTCAAGCAGGTCAACCCGAAAGCGATGATTTCGGTCAAACTGGTTTCTGAACCGGGCGTTGGCACCATCGCCACCGGCGTGGCCAAAGCCTATGCCGATCTGATCACCATCGCCGGCTACGACGGCGGTACCGGGGCGAGCCCGCTCTCATCGGTGAAATATGCCGGCTGTCCGTGGGAGCTTGGCCTGGTGGAAACCCAGCAGGCGCTGGTCGCTAACGGTCTGCGTCATAAGATCCGTCTGCAGGTGGACGGCGGCCTGAAAACCGGCCTCGATATCATCAAAGCGGCGATCCTTGGCGCAGAGAGCTTCGGTTTCGGTACCGGCCCGATGGTCGCGCTGGGCTGTAAATACCTGCGTATTTGCCACCTGAACAACTGTGCGACCGGCGTGGCGACTCAGGATGACAAACTGCGTAAGAACCACTATCACGGTCTGCCGTTCAAAGTGACCAACTACTTTGAATTTATCGCCCGTGAGACCCGCGAGCTGATGGCCCAGCTGGGCGTCAAGCGTCTGGTGGATCTGATTGGCCGCACCGATCTGCTCAAAGAGCTGGATGGGTTTACTGCCAAACAGCAGAAACTGGATCTGGGTAAACTGCTGGAGACCGCAGAGCCGCATCCGGGCAAAGCGCTGTACTGCACCGAGAACAACCCACCGTTCGATAACGGTGTACTCAACGCGCAGCTGCTGCAGCAGGCGAAACCGTACGTGGATGAAAAGCAGAGCAAAACGTTCTGGTTCGATATCCGCAATACCGACCGCTCCGTGGGGGCCTCGCTGTCCGGGTATATTGCCCAGACCCATGGTGACCAGGGACTCGCCGGGGATCCGATCGTCGCCCACTTTAGCGGCACCGCAGGCCAGAGCTTCGGCGTGTGGAACGCCGGTGGCGTAGAGCTGCATCTGACCGGCGATGCCAACGACTATGTCGGGAAAGGCATGGCGGGCGGTCTGCTGGCCATTCGTCCTCCGGTCGGCTCTGCGTTCCGCAGCCATGAAGCCAGCATTATCGGCAACACCTGCCTGTACGGCGCGACCGGTGGTCGTCTGTACGCCGCAGGCCGCGCAGGCGAGCGTTTCGCCGTGCGTAACTCCGGCGCCATTACCGTGGTGGAAGGCATCGGTGACAACGGCTGTGAATATATGACCGGCGGCATCGTCTGCGTGCTCGGTAAAACCGGCGTCAACTTTGGCGCAGGGATGACCGGCGGCTTTGCTTATGTCCTGGATGAAGATGGCGACTTCCGTAAACGCGTGAACCCGGAACTGGTGGAAGTGCTGGACGTTGATTCTCTGGCTATCCATGAAGAGCACCTGCGCGGTTTAATCACCGAACATGTGCAGCTTACCGGTTCGCAACGTGGCGAAGAGATCCTCGCCAACTGGCCGGCCTTCTCCGCGAAGTTTGCGCTGGTTAAACCGAAGTCCAGCGATGTTAAAGCACTGTTGGGTCACCGTAGTCGTTCCGCAGCTGAGCTGCGGGTGCAGGCGCAGTAAGGGGTTAAGATGAGTCAGAACGTTTATCAATTTATCGACCTGCAGCGCGTTGATCCGCCAAAGAAACCGCTGAAGATCCGTAAAATTGAGTTTGTGGAAATTTACGAGCCGTTTTCAGAAGGCCAGGCCAAGGCGCAGGCAGATCGCTGCCTCTCCTGCGGCAACCCGTACTGTGAATGGAAATGCCCGGTGCATAACTACATCCCGAACTGGCTGAAGCTGGCCAACGAGGGGCGTATTTTTGAGGCGGCTGAGCTGTCGCATCAGACCAACACCCTGCCAGAAGTCTGCGGGCGCGTTTGCCCGCAGGACCGCCTGTGTGAAGGCTCCTGTACGCTGAACGATGAGTTCGGCGCGGTGACCATCGGCAACATCGAACGCTATATCAATGACAAAGCATTCGAAATGGGCTGGCGTCCGGATCTCTCCGGCGTGAAGCCGACCGGTAAAACCGTCGCGATCATCGGCGCTGGCCCGGCGGGCCTCGCTTGTGCCGACGTGCTGACCCGCAACGGCGTCAAGGCGGTGGTGTTTGACCGCCATCCGGAAATCGGCGGCCTGCTGACCTTCGGTATCCCGGCGTTCAAGCTGGAAAAAGAGGTGATGACCCGCCGCCGTGAAATCTTCACCGGCATGGGCATTGAGTTCAAACTCAATACCGAAGTGGGCCGCGACGTACAGCTCGACGACCTGCTGAAAGAGTATGATGCCGTGTTCCTCGGCGTCGGGACCTATCAGTCGATGCGCGGTGGACTGGACAACGAAGACGCCCCGGGCGTCTACGACGCGCTGCCGTTCCTGATCGCTAACACCAAGCAGATCATGGGCTTTGGCGAAACAGCTGATGAGCCCTACGTCAGCATGGAAGGCAAACGCGTGGTCGTGCTCGGCGGTGGCGACACCGCGATGGACTGCGTGCGGACCTCCATTCGTCAGAATGCGGCGCACGTGATCTGTGCCTATCGTCGTGACGAAGAGAACATGCCCGGTTCAAAACGCGAAGTGAAAAACGCGCGTGAAGAAGGCGTTGAGTTCCAGTTCAACGTCCAGCCGCTGGGCGTGGAAGTGAATGCCAATGGCAAAGTGTGCGGCGTGAAGATGGCGCGCACCGAGATGGGCCAGCCGGACGCGAAAGGCCGCCGTCGCGCGGAGATCGTCGCTGGTTCTGAACACGTGGTGCCGGCTGATGCGGTGGTAATGGCCTTTGGCTTCCGTCCGCACAGCATGGAGTGGCTGGCGAAGCACAGCGTCGAGCTGGACTCTCAGGGCCGCATCATCGCGCCGGAAGGCAGCGACAACGCGTTCCAGACCAGCAACCCGAAAATCTTCGCCGGTGGCGATATCGTTCGCGGTTCCGACCTGGTGGTCACTGCGATTGCCGAAGGCCGTAAAGCGGCGGACGGGATCCTCAACTACCTTGAAGTCTGATTAGACTCTGAGCCTCAGCGCATAAAAGCCCGATGGTTAACGCCATCGGGCTTTTTTATTGCTCATTCGCCGGACAAACCGCCGCTTTCAGCGCCGTATTATACCAGCCGCAGATATGCTCTAAGCGGGTGATCGCCGAGCCGACGGTCACCGCCCACGCGCCGCAGCGCATCGCTTCAGCCGCCTGCGCAGGCGTATTGTAGCGCCCCTCTGCGACCACTCGGCAGCCCGCGGCGCTCAGGCTTTTCACCAGCGCCAGGTCCGGTTCGTCCGGTGTCTCCTCTGCGGTATAGCCGGAGAGAGTAGTGCCAACCATATCGAAGCCCAACTGCCAGCATTCCAGGGCATCGTCGAGAGAGGAACAATCTGCCATCGCGTTTTTCCCCTGGCGGTGAATTGCCGCCAACAACGATGCGACAGAGGCCGGACGCTGGCGCCGCGTGCCGTCAACCGCAATGATATCGGCCCCCGCCTGCGCCAGGGCATTCACATCCTCAAGCCACGGCGTAATACGCACCGGGCTATCATGCAGATCGCGCTTAATCAGCGCGATAACAGGCACCGTCACTAACGGACGAACGGCCTGCAGGTTGGCCAGACCTTCTATGCGCAGCGCCACCGCCCCCGCCTGTTCCGCCGCCAGCGCCATCGCCGCGACGATGGCGGGGTTATCCAGCGGGCTGCCCGGCACCGGCTGACAGGAGACAATTAACCCACCGTAATAGCGAATACGCCGATCCAGTTGTGCAAGTAAAGACATGACTGCTCCCTGAAAGATAAGTGTGGCAATAACAGTACCAGCCGCAGGGGCGCGTCGTGTGTGGCGGGGTTAACAAAGCAGGCAGGAAAAAAAACAGGCCCCGGAGGGCCTGTCAGGCGTTACTTCACAACGCGGAGCGCCGGGCGACCACCGCGCGGCGGCGGCGTGTCGTCAGGATCGTCGTCGTGATTATCCGGCTTATCGCCATCGATCACCGACATCACCGTTTCGCTTTCACTCTCAGGCGCGACGTCATCATCGTTGAGGCTGCTGACATCTTCGTCATAGGCCGCTTCCGGTTCAAACATCGTGCCGGCGCCGTTCTCACGGGCATAGATGGCGAGTACCGCAGCCAGCGGAACAGACACGTTACGCGGCACGCCGCCAAAGCGCGCGTTAAAACGCACCTCGTCATTCGCCAGCTCCAGATTGCCGACCGCACGCGGGGCAATATTGAGAACGATTTGACCGTCGCGCGCGTACTCCATCGGTACGAGCACGCCCGGCAGAGTGACATCCACCACCAGGTGCGGCGTCAGCTGGTTATCCAGCAGCCACTCATAAAACGCCCGTAACAGATACGGGCGACGCGGCGTCAGCTGTGATACATCCATTATTTAGCCCCGACCGAGGCGCATTTCACGCTCGGCTTCAGTTAAAGAAGCGAGGAAGGAATCACGCTCAAATACGCGAGTCATGTAGCCTTTGAGCTCTTTCGCGCCTGCGCCAACCAGTTCCACACCGAGAACCGGCAAACGCCACAGCAGCGGCGCCAGGTAGCAATCCACCAGGCTGAACTCGTCGCTCAGGAAGTAAGGTTTCTGGGTGAAGACCGGCGCGATGGCCAGCAGTTCTTCACGCAGCTGCTTACGCGCAGCATCAGCTTGCGCTGCGGTACCGCTCTGGATGGTGTTCATCAGCGAATACCAGTCCTTCTCGATACGTTGCATATACAGACGGCTTTCTCCACGCGCCACCGGATAAACCGGCATTAACGGCGGATGCGGGAAACGCTCATCCAGATACTCCATAATGATGCGAGATTCCCACAGAGTGAGCTCACGATCCACCAGCGTCGGTACGCTTTGATTCGGGTTGAGGTCAATCAGATCCTGAGGTGGGTTGTCCTTCTCCACGTGCTCTATCTCAAAACTGACACCCTTCTCAGCCAGCACAATGCGGACCTGATGGCTATAGATGTCAGTAGGACCAGAAAACAGCGTCATTACCGAACGTTTGTTGGCAGCGACAGCCATGAAAACCTCCAGGTATATTCAGAATTTTGTACTGCTGCCAGTCACTCATGACCGGCCAGATGTAAAAACCCCAGTAGCGCGATGTCACCTTCGTTCACGAATAAAACAAAAAATGAACAATCACCAGCATTTGGGCAGAAAATTGGATGATAGTTTACCAGATTTTGAAGACGTTGTGGTGAGGGGATTCTGGAAATGCTGAAAAAGTGGCGAAAACCGGCGGCATGATTGTGGATAACAGCCGTTTTATCCATAAAAAAACCCGCCGGAGCGGGTTTTTTCGCAAATTGTTCTGCGTGAGCAGAAGACAATTAACGTTTGGAGAACTGCGGACGACGACGTGCTTTACGCAGACCGACTTTCTTACGTTCAACCTGACGAGCGTCACGAGTAACGAAGCCTGCTTTACGCAGTTCGCCACGCAGGGACTCATCGTACTCCATCAGAGCGCGGGTGATACCGTGACGGATCGCACCAGCCTGACCAGAGATACCACCACCTTTAACAGTGATGTACAGATCCAGTTTCTCAACCATGTCGACCAGTTCCAGCGGCTGACGAACTACCATGCGGGCAGTTTCGCGACCGAAGTACTGTTCCAGAGAACGCTGGTTGATAACGATTTTACCGTTGCCCGGTTTGATGAATACGCGAGCTGCGGAACTTTTGCGGCGACCAGTGCCGTAGTATTGATTTTCAGCCATTGCCTATAATCCCGATTAGATGTCAAGAACTTGCGGTTGCTGTGCCGCGTGGTTGTGCTCGTTACCCGCGTAAACTTTCAGTTTACGGTACATAGCACGACCCAGCGGGCCTTTTGGCAGCATGCCTTTAACCGCGATTTCAATCACACGCTCAGGACGGCGGGCAATCATCTCTTCAAAGGTCGCTTCTTTGATACCACCGATGTGGCCGGTGTGGTGGTAGTACATTTTGTCTTCGCGCTTGTTGCCGGTTACAGCAACTTTTTCTGCGTTCAGAACGATGATGTAATCACCGGTATCAACGTGCGGAGTGTATTCCGCTTTATGCTTACCGCGCAGGCGACGAGCCAGTTCAGTAGCCAGACGGCCCAGAGTTTTACCGGTCGCGTCAACAACATACCAGTCGCGTTTTACGGTTTCTGGTTTAGCTGTAAAAGTTTTCATTAAAAGCTTACCCAAATAATAAGTTACACGTTGGTGAACACCCAAACGTTTAGTCAGTTGAGGTTCACACGACATTGTCCAGCAAACCTACCCCTTCGAATAGCCTATGCCGGCGCATAGAAAGTTTCGGGAAAAAAACCTTCTCGTAACGTGGGGTCGCAAGATTATAGAGAAGTCGGGGTCAAAGATCGACCCCTTTATGAGATTTTTCAGGCAGGCCCCGGGGTGGCCTTCCGGCTCTCAATCCGTCGGGAAAAAGCGCCCTGTCAGGGCATATGCGGACGCTTGAGATACTCTTCGCTCTGCATCTCCTGCAGACGCGACAGACAGCGCTGGAACTCAAACTTCAGCCGCTCTCCCTGATAAATGTCGTACAGCGGCACCGCGGCGCTGACCACCAGCTTCACGTGGCGCTCATAGAACTCATCCACCAGGGCGATAAAGCGCCGCGCTTCGCTCTCCAGCTGCGCGGTCATCACCGGCACGTCGAGCAGCATCACGGTGTGGAACAGACGGGAGAGGGCAATATAGTCATGCTGGCTACGGGCATCCACACACAGCGTGGCGAACGACGCCGCCAGCGTCTGGTTTTCCACGCCAAGCGTGGGCAGCTCGCGGTGATTGATCTCCAGCGTCGGCCCGGCAGCAGCGCGCGGCGCCCCGGCCAGCGCCAGCCACAGTTTATCCATCTGTTCGCGGGTTTCGCTGTTCAGCGGCGACAGCCACAGGTGCGCCTGCGTCAGCGTACGCAGACGATAATCGATGCCGGCATCGACGTTCATAATATCGCAATGCTGCTTGATGGCGTCGATCGCCGGCAGAAAACGGGCCCGTTGCAGGCCATTGCGATAGAGCTCATCCGGCGGAATATTGGAGGTGGCGACCAGGGTGATGCCGCGGGCAAACAGGGCTTTCATCAACCCGCCTAACAGCATGGCATCGGTAATATCAGAGACGAAAAACTCGTCAAAACAGAGCACATCCGTTTCCGCCTTGAAACGGTCGGCGACAATCTCCAGCGGGTCGCTATGTCCCTGCAGGGTGGTCAGCTCTTCGTGTACGCGCAGCATGAAGCGATGGAAATGCAGGCGCTGCTTACGCCCGCCCGGCAGACTCTGGTAAAACAGGTCCATCAGCCAGGTTTTCCCCCGCCCCACGCCGCCCCACATATACAGGCCGCGGACAGGTGCCGCCTCGGCAGCCGGTTCGCGCTTACCCAGCAGTTTGCCGAATTTCGCGCGCAAACCGCCGCCTGACGCGACGGGCGCGGGCTGAGTCTGCAGTTCCTGGTAAATGGTATCAAGGCGGCTCACCGCTTCTTGCTGAACGTCGTCGGGTTGATGGCTGCCCTCTTTCAGGGCTAAAAGGTAACGCGATGTTGGAGACAGGCTTTGCATGATCTAATTGTTATTCCTTGAAAACCGTAATGCCGAAGCTCACGATTGACGAAAAAAAGGCCGTTCTACACTACGCGATGATACGCCAGGATTCCACTTCTGTGGAATTAGCGGTTATAGTGGCACTATCGGGCGCAGGCGGAGAGCCTAAGAGCCACCCTACGGAACCACAAAACAACGGGAGATGTTCATGACCTGGGAATACGCGCTAATTGGGTTAGTCGTCGGTATCATTATTGGTGCCGTCGCCATGCGTTACGGCAACCGCAAACTGCGCCAGCAGCAGGCGCTGCAGTTCGAACTGGAAAAGAATAAAGCCGAGCTTGAAGAATACCGTGAAGAGCTGGTCAGCCACTTCGCGCGCAGCGCCGAGCTGCTGGATAACATGGCTCATGACTATCGTCAGCTGTATCAGCATATGGCGAAAAGTTCTAACAACCTGCTGCCGGACTCTATGGCAGACGCCAACCCGTTCCGCAACCGTCTGGAAGAGTCTGAAGCCAGCAACGATCAGGCGCCGGTCCAGATGCCGCGCGACTACTCTGAAGGCGCATCCGGTTTACTGCGCGGTGGCGCAAAACGCGATTAATTGATCGCGACTGATAAAATATCTCCGGGCGCGCTCACCGCGCCCGCTCCTTCCCCCACTTCCCGGCTACAATTTAAACCAGTACCCACATTGTTACCTGTGCAAAAATTCAATAACATCAGGTTATTCAGGACGTTTTTCCATACACCTCAGGTTACGAGAGCCAGCATCTAATGAAGAAACAGACTTTGCTGTTGAGTGCGTTAGCGTTAAGCATTGGGTTATCGTTGTCGGCCCTGCCTCCGGCAGCAGCATCCTTACCGACTCAGGTGCCCGGCCAGGGCGCGTTACCGAGCCTGGCGCCGATGCTGGAAAAGGTCCTGCCAGCGGTGGTCAGCGTGCAGGTGGAAGGCACCGCCTCGCCGACGCTCAATATGCCGGAAGAGCTGAAGAAATATTTTGGTGATAACGCCCCGCAGGAGCAGGCGCAGCCGTTTGAAGGGCTCGGCTCCGGCGTCATCATCGACGCAGCGAAAGGCTACGTGCTGACCAATAATCACGTCATCAATCAGGCGCAGAAGATCAGCGTCCAGCTGAACGATGGCCGTGAATTTGATGCCAAACTGGTCGGCAGCGATGAACAGAGCGATATCGCTCTGCTGCAGCTGATCAAGCCGGCGAACCTGACGCAAATCGCCATTGCTGACTCCGATAAACTCCGCGTCGGCGACTTCGCCGTCGCCGTCGGCAACCCGTTCGGCCTTGGCCAGACCGCCACCTCCGGCATTATCTCTGCCCTTGGCCGCAGCGGCCTGAACCTGGAAGGGCTGGAGAATTTCATCCAGACCGATGCCTCGATTAACCGCGGTAACTCCGGCGGCGCGCTGTTGAACCTCAACGGCGAGCTTATCGGGATCAACACCGCGATCCTGGCGCCGGGCGGCGGTAGCATCGGTATCGGCTTCGCCATTCCAAGCAACATGGCGAAAACCCTCGCCGACCAGCTCATTCAGTTTGGCGAAATCAAGCGCGGCCTGCTGGGCATTAAAGGCATGGAAATGAGCGCCGATATCGCTAAGGCGATGAATCTCGACGTTCAGCGCGGCGCCTTCGTCAGTGAAGTGTTACCAAACTCCGGTTCCGCCAAAGCAGGGATCAAATCCGGCGACGTCATTGTCAGTCTGAACGGCAAGCCGCTGAACAGTTTTGCCGAACTGCGCTCGCGTATCGCTACAACCGAACCGGGGACCAAGGTCAAACTGGGCCTGCTGCGCGACGGAAAACCGGTCGATGTCGAAGTGACGCTGGATAAGAGCACCTCCTCCACCGCCAGCGCCGAGCTGATTATCCCTGCCCTGCAGGGAGCCTCGTTCAGCGATGGTCAGATGAAGGACGGTACCAAAGGCGTGGTGATCGATAATGTCGATAAAGGCAGCGCCGCCGCCCAGGTCGGCCTGCATAAGGATGACATTATCATTGGCCTTAACCGGGAACGTATTCATTCGATTGCCGAACTGCGCAAAGTGCTTGAAGGCAAACCGCCGGTCATCGCCCTGAATGTGATCCGCGGCAACGAAAGCATCTATCTGCTGCTACGCTGATTGTCTTCCCGGACATCGCCGCCATGTGCGATGTCCGGACAACTCATGCTATGCTGCGTCTGACCATTCATTAACGATATTTGCATCATGCCTGGAAAGTTATTACGTTCGATACTCATCGGTTTGATTGTCGGGGGACTGCTGCTGGCCCTGATGCCATCGCTGCGCCAGTGGCAGCTGACGCCGACCACCCAAAACGATACGGCAGACGACTCCCCTGTGAGCTATAACGCCGCCGTACGCCGCGCGGCGCCCGCCGTGGTGAACGTCTATAACCGCGCCCTGAACAGCACCAGCCATAATCAGCTGACGCTTGGCTCCGGGGTGATCATGGATCAGCGCGGCTATATCCTGACCAACAAGCATGTTATCAATGATGCCGATCAGATCATTGTCGCACTGCAGGACGGCCGCGTCTTCGAAGCGCTGCTGGTCGGATCCGACACCCTGACTGACCTCGCCGTGCTGAAGATCAACGCCACCGGCGGGCTGCCGGTGATCCCGATCAACCCGAAACGCACGCCGCATATTGGCGATGTCGTCCTGGCGATTGGCAATCCCTATAACCTGGGGCAGACCATCACTCAGGGGATCATCAGCGCCACAGGGCGCATTGGCCTCAACCCGACCGGCCGCCAGAACTTCCTGCAGACTGACGCCTCGATTAACCACGGTAACTCGGGTGGGGCGCTGGTGAACTCCCTCGGCGAGCTGATGGGGATTAACACCCTCTCCTTTGACAAGAGCAATGACGGCGAAACGCCGGAAGGCATTGGCTTTGCGATCCCGTTCCAGTTAGCGACCAAAATTATGGATAAGCTGATCCGGGATGGCCGGGTGATCCGCGGCTATATCGGCATTAGCGGCCGGGAGATCGCCCCGCTGCACGCGCAGGGCGGCGGGATCGATCAGATCCAGGGGATCGTGGTTAACGATGTGGCGCCTGATGGCCCCGCAGCACAAGCCGGGATCCGCGCCAACGACGTGATCATCTCCGTGAATGACAAACCTGCAGTTTCTGCACTGGAGACGATGGATCAGGTGGCCGAGATCCGCCCGGGATCGGAAATTCCGGTAGTCATCATGCGTGATGATAAGAAAATTACGCTCCATATCGCCGTTCAGGAATACCCGGCCACCAACTAAACGGCTCCCCGTTTGGGGAGCCTCGTTAATCGCTAAATACCGGACCGGCCGGGAATCTGACCAGAAACCCGGTCACCGCCAGCAGCGATCTCAGCGCGGGCCAGACTATCTGTCGCTCGCGAAGCTCATCATCCAGCGTCAGTAGCGCAAATTCCCCCTTCTCACCCAGCACGCCACCCTGCCAGAGCAGGCGCTGCGCCTGCTGCCGCGCCCAGGGCGACTCACTCTTCCAGGCCAGCAAATGCAGCAGCGCCTGCTGCAGACAGACGCTGTGCGAATGGTTATCCCGCCGCAGCCGCCGGTAGACGGGCAGGGACACGCTGCGCACGGTATAAAATCCACTGCCCGCCTCTTCATCGCCTTCAGGAATAGCGCGGGCGAACTGCCCCGCCACGTCGCACAGCTGGTTGTGCGTCAGCGGAAGTTGCCGGGCGCTGAGCGCCCCGGCCGCCATGCACAGCAGACCGCTGCGCTGCAGCGAGGGCGTCGCAGAGCGCACGACCGCCGCCGGTAAGGCGATCACCGCCCGTGTCGCCTCGTCAGCGTTATGGTCAGCGCCGGCCTCATAACAGCTGGCCAGCAGCGCTTCACCAGGCGTGGCGTTCAGCGGGGGCGAAAGCAGGTTCAGCGCCGGCTGCAGTTGTGCAAGTTCATCGCCTGACGCCAGCATGGCGTCAACCACCGCCTCCCGTGTTGATGTCCGGTTTTCCGGACAGCATGCTATGGCTTCATTCATCACCGTCTCCTTATGAGAAATCTCCGCGGCCGGTATGCCAGCCGCGGGAACAGGCTGGCCTACATCGCCAGCACGTACTTGAGCATCACCCCGGCGGCGATCGCCGAGCCGATCACCCCGGCCACGTTCGGGCCCATGGCGTGCATCAGCAGGAAGTTCTGCCCGTCCGCTTCCAGACCCACTTTGTTCGACACCCGCGCCGCCATCGGCACCGCCGACACCCCCGCCGAGCCGATCAGCGGGTTGATTTTGTGCCGGCTGAACACGTTCATCAGCTTCGCCATCAGCACCCCGGCCGCGGTGCCCACGCAGAAGGCGATCACCCCCAGCACCAGGATCCCCAGCGTCTGCGGCTGCAGGAACTTGTCCGCCACCAGCTTGGCCCCCACCGACAGTCCGAGGAAGATGGTCACGATGTTGATCAGCGCGTTCTGCACCGTATCGCTCAGCCGCTCCACCACGCCGCTCTCGCGCATCAGGTTGCCGAAGCAGAACATCCCCAGCAGCGGCGCGGCGTCCGGCAGCAGGAGCGCCACCAGCAGTAACAGCACCGCCGGGAAGAGGATCTTCTCCCGCTTACTCACCGTGCGCAGCTGCACCATGCGGATCTTCCGCTCCTTATCCGTGGTCAGCGCCTTCATGATCGGCGGCTGGATCAGCGGCACCAGCGCCATGTAGGAGTAGGCCGCCACCGCGATGGCCCCCAGCAGCTCCGGCGCCAGCTTGCCCGACAGGTAAATCGCCGTCGGGCCGTCGGCGCCGCCGATAATCCCGATGGCCGCCGCCTGCGGCAGGGTGAAGCTGATGATGCCGAAGTAGTTCAGCGTCAGCGCTCCGAGGACGGTGGCGAAGATACCGAACTGCGCCGCCGCCCCCAGCAGCAGGGTGCGCGGGTTGGCCAGCAGCGGGCCGAAATCGGTCATCGCCCCGACGCCCATAAAGATGACCAGCGGCGCGATGCCCGAGCCGATGGCCACCTTATAGAAGATGGCCAGCACCCCGGCGGAGTAGCCCATGTCCACCGCGAGGCTCTCCATCTGCCCCTGCACCGACGGCAGGGCCAGCGCCAGTGCCTCTTTGATGGCGTGGACGTCCGGCGCGCAGTGGAGCTTCGCGGCAATCACCGCCAGCTGCGCCGGGTCGTGGTGGGCCAGCAGGCTCTCCAGGGCGGTGAGCGCCAGCCCGGCCTCCGGGATGTTCGACAGCAGGCCGCCGAAGCCAATCGGCAGCAGCAGTAACGGCTCAAACTTCTTCGCAATCGCCAGCCACAGCAGCAGCAGGCTGACCAGCAGCATCACCGCCTGGCCAGCCCCCAGGTGCATCAGCCCCATGCCCTGAATCAGGGCGTTCAGACTTTCCATTTCCGCTCCTCGTCCTTACGCCAGCTGCAGCAGAGTGTCGCCGACCGCCACCGCGTCGCCGGCTTTCACCGCGATGCCGCGCACGGTCCCGGCCTGCGCGGCGCGGATTTCGGTCTCCATCTTCATGGCTTCCAGAATCAGCAGCACCTCGCCTTCGGACACCGTCTGGCCTTCCGCGGCCAGCACCTTCCAGATAGTGCCCGCCAGCGGGGCGGTCACCGGGGTGCCGGCGCCGGCCGGAGCCGGGGCGGCAGCAGGCGCAGCGGCCACCGGCGCGGCGCTGAGCTGGCTGACGTCGCCGCCGTCGCTGACTTTGACCACAAAGGCTTTGCCTTCCACCTCCACGGTGTAGATACCGGAGGCGGCTGGTTTTTCTGCTTTTGCCAGCGGCTGCGCGGCTTCCGCCTGCGGTACCGGCTCAAAGGCTGCCGGGTTGTGGCGGTTTTCGAGGAACTTCAGGCCGGGCTGCGGGAACAGGGCCACGGTGAGCACGTCGTCGATGGCGTTTTCGGCAAGGGTGATGCCTTTCTCCTGCGCCTGGCGTCTGACGTCGGCTTCCAGCTGCGCCAGCTCCGGCTTCAGCAGGTCGGCCGGGCGGCAGGTCACCGGGTCAGCGCCGTCAAGCACCCGCGCCTGCAGGGCGGCGTTCACCGGCGCCGGGGTGCGGCCGTACTCACCCTTCAGGATACCGGCGGTCTCCTTCGCGATGGTTTTGTAGCGCTCGCCGGTCAGGACGTTGAGCACCGCCTGGGTGCCGACAATCTGCGAGGTCGGGGTGACCAGCGGGATGAAGCCGAGGTCCTCGCGCACGCGGGGGATTTCCGCCAGCACCAGGTCGAGTTTGTCCGCGGCATTCTGCTGCTTCAGCTGGCTTTCGAGGTTGGTGAGCATCCCGCCCGGGACCTGGGCGACGAGGATACGGCTGTCGGTGCCCTTCAGCTGGCCTTCGAAGGCGTGGTACTTCTTACGCACCTCGCGGAAGTACGCGGCGATGCTCTCCAGCTTGTGGATATCCAGCCCGGTGTCATATTGCGTGCCGGCGAGGGTGGCGACCAGCGCCTCGGTGGCCGGGTGGCCGTAGGTGGCGCTCATGGACGAAATCGCCGTATCCACGCCGTCGACCCCGGCTTCAATGGCCTTCAGCAGGGCCATCTCCGCCATCCCGGTGGTGGCATGACAGTGCAGGTGCAGGGTGACGTCGTAGCGTTTTTTGATTTCGCTGACCAGCTCAAAGGCGGCATGCGGCGTCAGAATGCCGGACATGTCCTTGATGGCGACGGAGTCGACGCCGGTCTCCAGCAGCTGTTCGGTGAGGTCGAGCCAGGTCTGCAGGGTGTGCGCCGGGCTGGTGGTGTACGAAAGCGTGCCCTGGGCGTGGGCGCCGTGGCGGCGGACCGCCTGCAGGGCGGCCTGCATGTTGCGCGGGTCGTTCATGGCGTCGAAGACGCGGAAGACGTCCATGCCGTTTTTGACGGCGCGCTCCACGAAGCGCTCCACCACGTCGTCGGCGTAGTGGCGGTAGCCGAGCAGGTTCTGGCCGCGGAGCAGCATCTGCAGCGGGGTCTTCGGCATCGCCTTTTTCAGCTCGCGCAGGCGGACCCACGGGTCCTCGCCGAGGAAGCGGATGCAGGCGTCAAAGGTGGCGCCGCCCCAGCACTCAAGGGAGCGGTAGCCGACGTCATCCAGCTGAGCGGCGACGGGGAGCATATCGTCGAGACGCAGACGGGTGGCGAACAGGGACTGGTGGGCGTCGCGCAGGACGACATCGGTAATGGCAACGGTCATAAATTCCTCCGTGAATTAAGGGTGAAGACGGCGATGGTGGTGAATGGCGGCGACAATCGCCGGCTTTAAGCGGGCGAAGTCGTCGGCGGGCGCGGCCGGGGCCGGTTTGGGGGCGGCAGGCGGCTCGGGAAACAGGCGGTTGACGGCGAGGGACATTCCCCGGATGGCGAAAATGAGCAGCAGCAGGAACACCAGCACAAAGCCCATGCCGAGAAACATCAGGGTGAAGCCTTCGCCTAACAGGACGGCATTGTCAGTCATAAAATAGCCTTTGGGAGGGGGCGCAATAATGGCTAACAGCAGACCGCGTTAGCCGAGTGGATTTCCCCGGACCGCCTGGTCAGAAGCCTCTGTTTAGCAGTCAGCTGCCGCTGCCATTACTGCGCTATATATTCAATCGGGGTTATTTAATGAAGCTCACATGTTTGCAGATTTCATCGGCGACAATGTCTTTGCGCTGATTAAAGATCACTTTATTCTGCTCAAACAGGTTATTGCCGTGGGTATCGATTGAGACAATTAACGGCCCGAACTCTTTCACCCGACATACCCATAAGGTTTCCGGCATCCCTAAATCACGCCACTGCGCATCTTCGATTTCTTCCACGCAGACCGCGGCGACGACCGCGCAGCCGGCCGGGAACACGCAGTGCAAGGCTTTATGCTCGGCGCAACCCTCTTCGGTTCCCTTCCCCATACCGCCTTTACCAACGATTAATTTCACGCCAGTCCTGGCAATAAACTCTTTTTCAAATTTCTCCATGCGCATACTGGTGGTCGGCCCAACGGAGACCATTTCAAATTTATCTTCCGAACCTTTAATCGGTCGCACAATCGGCCCGGCATGCAATATCGCGCCACCGGCAACATTGACCGGTAATTCACGCCCGCCCTCAATTAAGCGACGATGAGCCACATCGCGACAGGTCACAATATGGCCGTTGAGATAAATGATATCGCCCGCTTTAATATCAGCTAAATCTTCATCTTTAATGGGCGTAGTGAGTATTTTTTTAGCCATCAGAATGCCACTCCTGTGTGAGACGTAATGGTGTAGTTCAGGTCTTTATAGAAAACGATATGTCCTTTGCGGTGCGACCAGCAGCCGACGTTGACCGCCACGCCAATGGTGGAAGGATGGCGTGCGGTATTTTCGATATTGACGCCCATCACGGAGGTATTGCCGGACATCCCCTGCGGGCCCAGACCGATTTTGTTGATGCCGTCTTCGAGCATTTTTTCCAGCGATGCCGCCCGTTCGTTATCATTGTGCGAGCCAATCGGGCGCATCAGCGCTTTCTTCGACAGCAGCGCCGCGGTTTCCACCGACGTTGCCACCCCAACGCCAACCAGCAATGGCGGACAGGCGTTCAGGCCATAGCTGGTCATCACATCCAGCACAAAGCGGGTCACCCCTTCATAGCCAGCGCCAGGCATTAACACCATCGCTTTACCCGGCAGCGAGCAGCCGCCGCCAGCCATATAGGTGTAGATGCTGCACTGATCGGAATTGGGAACGATCTCCCAGAAGACCGTCGGCGTACCTTTACCGACGTTTTTACCGGTGTTGTATTCATCAAAGGTCTCGACGCTGTTATGACGCAGCGGGGATTCGACGGTGGCTTTGATCACCGATTCGCGCAGCAGCGCTTCCAGTTCGCCGATCAGCGGAAAGTTGGCGCCGCACTCCACCAGAAACTGGATCACGCCGGTATCCTGGCAGGAGGGACGATCCAGCTCTTTCGCCAGACGCTGGTTTTCAATCATGGTGGTAAAGATGACGTCCGCCAGCTGGCTGGTCTCTTTCTTATGCAACTCTTTTAGTTTTGCCGTGACGTCATCAGGCAATACTTTGCCGGTATATCCCACAAATCTGGCCATGATGTCGGTCATGCGGGATATCTGTTCGCTTTTGCTCATAAAGGCTCCTTAGTCAGAACAGCGTCCGTAAGTTACGGATGAAAAGGGAAAAGGATTGGCAGCAGGATCAGGCTGACAATGGTGGAAACGATAATCAGAGGGATGCCGGATTTGGCGTAATCGACGAACTTATAGCCCCCGGCCGACAGCACCATCATATTGGCGGGCATCCCGATCGGCGTCGCATAGGCGCAGGAGCTGCCAATCACCGTCGCCATCAGCACCGCACGCGGATCGGCGCCCATACCGGCGGCAATCGACAGGCTCACCGGCACCAACAGCGCGACGGTGGCGGTATTGGACATAAAGTTGGTCATCACCACGGAGAGGGCAAAGACCACCACCAGCAGCATGAACGGCGAGGAGTTGTTGCCCAGTAGACCGATAACCTGGTCAGCCACCAGCTTGCCCGCCCCGGTCATTTCCAGCGCCTTTGCCAGCGCCAGGGTGCCGCCGAAGATAAAAATAGTCTGTGAATCAATGGCCTTGTAAGCTTGCTTTTCCGTCAGCACCCCGGTAACCACCAGCACCAGGGCACCGATACAGCCGGCCACCGCCAGGCTAATGCCGGTCTGTTTTTCGAAAATCATGCCGAGGATCGTGGCGATCAACACCACCAGGGACAGGATCTGCTTCCAGCGTGGAACGTGGCTGTAATCCCGCTGTTCGCCGACGCTGCCCACTTCCCCGCTGTTTGGATTATTGGGCAGAAACTTATAGCCAATGGTCAGGAAATAGAGGATGCCGCAGACCAGCATCGGTAGACCCACTTTCGCATACTCAAAGAAACCGAAGCCGCTACCGATATTTTGCAGAGCCGATTGCGCAATCAGGTTGCCCGGCGCGCCAATCAGCGACAGGTTGCCGCCCAGCGCGGCAGCAAACACCAGCGGCATCAGCAAACGCGAGCGGGAAAACCCCGATTTGGCGGCTACGCCAATGACGACCGGGATCAATACGGCTGCTGTACCGGTATTGGAGAGAAAACCTGACATCACGCCAACCACCACCATAATGGTGAAGATCAGCTGCTTCTCCGTTTTGGCGAAGTGAGTGATCACCCCCCCGACTTTATTGGCCATCCCGGTTTCAAATAACGCCCCGCCGACGACGAACATGGCGACAAAAAGAATGACATTGCTGTCGATAAAACCGGCAAAGGCCTGCTTCAGATCCAATACGCCAGTGACCACTAACGCCACACAAACCACCATGGAAGTCACTGCCAGCGGCACTTTCTCCCAGACGAACATGACGATAGCGAACACCAGCAAACATAGGGTGATGGTAATCGGTTCCATACTTATAATTCTTCCTATCAATGATATATGATATTGTATCCAATATTGACGAGTGAGAAATTATTCCCATGCAAAAAGTAAGTCAATGCGTTTTTGTGGAATGATCGCGCAATGAGATCTACATCAAGATCCTGCGCAGATCGTCACGTTGAGGAATTAATAACGTTGATAAATATAACAAACGCCAGCTATTCGCTGGCGATCGATCCGGTCAGGGAGCAGGATCGGGCAGGTAACGCGTGAGCATATTCTCCATCGAGCGGATGATATGCTCATGCATTCGCTGACGGGCCAGCGCTTCGTTATGCTGCTCAAGCGCTTGTAAGATCGCTTTATGTTCACGGAGGGAAATGACGGCGTACTCTTCTTCGGTCACCTTGTGCCCCATCGACAGTCCGTTCCACATGTTGCAGAGCAGCATCTTCATTTTTTCATTTCCCGCCGCGTTCCAGATCTCCATGTGGAAGGCCTGGTTCAGGTCGGAATATTCAGCAGAATTATTGTCTGCCAGCGCCTTCTCTGCGGCATAGTGAACCTGAGCGATGCGTGAAATATCGGTCCCTGGACGAGAAGCTTTCGCCACCGCTTCACTTTCCAGTACAGCGCGAATTTCGTAATGCTCGCGGATAGTCTGCTCATTAATCCCCAGCACCACCGCACCTTTATTCGGCCGCACTTGAATCAGACCATCGGCGGCTAAAATCTGAAACGCTTCACGTACCGGCATGCTGGAAACGCCAACCATTTTGGCAATCCCTTCAAGGGTAATTTCCTGCCCTTCCACTAAATCCCGCGAAAGGATCGCTTTACGCAAAACCGCCGCCACCTGCTCCTTCGCGGAAAGAAGCTTAATTTTCCCTAATTTAGGCTTCTGCACTTTCCCAATCCTTCATATGTTGACGCATTATCTCCGCAAGCATAAGGAAATAACGCTGTGTTGCCTGAGCAATTTTTTCGCCTTCGCCATGGCCAATGGCGCTCGCCAGTTCGTTCAGGATCTGCGCCGACTCCTGGCCATCCTCTTTCAGGTACAGAATGACATAGGAAATATAACCGTCCAAAAATTGCTGATACGCCTTTGCCAGATAGCGGTTATCAAGATAGGAAATCAGCAACTGATGAAACGCCAGTTCACCGGCATTATCGCCAGCACGCGCCAGCTCCTGCGCGCGCGCGCGAAGTAATTCCCCCTGATTTGCCGGCACGAGGGCAAACAGTTCCGCAGCCATCACCGCGATAACGCGAAAAATATGGCTCACATCCTCGACGGCCAGCGTGGAGACCTGCATATGTCGGTTAGGCAAGCGCACCAGAAATCCTTCCTGTTCAAGGGACTGTAGCGCTTCCCTAACCGGCATACGTGAAAGTCCCAATTGTTCCGCGATGTTCTCCTGAGTCAGTTCCTCCCCGGGTTTCATGGCGCCGGAGAGGATCTGATAACGAATCATCTGCGCGATTTGGTCCCGGGTCTGTTTTCTTTCGATCTTTTTCACGCTGTCCTCATGGCTGGTGGCTTAAAACGCGGGGGATTTTAGCAGATTTGCCCGACCGCTGGCGCATGGAGGCGAAAAGTGAGGCAATAAAAAGCCGGAACAACGGTTCCGGCTTTTTTGCACGTGCGAGGTTACTTGTTGACGAAGTCTTCGCCGAGCGCGATATCTTTCTTCAGGGTGTCCAGCATGCCTTCCAGCGCCTGCTGCTCAAAGGCGCTGAGTTTGCCGATAGACTGTCGCTCTTCCACGCCGTTTTTCCCCAGCAGCAGCGGCTGGGAGAAGAAACGCGCATAGTGGCCGTCGCCTTCCACGTAGGCGCACTCCACCACACCTTTCTCTCCCTGCATCGCGCGAACCAGAGAGAGACCAAAGCGCGCAGCCGCCTGACCCATCGACAACGTCGCCGACCCACCGCCCGCTTTCGCTTCCACGACTTCGGTACCGGCATTTTGAATGCGTTTAGTCAGATCGGCCACTTCCTGATCGCTGAAGCTGACGCCCGGGATCTGCGACAATAATGGCAGAATGGTGACGCCGGAGTGACCACCAATGACCGGGACTTCCACCTCGGTTGCCGATTTACCTTTCAGCTCAGCGACAAAGGTATTGGAGCGGATAATGTCCAGCGTGGTGACGCCGAACAGCTTGTTTTTATCGTACACGCCGGCTTTTTTCAGCACTTCGGCGGCGATAGCCACGGTGGTATTCACCGGGTTGGTGATAACACCGATGCAGGCCTGTGGGCAGGTTTTGGCAATCTGCTGCACCAGGTTCTTAACGATGCCTGCGTTCACATTAAACAGGTCGGAACGATCCATGCCGGGCTTACGCGCTACGCCCGCGGAGATCAGCACCACATCAGCGCCTTCCAGCGCCGGGGTAGCATCTTCACCGGAAAATCCTTTAATTTTTACATCTGTGGGGATATGACTTAGATCTACCGCCACGCCCGGCGTAACCGGAGCGATGTCGTACAACGAGAGCTCTGAACCTGAAGGCAGTTGGGTCTTAAGTAGTAGGGCAAGCGCCTGGCCGATACCACCGGCGGCGCCAAGGACTGCAACTTTCATCCTAAACTCCTTATTATGGTTAATTTAGTCTTTCGTTATTCCGTCGCCTGGACCTTAATTCACAAGATGAACAATTACAATGATTATGGCTGAAGAATGCATTATTGTGCGTAGCAATAGAACAGCGGCGCACTTTATGCTTCCTGACTGACCATCCAGCAAAGCGAAGTACCGGATCGACTGTTGGTTACAATACACCCAGCCAGTTGCGCAAAACAACACCAACTCAATAACATTTCATTTACTTTTACATGGCTTTAAGCGTTGTGATGTGAACATGTTCCTTATATGGTTTTTTTGCTAAAATATGCCCCCTTCATAACATTATTGACCTATCCCGTTGCGGATTATTTGCATAAAAATTCACGGTTATGCATAATGATGTTGTTTTTACCACCATAATCTGGGTGACTTATGCGAAGTTCGGCAAAACAAGAAGAACTGGTTAAAGCGTTTAAAGCGCTGCTTAAAGAAGAAAAATTCAGCTCGCAGGGTGAGATCGTCCAGGCGCTGCAGGAAGAAGGCTTCGAGAATATCAACCAATCGAAGGTCTCCCGCATGCTCACCAAATTTGGCGCGGTTCGTACCCGTAACGCCAAAATGGAAATGGTCTATTGCCTGCCTGCTGAGCTTGGCGTGCCGACCACCTCCAGCCCGCTGAAAAATCTGGTGCTGGATATCGACTATAACGATGCCGTCGTGGTGATTCACACCAGCCCCGGCGCGGCGCAGCTGATTGCCCGTCTTCTCGACTCGCTGGGCAAGGCGGAAGGTATTCTCGGCAGCATCGCCGGGGATGACACCATCTTCACCACCCCTGCGCGCGGCTTTACGGTGAAAGATCTGCACGACGCCATCCTGGTCCTGTTCGAACAGGAACTCTGAGTATTCCCCTCTGGCAATCGTCAGAGGGCGACTCCCCTTTCTTTCTCTCTCACGCCCCTCAATCCAACAATTATTTAACATTTTGTGTGATTTAACGCGTCTATACGTTCTTTTACTTAAGGGAAACGCCTAAAACGCACAAAAGATCAAATTCGCATACCTTTATGATTTTATTAGAAATAAATCTTATCACTGCGGATAAGTTGTCATTTTTAATTCTTATAGGTTATAAAAAGCGCAATTCATTGTAACTATTAACGCGCAAAACAATTAGCATGGTATTAATATTTTTGGTGATTAGTGTATACTTGGTTTTGTGATGAGGGTCACGAAACAAAGACCCTCAACAAAAAGATTCGACGAGGTGAACATCATGAAAATCAAAACCACTGTAGCAGCACTCAGCATCCTGTCCGTCGTGTCGTTTGGCGCTTTTGCCGCTGACGTTATCAACAGCGAGCAAGCCCAGGGCCGCGAGGCCATCGGCACAGTTTCCGTCGGCGCGGTAGCCTCTTCCCCGATGGATATGCATGAAATGCTGAACAAGAAAGCGCAGGAAGAAGGGGCTTCTTCTTATCGCATTATCGAAGCCCGCACTGGCGACCACTGGCATGCCACCGCTGAGCTTTATAAATAAGTTGTAGTTCGTCAACGACTAACCCGACACAGATTCTCTACCGCGGCCTGGGCGCATACATCCCCCGCCGCGGCAAAACAAAGACTGGAGTAAAGATTATGAAACGCGCAATGATCATCGCATCCCTTGGCCTGGCTTCCGTTCTCTCTTTCGGCGCAAGCGCGGCCGTTCAGCAAGTTAACGCTGAACAAGCACAAAACCTGCAGTCCATGGGCACCATCTCCGTATCCCAGGTAGGTAGTGCGCCAATGGACATGCGTCAGGAGCTGGCCGCTAAAGCCGAGAAAGAAGGCGCCAGCAGCTACCGTATTATTGAAGCACGTACCGGCGATAGCTGGCACGCCACCGCTGAGCTGTACAAATAAACCCTCGTCGTCTTATTTCGACGACTTGCCCCCGCCTGCCGGGGGCTTTTTTTTGGTTCATCGCCAGACCCGTCCGAACAATGCGTTCCGCTTCCATAACGGAACAGCGATTTACAGATTGGCGTCCTTATCTTTCGTCCCGTTGGCAGTGTGAACCGGCGCGCCGAGCGTCGCTTTAAACCAGTTGACCACGCGATCGATAACCGGCTTCTGATACCAGCTATCGTCGCCATGTTCAGCGCCTTCGACCAGTACATAGTCTGCCTTATTACCTTCCGCTTTTAATGCCTTATATAACTGCGCGCTTTGGACAGGTGAAACCAGGGTGTCAGCGCTGCCATGCATAATCAACATTGGCGGTTCGTTACGAGAGATATGCCCCATCGGGCTGGCATTGAGCGCTTTTTGCCGGTCACTGCCGATAGCCGCGCCAGGCCAGTCGCGAAAAGCGCTGCCATGGACCAGGAGCGCCTCCGTCACGGCCGGCGAGGCGTGCACGTGCTGAACCTCTGGTGGGAAGCCTTCACCAATATTCAATAGATTAGAGATGCCATATAGCGTCGCTGCGGCCTGGACATCGGAAGACTGGTCGAGAAAATCGCCCTGCTCCCAGGCTTTCTCGCCGTGCGTCAGCGCCATCATCTGCGCCATATAGCCGCCAGCAGAATCGCCCAACACGCCGATACGTTTAGGATCAATGCCATATTCCGCCGCGTGGGCGCGCAAGTAGCGGATAGCCGCTTTACCATCGACAACCGGCGCCGGAAACGTGTCTGGTACCGTGCGGTATTCCGCCGCTGCGACGACAAATCCGGCTTCCGCCAGCGCCATGCGCATTTCGATAAATTTATCCCATGCCGCGCTGGTAAAGCCGCCACCAGGGAAGTAGACAATGGCGGGCTTTAGATCGTGATTGCGCGGCACCAGCAAAGACATATGCATCTGACGCACAGAGACCGCGTTTTTAACCTGGCCATAAACCACGCCATTGAATGTGTCGATACGGCCACGAGTCTGGTCCACGTGAATAACCTGCGCACCATCAACATAACCAGGGAGTTCCGCAGCGTAGGCTGTCGCAGACATGGTGCCCAGCATCAGGCCGCTGGTGAATAACAAAGGAAGGGTTTTCATGGTATTCAGTCCTGGAGAATACCTGCCAATAGCAGGTCAAATACAAAATGCGATCGCGTTTCAGGCAGTGTATCCCCGAAAAATCACCATGAATAATGCGCTTTTTGTATTAAATTCATCTACTTTTTTGATGAAAACAGCCATTTATCGCTCAACACTGGTCACGAACGACAGCACAATGTTAGTGGCCGGCAGGATACAGATGACGTCATCCTGAAAATCAAAGCCGTGTTTCTCGGTTTAAAAGATGAACGTTAGCTATGCCGGGCGTTAAAGCGCAACTCCCCCTCCAGCTCCTCTTCTGCTTCATCAAATAATAAAATCAGCGCGCCGAAGCGCCGACGCTGCTTGTCGTTTAAATGAATAAACTCAATATCCAGCGGCAATGGCAGCAGCCCACCAGTCACCGCGTCCCACAGTGAATCGAGGTTGTTGACCTTATCCTGAGCCAGCTCAAAGGTTCGGGAAAACTCCCGGTAGAAATCCTGTTGTTCGGCGATTTCGTCAAAATCAAACGTATAGGTGGTCATGGCAGCCCCTCCCGCTTCTCTTCCTGTCGCCGTTAAGTATAGCGATAAAAAAACCGACGCCTGGGCGTCGGTTTAGGGGTTAACTGCTGGTCAGCACATGCTGGTACTTGTGCAACATCTCAACCAGCCGCCGCACGGGCTCGGTCACCTGGGGCGAAGCCTCCCAGACCCGCAACTTCTCCTGATAGACATCAAGCTCAGCCAGCAGCTGGGTAAAGTAGCGCCGACGCTTATCATCACTCCCGGCGGAGATCACATGATCTGCGGTACGTCGCAGCTGTCGATGGAAGGCCGACAGATCGTCGTTCACCGGCACGGGCGCATCACGCAGGCGCTGATGGGCAATAATCAACGTCAATGCCAGACGGAAGCGGGCGACATCGCCGGGGAACTTATTGAGCAATAAAAACAACTGCTGATAGAGCGCGGGCAGATGGTTCTCTTTACGACGCGCCGAGTTCGTTGTCAGCGAAGAGACCGCCGCAGAGACAAACTGATTCAACAGCACCCGACCGGTTCTGGCCCGAGAATTATCCCTGACAATGAGAATGACCATCAGGGCAAGGAAACAGCCGACGATCTGCCCCAGCGCACTGTCGAGGAACTGACTGAACTGAAACTGCATCGGGTTATCCAGCACCAGAATGTTAATGGTGCTCGCCAGCGCCCCCAGCGATCCGAGACGCCTTTTCTGCACTTCGATACCGATAAAGAACGCCATCGCCGCCAGGCTGATGCAAAGCAGCAGCATGCTCTGCTGCGTCGCCGGCATGATCACCAGGAAGTACAGGGTACCCAGCGGTAACGCCGCCAGGGTGCCATAAAGGAAGTCCATCGCCACCATTCGGGGGTTAGGCAGGCGCATCGCCAGCGCGGTAACGACGGCAATCATCACCATCGCGCCGCTGCCTGAGGTCCAGCCTGTCCACAACCAGAACAGCGTCCCGAGGATACAGGAGACGGAGGTACGCCAGAAGTTCACCATCGCATGGTGGCGCTCAGCAGATTCCACTTTGACCACCGCTTCGCCACGCAGCACACTATCTTCAATGCGACTGATTTTGGTGTTACCCACCACGCCACGCTTAAGCAATAAGTAGCGCGTAGCGGCACCCACCCAGCTGTAGATGGTGACGGGCGTATTATGCTCGCCTTTCCAGGTCAGAAAACGGCGCATACGCTTCAGCTGCTGGTGGACGTCCTGCACTGTCTCCACCGGCTCGGCGAACAGCTCACGGTAGTCATCCGTCACCATTTCCGGGCGCGAGTTCTGAATCAGGTAGGTCTCGCAAGCCTGGGTGATAAGCGTTAATGAAAGGGTATTGATCGCCTTCAGGCGCTGATTCGCCTTCGCCCAGCGAGAGGATTCCATGATCAGATTACTGCGCATACCTTCCAGCGCCGTGGTGCGACGCACCAGCGCCCCCCACGCCTGATCCACTTCCTCTTTTTCACCGTGGGCGACGCATAACTGCATCAGCTTATATTGCGCAATCAGCAGGTTATCCAGCTCAAGGTCGATCTCTTTTTTAATCGAACGTGGAGAGAACAACAGGTCGGCGACGATAGCGCTGACAATACCGATGACAATTTCGCTACAGCGTTCGACAGCAAACTGCGGCGCCAGCATCGGATTGGTATGGATGGTGATAATGATAATCAGCGCAGTGTACCCGGCCAGTCCCCAGGCATAGGAGTTCTCGACCTTAACCAGCGACGAAATCCAGGTACAAAACCCGGCCCACAGGCAGCAAACCAGCATCATCAGCAGAGGCGCACGGATCATCAGGATGATGATAATCAGCGCCGCAATACAGCCAATAAAGGTCCCGGCAATTCGCAACATCCCACGATAGCGGATCGCGCCCGAGTAAGGTTCGCCGCCGGCAGCAAAGGCCGGCCCGGCGGCGACGATCGCTGCCGTCAGTACTGCCCAGCGCGGTGTTTCGAGCTGAAAATGGAAACCGACGAACAGCGCCAGCACCACCGCGCATGCAAGCTTAATGGCAAAGCGGAGATGCCGGGGAGCAATGGTATATGTCCCCATAGCGATTAACCGAATTCGCGCAGGCGCATAGCCAGTTTCTGGAAGAAGTTGGCCCGGCTGGTATCGCGGTCTTCTTTACCGGTGATCACCACCGTCGCCGTGGTGCCCGATGGCCACAGATTGCCCTGCTGCTGGTCGAGGCGAATACGCACCGGCACACGCTGCGCCAGACGCACCCACTCAAGGTTGGAGTCGACCGAGGCCATCCCTTTCGAGTCGCTGCTGCTGCTGGCGTTGGTCACCCCTGCAGCGATACTGTCCACTGTCCCTTTAATGGTTTTGCTGCTGCCAAGCGGGGTAATCTCCGCACGGTAGCCAGGGCGGACGCCTTCCAGCTTGGTCTCTTCCAGATAGGCCATGACGTAAAACGTATTCTCTTTCACCAGCGCCACCGCCGTGGAGCCACGGGTAATAAACTCCCCGGTATAGACGTTAAGGTTGGTCACCCAGCCATCCGCGGGGGCGCGAATTTCTGTGCGCTCGAGGT
The DNA here is from genome assembly GCF_001808325.1 of Klebsiella sp. HMSC16C06. Taxonomy (NCBI): domain Bacteria; kingdom Pseudomonadati; phylum Pseudomonadota; class Gammaproteobacteria; order Enterobacterales; family Enterobacteriaceae; genus Klebsiella; species Klebsiella sp. HMSC16C06. The sequence continues at coordinate 331,786 of NZ_KV793000.1, forward strand.
CCAGCCTGGCCAGATCGCGGCTGGCTACCGCTTTCGCCAACTGATGCTCAACGGTTTGCAGCACGTTGTTCGCCTGGTCTATTTCTTCCCGCGACATCGCCTGTATGCCCAGCTTATTACGCCGACCCGCTTCAACGCGCTTCTCCTGCGCTAAGGTCTGGTAGTAGGCGACATCGGCTTCCGCCTCCGCCAGCGCTTTTTGGTAACGAGGTTGGTCAATAACGAACAATACCTGGTCTTTCTTAACCAGTTGGTTATCCTTGACGTTTACCTGGGAAATCAGCCCGGAGACGTCAGGGGCAATCGCCACAATGTCAGCACTAAAGCGCGCATCCCGCGTCCACGGCGAAGCGGTGTAATAGACCCAGGCGCGGAAAATCGCCACGAAAGCCAAAATGACCAGTATCACGGTAATAGCGGTACGGAGGATATTTCTTGTTAGTGTTTTCACATCAACCTCAAACGAACAAGCGCGATATCAAATAAAAAAGGCAGCAATATAGCGCCGTATTAAACAGTGCAGGGTGCCAGACAAAATCGTAAATGCCGGTCGGAACCAGCAGTCGATGCACCAGCCAAAAGATGGCCAGCGACAAAAGCAACTCGAAGAAGATCGGCGGAAACGATAAGCCGAAAATCACGATGACAGGAAACAGACTCATGATGACCTTGAATAAGAAGCGTACAGGTAGTGAGCAGATGCGTTTATTATGTAGCTAACAATATATTAACGTAACGATTGCCGCATTATCTACAATGTGTGATCTAAATCACTTTTAAGCCAGAGTGAATAATGGAACGATTAAAACGCATGTCCGTTTTCGCCAAAGTGGTCGAATTAGGTTCATTCACCGCGGCGGCCCGCCAGCTTCAGATGAGCGTTTCTTCGATCAGTCAGACCGTAGCCAAACTGGAAGATGAGCTGCAGGTAAAGCTGCTCAACCGCAGCACCCGCAGCCTTGGCTTAACTGAAGCAGGTAAAATCTATTACCAGGGCTGCCGTAGGATGCTGTTTGAAGCGCAGGATGTCCATGAGCAATTATACGCATTTAATAACACCCCCATCGGGACGCTGCGCATCGGTTGCTCTTCAACTATGGCACAAAATGTTCTGGCGCGCATAACGGCGGAAATGCTGAAAGAATACCCCGGACTCTCCGTCAATCTGGTCACCGGCATACCAGCCCCTGACCTGATCGCCGACGGCCTTGACGTGGTGATCCGCGTGGGGGCCCTGCAGGATTCCAGCCTTTTTTCCCGCCGCCTGGGCTCAATGCCGATGGTATTATGCGCCGCCAAAAGCTATCTGGCGCAGGCAGGCAATCCGGAGAAACCGGCCGACCTCGCCAGCCATTCATGGCTCGAATATAGCGTACGTCCGGATAACGAATTTGAAATTATCGCCCCGGAAGGGATCTCAACCCGCCTGATCCCGCAGGGGCGCTTTGTGACCAACGATCCCATGACGCTGATACGCTGGCTGACAGCCGGGGTGGGTATCGCTTATGTACCATTGATGTGGGCGATCGAAGAGATCAACCGCGGCGAGCTTGAGATCCTGTTGCCCAGCTACCAGTCCGATCCGCGGCCGGTCTACGCGCTGTATACGGAAAAGGATAAACTGCCGCTGAAAGTGCAGGTCTGTATCAACTATCTGACAGAGTATTTTGTCGACGTGGCGAAGATCTATCAAGGCATGCACGGGCGCGGGATCGCCCGGTGAAGCGGTTCCCGGCAGCGCCGGGAACCTGGTCAGGATCAGGCGGTACCGCCGACGGTAAGATTATCGACCTTCAGGGTCGGCTGGCCGACGCCCACCGGCACGCTCTGGCCCTCTTTGCCACAAACGCCAACGCCGTTATCCAGCCGCAGGTCATTCCCTACCATCGAAATCTGCTGCATGGTTTCAATCCCGGAGCCGATCAGCGTGGCCCCTTTCACCGCCTTCGTGACCTTCCCTTTTTCGATCAGATAGGCTTCGGAGGTAGAGAAGACAAACTTACCGGAGGTGATATCCACCTGCCCGCCGCCAAAGTTAGGCGCGAAGATACCGTAATCGACCGACTCGATAATCTCCTGCGGCGTCGACTGGCCCGCCAGCATATAGGTATTGGTCATACGCGGCATCGGCAGATGAGCATACGACTCGCGACGGCCGTTACCGGTCGGCGCGACGCCCATCAGACGCGCATTGAGCTTATCCTGCATATAGCCTTTCAGGATGCCGTTTTCGATCAGCACGTTGTATTGCCCCGGCGTGCCTTCGTCATCGATGGCAACCGACCCGCGACGATCGACGATGGTGCCATCATCCACCACGGTGCACAGCTCAGAGGCAACTAATTCCCCCATATGGCCGCTAAAGACCGAGGTGCCGCGACGGTTGAAATCACCTTCCAGCCCATGGCCGACCGCTTCGTGCAGCAGGACGCCAGGCCAGCCGGCGCCGAGCACCACCGGCAGCATCCCCGCCGGGGCGGCGACTGCCGAAAGGTTCACCAGCGCCATGCGCACGGCTTCTTTCGCCCAGGCATCAGCCCGCACGTCGCCCTCCTGGGAGGCGAGGAAATAGTCATAGCCAAAGCGTCCACCGCCGCCGCTGCTGCCGCGCTCACGCTTGCCATCCTCTTCCACCAGCACGCTGACCGAAAGGCGCACCAGCGGGCGAACGTCCGCGGCGAGGGTGCCGTCGGTGGCGGCCACCAGAATCAGCTCATAAACGCCGCTCAGGCTGGCCGAAACTTCCTGCACGCGCTTGTCCGCCGCCCGGGCGACTTTGTCCACCCGGCGCAGAATATCCAGCTTCTCTTCCCGACTCATGCTCTGCAGCGGGTCGATGCTGGTGTACAAAGGGCTGTACTCAACGGCTCCCAGGGTCTGCACTTTGCCATTACCGGTATCACGCACAATCGTCCGCGCCGCCTGGGCGCTCTGCTCCAGCGCCAGCTTGCTAATCTGGTCCGCATAGGCAAAGCCCGTTTTTTCGCCGCTGACGGCGCGCACGCCTACGCCCTGGTCAATGTTGTACGACCCATCTTTAATGATGCTGTCTTCCAGAACCCAGGATTCGTGATAGCTCGACTGAAAATAGAGATCGCCGTAATCGAGGCGGCGCTCGGTCAGTTGACCAAGAATGGCAAACAGATCCTGATGATTCAGGCCATTTGCCGACAGTAATTGTTCACTTACCAGGTTCAGACTCATCGTTATGCTACTCGTTTGTTGCCGCCTGACAGGCGGAAATACAGAAGGCGATCTATTGAGATTGCGGCAATTCCCGGCAATCGTCAAATCATTGCTTTTTGTTGCTACGCGCCTGGCGCAGCACCTCATTGATCTGCGGCTGGTCAATCGGACCAGTAATGCGATAGCGCAGAATCGAGACTTTGTTCCACAGCGGGCCCAGCACCTTGCTGGCGGCAAACACCGCCGCGCCGACGATAGGGTTGACGGCAAAAGCCGCCGCCACGCCGACGGTCGCAGAGATCTCCGGCGCCACCACCGCCTGCAGATCCAGCCGGCGACGCACCAAATCGACCGAACCTTTCATGGCAATATCCGCTTCCAGGCCATCCACCAGCGTATCGTCGGTATGCAGCACGCCATCCTTGATCCATGCCGTACTGTTAATCGAGTCGAAGTAAAAGCCCTCGCTGAAGGTATCGCTAAAGTCGAAGCGCAGCTTACGCAGCAGGGCATCAACGCTCAGCAAACGCAGCAGTTGGCCAGCGTGTCCGGTACTCAGGTCGGTAAACTGTCCCTTGCCGAGGTGGCTTTTAATGATCCCATTGAGCGATGCGACATCGGGCGACCAGGGCGGCGCGCGCCAGTGCAGATCATAGTCGATGTCAAACGGCGAATCCTTCACCGGAGTGGAAACGCCGAAGAAACTGGCAAACTCATCCGTTTTATTGCCATGCAGTTTGCCTTTCAGCGACGTGCGTACACCAGCCGGCGCGCTGACCCAGACGCCATCGGTCGTCAGTCGGCCAAACCCGGTATCCACCAGACCATTGGAGAGCGTTAAGGTATCGCCCTTAATCGCCACATCGCCGTCGATACGGCCATATTTTTGCCCCCACAGCCAGCATTCCGCACAGCGCAGCTGCAGATCGGGCCAGCCGTGGAAATCCAGCCGCGTCTCTGCCTGCGGGGCAGCGTTCTTCTCACCGGTCTGGCCATTGGCGCTGGTCGGGTTGAAATAGAGATAACGCACATTCGCCAGCCAGGGCGCATTGTCGCGCATCGTCAGGGTAGCGTTGATTTCACGCCCCTGCGCCTCGACCTGCGAGCCGCCGGCGACCGGCTGCGACATCAGACTGACGTTGTTCCACTGTTGACCGGCAAGCGCCAGCGACGGCGTACGCAGCACAATGCGCTGGGGAAAGAGTATGGTGCTGCTGACTTCATTCGCCGCCCCGTTTTGAAAGAGCGCCAGCCATTGAGCGCCATCCATCGGTGGCAAATTGAGTTCAACCCCAGGCTGGTCAGGCAGCGGAGAGAGCCCCTTGCTGTCCGAAGTAAGGATTGCCCGATCCAACGTCAGCTTATGGTTCAGCAACCAGCGGCTGTTGATATGATTCTTCGCGCCGACGGAGCCGGTCAGGTCGAAGCTGCTCAAACCGCCGGCGACGTTAATTTTGATCGGCATCGGCTCTCCAGCGGGCTTATTGACCGGCGAAGGTAAGTGACTGCTCACATTCTTGAGGTCGCCGTTGATATCAACCTTATAGCTGGCGTTGCCATGGTACGGCAGTTCGATAGCGACCTTGCCCTCCCACGGCACGCTGCCGCTCAGCGCTTCGTTGACGGCTTTTGGCAGCAATCCGGTATGCGATGGCTGCCAGTTGGCGTTCATCCCGACGTCCACCAGAAACGCTTTTTCGCCCTCCCGGGTGGAAAAATTGAGATTCAGCGGCTGATGAAACCAGGTCGCGCTCAAGGTTTCGCTATTGAGATCGCCATTCACGAAGCTGAAATTCCCGCTCAGGTTTTGCAGAGTGGTGTCTAACGGCTTGATAAACAGACTGTTATTCTGCAGACGCACATCGCCTTTCGCGGTGGTCATTTCGCCATCTAAAGGGATGTTAAGATGTAAGCGAGCGCTCACATCCCCGTCCAGCTGCAGGGAATCCAGCGCCGCTCCCAGGGTCTCTTTCAGCGGCGTGGTGTTGAAATAAGGTCCCACCTCTTTGCCCGGGCCTTTGATATCGGCATCAATCAACAGCTTTTCAGCGGTATAGTCCGGGATCGCGGCATCGAGATTGCTGGCGGTGACATTGCCGAGCATCGCTTTATCCGCCCGCATCCACAACCCGTTATTGATGAAGTTGAGGTCGATGTTCAGCCCGGTCAGCGCCGGCCAGTCCGGCTGGAAGGCAAAAGTGGCGTTCTTCAGTGGGACATAAACCTGGAACTGCCCTTCATTATGCGGGTAAGGGAAAAGATGCGGATTGCCGCCATACACCAGCGTCGCATCGCGAGCCTGTCCGGCTTTAATCGCGCCGCTGAGATAGTCCACCAGCGCCTTGCCCATCAGGTTTTCCGGGAAGTAACGCCATGCCTGGCCACCATCATTGGTGCTGATGCCCGCCAGAATGCCCAGCCAGGGATCATCTCCCTGCGGTTGCAGATAGCGGAAGCCGCCGCGGGCGCGGACACCCGTCGCCTGCACGTCAATATCGCGGCCATCAAGCATAAACCCTTTGCCGTTTTTCACCCAGCTGAGGGTGGCTTCGCCAGCGGCGATCTCCAGCGGGGCGCGGAAAACACCGGTATAAGGCATCAGCGCCTGCGTCATGCGGGCGCGCAGTTCCCCGTGCTCAACGCTGCCATTCAGACTGCCGGAAAAGTGTTCCGCTCCCGGCAGGAGTTTCCACTGCTTCCATGCCAGATCGCTCCACTGCGCCTGAAAGCGCGTTTTCTCCGTCGCCTGCAGGGGAATATCGAGCGCCAGCAGGTTGATTTTGCCGCTGGGCTGCGTGGTGCGCCAGAGCTCGCCCAGGGAAGGCGCCAGCTTATCGGCGAAGGGCTGTAATCCGCTGAGGCCGCTGAGGGTTAAGTTGCTGGCACGAATGCGTAATTCATCGCTACGCTGATGGTCGTCGCCACCGACGTCCTGCGCCGGGATCCAGGCCATCGCCAGCGCGCCGCTTGGCCAGGGTTTATCGTCGATAGCGATCCGCGTATCGGGAATGTAGAAGCCCCAGCTCTGCTTGTCATGGGAGAGATGCGCCGTCAGGTTATCCACTGACAGGTGATGCACCTCGTCATCCCCCTGCCAGCTGGCGCCCCCTTTTTTCAGCCATACGTCACCGCTGGCCACATCGCCTTTTTCAATGGTCATCCAACCTTCAAGGCTGAAGCGGGCGCTCTTCAGAGCGATATTGTCCTGCATCCAGCGGCCGAGCCACGGTTTGACGTCAATATCGTCAGCCTGTAGCCAGACTCGCCCTTTATTCAGCAGGCCATCCTCATCGCGGAGATCCATCCGCACCTGCATCACGCCATGCTGGCCGGTGAGACTGGAGAGGCTAAGCTGCCCCTCGGCGCGGTGACGGTTCCTGCCGTTAAGCCAGGTAAGCTGCGGGACTGCCAGCTCCGCCCGCTGACCGGAAATGGTCAGGAAGCTCAGATGGCTGTCGCGCAGGGTAAAGTGGTCGAACTGACGTAAAAAGAGATCGCTGATGCGGTCGGTTTTCAGGCTTTCGCCGCCGTCATTGGTCTGAATAGGGGTGTTGGTATGAACCTGCAGCTGCCAGAAGGTAAGATCGCGGAACTGCCAGCGCATATGCAGCAAACTCTGCCAGACGTCCAGCGCCAGGGTCACGCGCTTCACCGCCATTTTGCCGCCGTCTTTCAGCCCTACCTGAATATCACGGACATCTAACGTCGGACCAAAATTTTGCCAGCTGGCGGTGATCTGCGAGGCATCCACCGGCGTGCCGGTAAGTGTGGAAATCTTCTCCAGCAGCTGCGGACGCCAGGCGTCAAGCTGCGGCAACACGAGACGCAAGCCACTCACCAGCAGCGCGACGATAACAATCAATGTTGCCACGGTGAGCAATAAAATCCCGGGCAGTCGCCTCACGCCTCTCTCCTTGTCAGCCGCACAATGACGCGGTGTCTTACATCATAACCACATCGAACTGCTCTTGATTATAGAGCGGCTCAATTTGTACCTTGACCTGCTTACCGACAAAGATTTCCACTTCCGCCAGCGCGTGCGACTCTTCCCCTTTCAGAGTTTCCGCCACCGCAGGGGAAGCATAGACCAGGAAGCGATCGGAATCATAAGCATGATGTACGCGGACGATCTCACGCATAATCTCATAGCATACCGTTTCGACCGACTTTACCGTTCCGCGTCCGTGGCAGGTCGGGCACTCGTTGCACAGCACATGCTCCACGCTTTCACGCGTCCGCTTGCGGGTCATCTCCACCAGCCCCAGTTGAGAGAAACCGTTGATGCTGGTTTTCACCCGATCTTTACTCAGCGCCTGCTCTAAGGAGTGCAGTACCCGTCGCCGATGGTCTTCATTGTTCATGTCAATGAAATCAATGATGATAATGCCGCCGAGGTTACGCAAACGTAGCTGGCGGGCTATCGCCTGGGTGGCTTCGATATTGGTATTGAAGATAGTATCGTCAAGATTCCGGTGCCCGACAAACGCCCCGGTATTGATATCAATGGTAGTCATCGCCTCGGTCTGGTCGATGATCAGGTAGCCCCCGGACTTCAGCTCAACCTTACGCTCCAGCGCGCGCTGAATTTCGTTCTCCACATCAAAGAGATCGAAAATCGGCTGGCGGCCGCTGTAGTGTTCCAGCTTGCTGGTCATTTCCGGGATATATTCAGCGGTGAACTCAAGTAACGCCTCGTAGGTCAGGCGAGAGTCGACGCGAATACGGTCGAGATGCGCATCGGCAAAATCACGCAGCACGCGCTGAGCCAGGGCCAGCTCGCCGTACAGCTGATAACGGGTCTGATTGCGCTTTTTGCGCTCCATCACCTTGGTCCAGACGCGCTTCAGATAGGCGGCATCGGCGGCCATTTCCTGCTCGTGAACCCCTTCCGCAGCGGTGCGAATGATAAATCCGCCCTGCTCGTCGCAGTAATCTGCGACAACCTTCTTCAACCGCTCACGCTCGGCTTCGCTTTCAATGCGTTGGGATACTCCCACATGGGAGGCGCCTGGCATAAACACCAGATAACGGGAAGGCAGGGTGATATCCGTGGTCAGACGCGCGCCTTTGGTGCCCAGCGGATCTTTGACCACCTGGACCATCAGGTCCTGGCCCTGGCGCACCAGCTCCGAAATATCGCGTACGGTAAACTGCTTTTGCTCCTCACCAGCGACACATTCGGTATGCGGCATGATATCGGAGGCGTGGAGGAACGCCGCCTTATCGAGACCAATATCTACAAAAGCCGCCTGCATTCCCGGCAGCACTCGGCTAACACGACCTTTGTAGATATTGCCTACTATTCCGCGTCGCGCTTCACGCTCAATATGGATTTCCTGCAGAATACCGCCATCGATATACGCGACGCGCGTTTCGGATGGCGTTACGTTAACTAATAATTCAGCCGTCATCTTTATCCCTTTTCTTTACGCAGTGAGTTAAAGTTACTGAGCAACTCATACGTTTCCACCAGCGGTAAGCCGACTACGGCGTGATAGCTGCCATTAATCTTCCTGACGAAGCAACCACCCAACCCTTGAATACCGTATGCACCTGCTTTATCTAAAGGCTCGCCGCTGGCCACATATTCGGCGATACCCTGCTCGCTAAGCAGCCGGAAGGTCACGTCCGTGACCACCAGACAGTCCAGCGTCTGCTGCGTATCTGCCAGCGCCACCGCAGTCATGACCTGATGCGTTTGGCCGGAAAGCAGACGCAGCATTGCTGCAGCGTGTTCAGCGTCGCGCGGTTTCTCCAGCACTTCGCCGTTAAGAATGACAATCGTATCCGCCCCCAGCACCGGCAAATCGCGCGATGCCATCGCCACCCCGGCCTGCGCTTTTTCGCGCGCCAGGCGGACAACATAGTGCTCGGCGCTCTCCTGCGGCTGGCGCTGTTCCTCAATACCGGGAACCAGACGCTCGAAAGTGAGACCAAGCTGAGTCAGCAGTTCCTGCCGACGCGGGGAACCTGAAGCAAGATACAGAGTTGTCATATCAACCTTATTGCACTGCAAATTGCTGACGCACTTTGCGCATCAGCAGGAAGAGCCATGGCCAGAGGACACCGTTTACTACACTACTCCAGAATACTTCCGGACGGAAAGAGACGTTGATCACTAAAAACTCTGCCCAGAAAACAATGATATCCACGGCCAGGGATAACAGCATGACCACCAGCGCTTGTTGCCACAGCGCCAGGTTACGGAACAGCTGATATTTCAGCGCGACCAGATAGGCGATAATGCTTAAGGACAGGGCGCGAACGCCCAGCGTCGAGCCGCTAATGAGATCAAGAATAGCCCCCATCACGAAGCCCGTCCCCACGTTCACCCGATGCGGCAGGGCGAGGATCCAGTACAGCAGGATCAATAATACCCAGTTGGGCCGGAAAACACTGATGTCCGCCGGCCAGGGCATAATTTGCAGCAATAGCGCGATAAGAAACGAGAGCCAGATAACCCAGCGTCCCTGGCTACGATAACTTGCCACTATTGCCCCCCTGCAGGCAGAGACGGCTGCGATGGCGTCAGCCCGGTGGCTGGCGCCGGCATCTGCGGCCCCATGGCATCCGGCGCAGGCAGTACCTGCGGCATCATCTGCATCAGGCGCTCGTTAGCCACGCGATGGACCTCTTCCGGGGTCATCGGGTTGGCGCCATTGCGATCGGCGCCCCACAGCAGCAGCAGATAGCGCAAGCGCTGCAGCCCGGCCGTCGGACGCGCCTGAATCACGGTGTAGGCGCGCTGAGTGTCCAGCTTCACCGAGGAGACCACCCCGACCGGATACCCTTCCGGGAAGCGGCCACCGAGACCAGAGGTCACCAGCACATCGCCGACGCGAATATCGGTATTCGCCGGCAGATGCTCAAGCTGGAGATCGTCAGTACAGCCGTTACCGGCGGCAATCACGCGAATGTCGTTACGCAGGACCTGGATCGGCAGCGCATGGGTGGCATCGCAGATCAGCAGCACCCGGCTGGTCATTTTCGCCACGGCCACGACCTGCCCCACCACGCCTTTATCGCTGATAACCGGCTGGCCTTCGTAAACACCGTTCACGCTGCCCTTATCAATAACCACCTGATCGCTGTAGGGGTCGTTGACCGTTGAGATGACCTGCGTCACCATTTTTTGTTCGTCCTGGCGCAGCGGCGAGCCAAGCAGTTCACGCAGACGCGCGTTCTCTTGCTTGTACTGGCCCAGCATCAGCAGATCGCTGTTTTTCAGCAACAGTTCCTGACGCAGCGCGCGGTTTTCCAGTTCGAGCTGATCGCGGGTCGCCAGCGTTTGCGATACGCTGTCGAGGAGTTCCCGGGGACCATTAGAGACAAAGTAGAAAGGGCTGACGGCTGTATCCATGTACGTTCTGATTTGACTGAACGTACCCAGGCGGCTGTCGGCGATAATGACGCCAAGCGCCACCAGCACCGCCAGAATAAGGCGAATCTGTAGCGAGGGGCCACGGCTAAAAATTGGCTTCATAGGCTATGCGTATTCTCGTGTCAGTAAAGACCAGGGGCAGCCGCTAAGCCACCCCAGACCTTCAGGCTGACTACTCTTCGCTAAACAGGTCGCCGCCGTGCATGTCGATCATTTCCAGCGCCTTGCCGCCGCCACGCGCTACGCAGGTCAGCGGATCTTCAGCAACCACGACTGGAATACCGGTTTCTTCCATTAACAGACGGTCCAGGTTGCGCAGCAGCGCACCACCGCCGGTAAGAACCATCCCGCGCTCGGAGATATCAGAAGCCAGTTCCGGCGGGCACTGTTCCAGAGCAACCATGACCGCACTCACGATGCCGGTCAGCGGCTCCTGCAGCGCTTCAAGAATTTCGTTGGAATTCAGGGTAAAGCCGCGTGGTACGCCTTCCGCCAGGTTACGGCCGCGAACTTCGATTTCACGCACTTCATCGCCCGGGTAAGCCGAACCGATTTCGTGTTTGATACGCTCAGCGGTCGCTTCACCGATCAGGGAGCCGTAGTTACGACGCACGTAATTAATCACGGCTTCGTCGAAACGGTCGCCGCCGATACGCACGGAAGAAGAGTAGACCACGCCGTTCAGGGAAATAACCGCGACTTCGGTAGTACCGCCGCCGATATCGACAACCATAGAACCGGTCGCTTCAGAAACCGGTAAGCCTGCGCCAATCGCTGCCGCCATCGGCTCTTCGATCAGGAAGACTTCACGAGCGCCAGCGCCCTGCGCGGATTCACGGATCGCACGACGCTCAACCTGGGTGGCGCCAACCGGTACGCACACCAGCACGCGCGGGCTCGGGCGCATAAAGCTGTTGCTGTGCACTTGTTTGATAAAGTGCTGCAGCATCTTTTCCGTCACGAAGAAGTCAGCGATGACGCCGTCCTTCATCGGGCGAATCGCCGCGATATTACCCGGGGTACGGCCGAGCATCTGCTTCGCTTCATGACCTACGGCGGCGACGCTTTTCGGCGATCCGGCACGATCCTGACGAATGGCCACCACGGAAGGCTCATTCAATACGATGCCTTGTCCTTTTACGTAAATAAGGGTATTCGCGGTACCCAGGTCAATGGACAGGTCATTGGAAAACATGCCACGAAATTTTTTTAACATACTAAGGGATAATCCTGAAAGCTGGGGCGGAAAACAAAATCCGCTTACTTTACCAACCACACGCAGCAGCGACAAGGCGCAAAAATCACCTGCTGCGGTGAAAATTAGTGCAGTTCATTTCCTTTGTTACAAATTTTTCCGACTCCGTTCATTGCTGAAATCTTCAGCAGCGCTCCACGCCTGAATTTGTAACCTGTCAAAGGAGGGTCACTGGCATTTACATTGCGATGATCCGGCGAGTAGACAAGCACACCCCCTTCACGATGGCGCGCGTTATTCTACGTGAAATCACGCTAAACGGCAGATCAAACCGAGTATCTTTGCGAATATTTTTTCACATTTGTGTCAAGTGGCTGTGAGGCCGCAAAAAATTCCCCCTGACCGCCTGTGACACCGCATTGGGACAGCACTAACCACTCGCTGCGGCTGCGTACGCCCGTCGCAAAAACTTGCATAGGCATGCCTTTGCAGGCTTCCACCAGACTTTGCACCAGCAGCTGGTTCTCACTGCGCTTTTCAATGTTGCGCGCCAGCCCAGGATGCAGTTTGATCAACTCCGCATCCAGCTGCTTGATCCAGCTGGTTCCCACCAGGGTTAGTCCCGCCTGAACGACCGCCACCCGAACGCCCAGGGCGTTAACCAACCGCATAACCGGCTGCAGACGGCCGATATATTGACAAACATCTGCCTCCGCAAGTTCAAAAATAATCCGCTGACGCTGCGATTTTTCACACTGCATTAAGGCATCGCGCAGCCAGCGCTGAAAACGGGGACGGATCAGCGACTCCACCGACAGCTGTAACGCCAGGTTTTCTTCAGGCCAGAAGCCTAAAAATGGCAGCAGGCGCGTCACCTGCAGGCGGTCATACTCCTCCGCCAGACCAAACTGCAGCACCATCGGCATGTACTCGGCGGCGATCACCTCTTCTTTACCGTCGTACATCCGCGACATCAGTTCACGGTGATGCACCCGGCCATCGCGGGTAACGGCAGGTTTTTGGTACAACCGCGGTCCCCCGCGGCTCAGCATCTGTTCGATCAGCGTCCGCCAGCGAACGTTGCCGCGACCTTTCTCAGGAAGGGTGTCATCGTAAACCGACCAACTATTGCTACCCTGCAGCACCGCGTTGCGCGTTGCCGCTTCCGCGTGCTCCATCACCTGCGCTGTCGATTGCCCGCTGCGGAAAGCACAGATCCCGATATGCATCATATCGTCGCGATCGAGAATGCGCGTCGGCGGCAGTGCGTCCATGGCCTTCAGCAACAGCCCGGCGATACTATCCGCCTCTTTTAACGTGCGGTGCGGCAGCAGCACGGCGAAGTCGCTACGGTGATAGCGCGCCAGTAGCGCGCCGGGATAACGCATAATAAAGGTAGAGAGCAGGTTGATAAGCGTGAAGTAATGCTCTTCGGCGGCCGCCCGTCCCCAGTTGTCCCGTAGCAGATCGAACTCCGGCAGACGGATCATCATGACGATGCCGTAGGCGCCCACTTTCTCCTGGTCTTCCAGCAGCGTGGCCAGCTGATTATCAAAGAACAGGCGGTTATTCAGGCCCGTTTTAGAATCCTGTGCCGCATAGGAGCGAATCAGCGTATCCATACGGCTGCGCTGATCGCTGGCGAATTGCAGCTCCGACAGCAGCATATCCAGCGCGCTGCTGGTGCTGGCTGGCCATTCATAGACCGATCCGCGCACCTGCGGCCCGCGCTCGCCGCTCAGGATGCGCGTGGAACGCAGCTCAAGCAGCTCCTGACCAGCCAGCTGGCGGCGGATCCAGCGGACGGCGAAGAAAATAATCACCACCATAAAGCCGATGGAGATCGACAGCGGGGCCGTGATCGACAGCGAGCGGAAATAGTTCACCATTGGGTCAACGTAGACCAGATGCAGAGTGATACCGGGGTGTTTAAGCGACGGGACCGTGATCTCACGGAATTGCTCATGGCTGCCAAGCGGGCGGTAGCTGTCGGTTCGGGAGTGGCTGTAGAGTGGTTTGCCGTTAAGCATGAAATCGATATGCACGATCTCGATCGGCGTCATCAGCTCATCCAGCTGCGGCTCAAGCTGATCAAAAGAGGTGGTGATGAGCCGGTTATCCAGCATGGTCGCCACCGCCTGAACCCGGTTTTCGACCTTGTTCTCAATGCCGTTATAAAAACTCAGCGAAGCGCCAATCAGCGTGACAAAGATGGTCAGGCTAGTTAGCAGCGTGATAAAGGCTGAGAACTTCGTCGTTAATCGCATCCCTGTGTTAACTCCGCGAGTGAATGACTGCCCGATGAACCATCAGGCTCCCGTGCTGGCGCGCGCCTTGCCGCTAGCATTAACCTTTTAAAGCGCGACGCATACTATCAAAGATGGCGAGTCTGGCAATGGAATGCGTATTATCGGCGAAAGTATGCCGATAGCGAGTATAGTCGGCAGAAAAAATTTGCCAATCATTGCCCGCCTGCGGCCTGCGCCAGAAGCGCTTTAATTTTAGACGCAGGATGGCAAACCCGCGCCAGCGACGCAAATTATTACCGGTTTACCGTCTGGCCAGCTTACCGCCCTCTTTTCCCTGCTAAAGATGCCGGGTCATGCGCGGTAAAGGAAACGTCTTGCGCCACTTTCCGATGATTCCTGGACGACCGCGCCTCTGCTTCGGCGGCGGCTCCTCATCCTAATCTGCAATTTTTCGTGACATATTCGCGATAAATCGTCGTCTCCGTCATGCTTAGGGAAACGCATGACGGAGGACACCATGAAAAGAAAAAAACTGACGGAAGCCGACGTCACGGCCGAATCCGTTTTTATGCTCAAGCGGCGCCAGGTGCTGAAAATGCTGGGTATCAGCGCGACGGCGCTTTCGCTTCCCGCCGCCGCGCAGGCCGATCTGCTGGACTGGTTTAAAGGAAATGACCGCCCGCCGGCCCCGGCGGGCAAGGCCCTGGACTTTGCTAAACCCGCCGAGTGGCAGGCTAATCTGACGCTCACCCCGGAAGATAAGGTCGCCGGTTACAATAACTTTTATGAATTCGGCCTCGATAAAGCCGACCCGGCGGCGAACGCAGGTAGCCTGCGCACCGATCCCTGGACACTGACCATCGGCGGTGAAGTGGCGAAGCCGCTGACCCTTGACCATGACGATCTGACCAAACGCTTTCCGCTGGAGGAGCGCATTTACCGTATGCGCTGCGTGGAGGCCTGGTCGATGGTCGTTCCCTGGGTCGGTTTCCCGCTGCATAAACTGTTGGCGCTGGTGGAACCCACCAGCAACGCACGCTATGTCGCCTTCAAAACCCTTTACGCCCCGGATCAAATGCCCGGGCAGAAAGATCGTTTTATCGGCGGGGGACTTGCTTATCCTTACGTGGAAGGGTTGCGACTTGACGAAGCCATGCACCTCTTGACGCTGCTTACCGTCGGCGTGTATGGCAAAGCGCTGCCGCCGCAGAACGGCGCGCCGATCCGCCTGACCGTGCCGTGGAAGTACGGTTTTAAAGGCATTAAATCCATCGTCAGCATTGAGCTGACGCGCGAGCAGCCGCCGACCACCTGGAATCTGGCGGCGCCGGACGAATACGGCTTCTTTGCCAACGTTAATCCCCATGTCGATCATCCCCGCTGGTCGCAGGCCAGCGAGCGGTTCATCGGCTCAGGCGGTGTGCTCGATGTGAAACGTCAGCCGACGCTGCTGTTTAACGGCTATGCCGACGAGGTGGCCTCACTGTATCGCGGTATGAACTTGCGGGAGAACTTCTAGTGCGTTTCACCGTCAAACAGATCGCGTGGTTGAAAGTCTTCCTCCACCTGGCGGGGTTTTTACCGCTGGTCTGGTTGTTCTGGGCCGGGCATCAGGGCTACTTTAGCGCCGATCCGGCCAAGGATATCCAGCACTTTACCGGCAGGATGGCGCTTAAATTTCTGCTGGCGACTCTGCTGGTCGCCCCGCTGGCGCGCTATGCGAAGCAGCCATTATTGATTCGCATTCGCCGCCTGTTAGGTTTATGGTGTTTTGCCTGGGCGACGCTGCACCTGACCAGCTACACCTTGCTGGAGCTGGGCATTAACAATCTGGCGCTGCTGGGCTCGGAGATTATCAATCGCCCCTATCTGACGTTAGGCATGATCTGCTGGGTGATCCTGCTGGCGCTGGCGGCGACTTCGACGCAGGCGATGCAGCGAAAACTGGGCCGTCGTTGGCAACTTTTGCACAATTTCGTCTATCTGGTGGCGATCCTCGCGCCGATTCACTACCTGTGGTCAGTGAAGATCGTCTCGCCGCAGCCCATCATTTATGCCCTGCTGGCGGTGGTGCTTTTGGCATGCCGTTATAAGAAGTTCCGCCAGTGGTGGCGCTGAATCCGGTAATGTGCAGTTTCCCGCAGATCTTTTATCAACCGCGACTCTTTTTACGATAGCGGTTGATAATCTTCCCTGATAAGACCAGTATTTAGCTGCCAATTGCTACGAAATCGTTATAATGTGCGACTTTGGTTTTCCTGACGGGGTTTTCTGACCCTGAAAAGGTGACAAGGGCGCATTGAAGGTATATGTTGTTTTTTACCCGAAGATGGCAGGAGATCGCCACACGATGGCTGACAAGTTTCACATTTTGCTTTTGAATGGTCCAAACATTAACATGCTCGGTACCCGCGAGCCTGATAAGTATGGCACCCTCTCGCTGGCTGAAATTGTTAACCGTTTGACATCTGAGGCGGCGGCGCTGAATGTGAGCCTGGATCACCTGCAGTCCAACGCGGAGTATGCGTTAATCGACCGAATTCATCAGGCTAAAGACAACGTGGACTATATCCTGATTAATCCGGCCGCGTTCGCGCATACCAGCGTAGCAATCCGTGACGCGTTGCTTGCCGTGAACATCCCGTTTATCGAGATTCACTTGAGCAACGTGCATGCACGCGAACCCTTCCGCCAGCACTCATACCTGTCAGATGTCGCCGCTGGCGTCATTTGCGGACTGGGGGCGGACGGCTATTCATACGCTTTACAGACGGCGGTAAAACGCCTGTCACAATCACACTAAACAAAGAGTACGGAACCCACTCATGGATATTCGTAAGATTAAAAAACTGATCGAGCTGGTTGAAGAATCAGGTATCTCCGAACTGGAAATTTCTGAAGGCGAAGAGTCTGTTCGCATCAGCCGCTCTGCACCGGTCGCAAGCTATCCGGTTATGCAGCAGGCTTATGCTGCGCCGATGATGCAGCCTCAGGCGCCTGCCGCCGCGGCTGCCGCACCAGCTGCTGCAGCTGAAGCGCCGGCAAAAGCGGAAATCAGTGGTCACATCGTACGTTCCCCGATGGTTGGTACTTTCTATCGTACGCCAAGCCCGGACGCGAAAGCGTTTGTGGAAGTTGGCCAGAAAGTTAACGTGGGCGACACCCTGTGCATCGTCGAAGCGATGAAAATGATGAACCAGATCGAAGCCGACAAAGCCGGCGTGGTGAAAGCCATTCTGATCGAAAGCGGCCAACCGGTAGAATTCGACGAGCCGCTGGTAGTTATCGAGTAACGAGGCGAACATGCTGGATAAAATTGTCATCGCTAACCGTGGCGAGATCGCATTGCGCATCCTGCGTGCCTGTAAAGAACTGGGCATCAAGACCGTCGCTGTGCACTCCACCGCGGATCGCGATCTAAAACACGTATTGTTAGCGGATGAGACGGTCTGTATTGGCCCGGCTCCGTCCGTAAAAAGCTATCTCAACATCCCGGCTATCATCAGTGCGGCGGAAATCACCGGCGCGATAGCGATTCACCCGGGTTATGGTTTCCTCTCCGAGAACGCCAACTTTGCCGAGCAGGTTGAGCGCTCCGGCTTTATCTTCATCGGTCCGAAAGCCGACACTATCCGCCTGATGGGCGACAAAGTGTCCGCAATCACCGCGATGAAGAAAGCCGGCGTCCCGACCGTTCCAGGTTCTGACGGCCCGCTGACCGACGATATGGACGCTAACCGCGCCCATGCCAAACGCATTGGCTATCCGGTGATCATCAAGGCCTCCGGCGGCGGCGGCGGTCGCGGTATGCGCGTTGTGCGTAGCGACGCCGAACTGGCGCAGTCTATCTCCATGACCAAAGCGGAAGCGAAAGCGGCTTTCAATAACGACATGGTCTACATGGAGAAATACCTGGAAAATCCTCGCCACATCGAGATCCAGGTACTGGCGGACGGTCAGGGTAACGCTATCTATCTGGCAGAGCGTGACTGCTCCATGCAGCGTCGCCACCAGAAAGTGGTCGAGGAAGCGCCGGCGCCGGGCATCACCCCGGAACTGCGTCGCTACATCGGCGAACGTTGCGCGAAAGCCTGTGTGGATATCGGCTACCGCGGAGCGGGCACCTTCGAGTTCCTGTTCGAAAACGGCGAGTTCTACTTCATTGAAATGAACACCCGTATTCAGGTAGAACACCCGGTTACCGAAATGATCACCGGCGTTGACCTGATCAAAGAGCAGCTGCGTATTGCAGCTGGCCAGCCGCTGTCCATCAAGCAGGATGAAGTGGTCGTCAGAGGCCATGCGGTGGAATGCCGTATCAACGCCGAAGACCCGAACACCTTCCTGCCGAGCCCGGGTAAAATTACCCGCTTCCACGCGCCGGGCGGTTTTGGCGTGCGCTGGGAGTCTCATATTTACGCCGGTTACACCGTACCGCCGTACTATGACTCCATGATCGGTAAACTGATCTGCTACGGCGAAAGCCGTGACGTGGCGATTGCCCGCATGAAGAATGCGCTGCAGGAGCTGATCATCGATGGCATCAAAACCAACGTCGATCTGCAGATGCGCATTATGAGCGACGAGAACTTCCAGCATGGTGGCACTAACATCCACTATCTGGAGAAAAAGCTCGGACTGCAGGAAAAATAATCCTGTATTTGCTGCAAAAGGCCGGTTAATCCGGCCTTTTTTCTTTTTCTCTCCCCTCGACTTTTCCATGCGGTACAATCCCCGCTTTCTTCATCCTCAAGGGACAAAAAATGGACAAACGCTTTGTTCAGGCCCATAAAGAAGCGCGCTGGGCGCTGTGGCTGACCCTTCTCTATCTTGCCGCCTGGCTGGCGGCGGCCTATCTGCCGGGCGTCAGTATCGGTTTTACCGGCCTGCCGCACTGGTTTGAAATGGCCTGCCTGCTGGTGCCGCTGCTGTTTATACTGCTGTGCTGGGCGATGGTGCGCTTTATCTTCCGTGATATCTCTCTGGAGGATAACGATGCAGCTTGAGATTATCGTGGTGCTGATCGCTTATCTGTTTGTGGTCTTCGGACTGTCGATTTACGCGATGCGTAAACGCAGCACCGGGAACTTCCTTAGCGAGTATTTCCTCGGCAGTCGATCGATGGGGGGGTTTGTATTAGCCATGACCCTCACCGCCACCTATATTAGCGCCAGCTCGTTTATCGGCGGCCCCGGCGCCGCCTATAAATATGGGCTGGGTTGGGTACTGCTGGCGATGATCCAGGTACCGACGATCTGGCTCTCTCTCGGGATCCTCGGCAAGAAGTTCGCGATCCTGGCGCGACGCTACAATGCTATTACCCTTAACGATATGCTGCAGGCGCGCTACCAAAGCCGCGCAGTGGTATGGATTGCCAGCGTCAGCCTGCTGGTGGCCTTTGTCGGGGCCATCGCGGTGCAGTTTATTGGCGGCGCGCGCCTGCTGGAAACCGCTGCCGGGATCAAGTACGAAACCGGTCTGCTGATCTTTGGGATCACCATCGCGCTGTATACCGCTTTCGGCGGCTTCCGCGCCAGCGTACTCAACGATACGATGCAGGGAATGGTGATGTTGATCGGGACGATCGTCCTGCTGGTTGGTGTCGTCCATGCTGCCGGCGGCCTGCATCAGGCGGTGGACACACTGCAGCGGATCGACCCACAGCTGGTGTCGCCGCACGGTGCGGATGATATCCTGTCCCCCACCTTTATGACCTCGTTCTGGGTGCTGGTTTGCTTCGGCGTTATCGGCCTGCCGCATACCGCCGTACGCTGTATCTCCTATAAAGACAGCAAAGCCGTGCACCGTGGGATTGTCATTGGCACGATCGTCGTGGCGATTCTGATGTTTGGCATGCATCTCGCCGGCGCTCTTGGCCGCGCCGTCCTGCCGGGCCTCACCGTGCCCGATCTGGTGATCCCCACGTTGATGGTCCAGGTGCTGCCTCCGTGGGCTGCAGGACTGTTTTTAGCCGCGCCGATGGCCGCGATTATGTCGAACGTGAACGCCCATTTACTGCAGGCATCGGCTACGATCATTAAAGATCTGTGGCTCAGCGCGCAGCCAACAAAAAAACGCAATGAGCAGAAGCTCAAGCGGATCTCAACGATCGCCACCTTAGTGCTGGGTATATTAATGATGCTGGCCGCCTGGCGGCCACCGGAAATGATTATCTGGCTCAATCTGCTGGCCTTCGGCGGCCTTGAAGCGGTGTTTTTATGGCCGTTGGTGCTGGGCCTTTACTGGGAGCGGGCAAACGCTGCCGGGGCGCTCAGCGCGATGTTGGTGGGCGGCGTGCTGTATGCCGTGCTCGCGACGTTTCATATTCAGTTCCTGGGCTTCCATCCTATCGTGCCCTCGCTACTGCTAAGTTTGTTGGCTTTTGTCGTCGGGAACCGTTTCGGCCAACCCGTCCCGCCAGCCCCTGTGATGACTACTGATAAATAAAGAGTTTTGCTATGCCATGGATCCAACTGAAACTAAATACTACCGGCGCGAACGCAGAAGATCTTAGCGATGCGCTGATGGAGGCCGGATCGGTCTCCATCACCTTCCAGGATACGCACGATACGCCGGTATTTGAGCCGTTGCCCGGGGAAACCCGGCTGTGGGGCGATACCGACGTGATCGGCCTGTTCGATGCCGAAACCGATATGAAAGCGGTCGTTGCCCAACTGGAGCAGCATCCGCTGCTCGGCGCCGGCTTTGCGCATAAAATTGAACAGCTGGAAGATAAAGACTGGGAGCGCGAGTGGATGGATAACTTCCACCCGATGCGTTTCGGTGAGCGCCTGTGGATTTGTCCGAGCTGGCGCGATGTCCCCGATGAGAACGCGGTCAACGTGATGCTTGATCCGGGACTGGCTTTTGGTACCGGCACTCATCCCACTACCGCCATGTGTCTGCAGTGGCTCGACGGCCTCGACCTGCAGGGCAAAACCGTTATCGATTTTGGCTGCGGTTCCGGCATCCTGGCGATCGCCGCCCTGAAACTGGGTGCCGCTAAAGCGATCGGGATTGATATCGACCCACAGGCCATCCAGGCCAGCCGTGATAACGCCCAGCGTAACGGCGTCTCCGAGCGTCTTGAACTGTATCTGCCGCAGGATCAGCCAGAAGCCATGAAAGCCGATGTCGTGGTCGCAAACATCCTCGCGGGCCCGTTACGTGAGCTGGCCCCATTAATCAGCGTCCTGCCGGTTACAGGCGGCCTGCTGGGCCTTTCCGGCATTCTGGCAAGCCAGGCGGAAAGCGTCTGCGAAGCCTACGCCCCGCTCTTCACCCTCGACCCGGTGGTGGAGAAAGAGGAGTGGTGCCGGATCACCGGCCGGAAAAACTAAGCACAATGCGGCCTGCGGGCCGCATTTTTGTTTCCAGTAGCCACCAAATAATGCCTGGAAATGAGAGGCAGATCGCACTACAGAGTACTTTTTTGGCTACAAAAACAGCGTTTTATGCCGTCAGGCAGCGAGTTTATCTAAGAAAAATCGAGAAGTTTTACGATTTTATAAATGGACACAAATTACCCACCATCAATTAAAGTAATGATTAATATAAGTATTTATTCATCGCTTTTACGCTAGTCCCGGATTCATTGATCTGCAACAGAGGATTGCTCAAAGTTTGGCCTTTCATCTCGTGCAAAAAATGCGTAATATACGCCGCCTTGCAGTCACAGTATGGTCATTTCTTAACTCATGCGCATCGGACACCACCAGCTCAGAAATCGCCTGATCGCAGCGCCCATGGCTGGCATTACTGACAGACCATTCCGGACGCTGTGCTATGAGATGGGAGCGGGTTTAACCGTTTCCGAGATGATGTCCTCTAACCCACAGGTGTGGGAGAGCGACAAGTCCCGTTTACGGATGGTGCATATTGATGAGCCCGGTATTCGTACCGTGCAAATCGCCGGTAGCGTACCGGAAGAGATGGCTGCAGCCGCGCGGATTAACGTGGAAAGTGGCGCCCAGATTATAGATATCAATATGGGATGCCCGGCGAAAAAGGTGAATCGCAAGCTTGCAGGTTCAGCCCTCTTGCAGTACCCCGAGCAGGTGAAGTCAATCCTGACGGCGGTCGTCAACGCGGTGGACGTTCCTGTGACTCTCAAGATTCGCACCGGTTGGGAACCGGAACACCGTAACTGCGTAGAGATTGCCCAACTGGCCGAAGAGTGTGGCATTCAGGCTCTGACTATTCACGGACGCACCCGCGCCTGCTTGTTTAACGGAGACGCTGAGTACGACAGTATTCGGGCAGTTAAGCAGAAAGTTTCCATTCCGATTATCGCGAATGGTGACATTACTGACCCGCTTAAAGCCAGAGCTGTGCTCGACTATACAGGGGCTGATGCCCTGATGATAGGCCGTGCAGCTCAGGGAAGACCCTGGATCTTTCGGGAAATCCAGCATTATCTGGACACTGGAGAGCTGCTGCCCCCGCTGCCACTGGCAGAGGTTAAGCGCTTGCTTTGTGCGCACGTTCGGGAATTGCATGACTTTTACGGTCAGGCAAAAGGGTACCGAATCGCGCGTAAACACGTCTCCTGGTATCTTCAGGAACATGCTCCAGATGACCAGTTTCGGCGCACATTCAACGCCATTGAGGATGCCAGCGAACAGCTGGAGGCGTTGGAGGCATACTTCGAAAATTTTGCGTAATAGAAATAAAGAGCTGACAGAACTATGTTCGAACAACGCGTAAATTCTGACGTACTGACCGTTTCTACCGTTAACTCTCAGGATCAGGTAACTCAAAAACCCCTGCGTGACTCGGTTAAACAGGCACTGAAGAACTATTTTGCTCAACTGAACGGTCAGGATGTGAATGACCTGTATGAGCTGGTACTGGCTGAAGTTGAACAGCCCCTGTTGGACATGGTGATGCAATACACCCGTGGTAACCAGACCCGCGCAGCCCTGATGATGGGCATCAACCGCGGTACACTGCGTAAAAAACTGAAAAAATACGGCATGAACTGATACTAGTCAGTTGCTTGCTTGATATAAAAGGCGCTCTTCGGCATGGGGAAGCGCCTTTTTTATTATCTGCGCCGACAGAACACATTACTGATTCACTACCCGCAGTACAGGCTCCTGCGATAAACGAGCAACACAGACCACCGCCATAATATTATCCACCAGCGCAGGTGCCTGCTGATACAGATCGAAGCGTTGCGGTTCAAGCAGCCAGTTTTTAATCAAGCCGGAAAAGGCGCTATGTAAAACAATTAATATCACGTCGATATTTGTTTCGGCTGGCAATATATTGTTACGCACACAGCGCTGCAGAATGCCGCCAATAACGGAATAGTTAAATCCAATGCGTTGGCGAATTTCGCTCTCCGATAACATATCGCTGGCAAACTCACAGCGTTGATAAAGGATTTGCATCAGGGCACGCTGGCGAGGATTCTCAGCAATATAGCGCAGGCCGGCAATAAATCGCTGGCGCAAATCTTTTAAGGGCTCCTGCTCATTCCTTGTCGCCAGGTTTTGCTGAATCAAATCCCTGAGCGGTGGCTGCTGCTGCCACATCTCATTAAACAACTCGGTCTTACTGGCAAAATGCCAGTATACGGCACCGCGAGTCACCCCCGCCGCATCAGCGATATCCGTCAGGGTCGTATTGGTCACCCCCCGCAGGGCGAACTGCTGGATCGCGGACTCAATCAGGAGCTGCCGCGTGCGCAGCGCCTCCTCTTTGGTTTTTCTCGCCATATAAGATCTCAGTTCCCGATTAACAGGCAATATAGATTTTTCTGAAGATCCCTTAATCTAACATTCGGTGCACAATATTATTTAGCAAAAATGCAGACAAGCTAATTCTGATGTAGAAAACCAACGAATCACTCTAATGAATATTAATAGCCAACTCATTCATTAAAACAATGTCTGTTTATTATGTTTTACAATTAAGATAAATAGTAAAAACAGATTGGCCATTTTTTTGTTTTTGCGTGCCTTGCTGATTGCTTAAAAATAAGTATCTCTTACATCCAATGGCGTTTATTTGTAGGATGGCAAACTGCTTTTTGATTCCCTCTTTCTTTCACAGATTCGCCGCCGAATTTGGCACGTAATCTATAAGGAACCGCAATGACAACTCACGCCAGAGTGACACTTTTATCCGGTTTAATTATCTCTGCCTTGTTGCTTACCGGCTGCGATAATTCGGGCAACCCGCAACCCCATGCACAGGCGCCGCAGGTGACGGTCCATGTCGTGAACAGTGCGCCGTTGTCGGTCACCACCGAACTGCCAGGCCGCACCTCTGCTTTTCGCGTGGCGGAAGTCCGCCCCCAGGTGAGCGGTATCATCCTGAAGCGTAACTTTGTTGAAGGAAGTGATGTCGAAGCAGGTCAGTCGCTTTATCAGATCGATCCGGCAACCTATCAAGCCGCCTGGAACAGCGCGAAAGGCGATGAGGCCAAGGCCGAAGCCGCAGCCGCCATCGCCCATTTGACGGTGAAACGTTACGTTCCACTGCTGGGTACCAAATATATCAGCCAGCAGGAATACGATCAGGCGGTGGCCACTGCACGCCAGGCCGACGCCGACGTCATCGCCACCAAAGCCGCCGTAGACACCGCCCGTATCAACCTGGCCTACACCAAAGTGACCTCCCCCATAAGCGGGCGCATCGGCAAATCGAGCGTCACCGAGGGCGCGCTGGTCACCAACGGTCAGTCGGATGCCCTGGCCACCGTCCAGCAGCTCGACCCCATCTATGTCGACGTGACGGAGTCCAGCAATGACTTTATGCGCCTTAAGCAGGAAAGCCTGCAGCGCGGCGGTGATACAAAAAGCGTTGAGCTGGTGATGGAGAACGGCCAGGCCTATCCGCTTAAAGGGTCGCTGCAGTTCTCTGACGTCACTGTCGATGAAAGCACAGGCTCTATCACGCTACGCGCTATCTTCCCTAACCCGCAGCATGCCCTGCTGCCGGGGATGTTCGTCCGCGCTCGCATAGACGAAGGTGTCGATCCGCAGGCCATCCTGGTGCCGCAGCAGGGAGTGACCCGCACGCCGCGGGGCGATGCCTCCGTGATGTTGGTGAATGACAAAAACCAGGTTGAAACCCGGGAAGTGGTCGCGACTCAGGCCGTTGGCGATAAATGGCTCATCACCAGCGGGCTGAAGCCGGGCGATAAAGTGATTGTCAGCGGCTTACAGAAAGTCCGTCCAGGCGTCACCGTCAAAGCGGAAGCGGAGCGTGCGGCACCGGCCGCACAATAAGGATACTCAGCCATGTCTAAGTTTTTTATCCATCGACCGGTCTTCGCCTGGGTGCTGGCCATCATTATGATGATTGCCGGCGGCCTGGCCATCCTGCAGCTACCGATAGCGCAGTATCCGACGATTGCGCCCCCTGCGGTGGCGATCTCCGCCACCTACCCGGGTGCGGATGCCCAAACCGTGCAGGATACGGTCACTCAGGTTATCGAACAGAATATGAACGGTATCGACAACCTGATGTATATGTCGTCGACCAGCGACTCCGCTGGCTCGGTAACCATTACGCTCACCTTTAAGTCCGGCACCGATCCGGATATCGCCCAGGTGCAGGTGCAAAACAAACTGCAGTTGGCTACGCCGCTGCTGCCTCAGGAAGTACAACAGCAAGGGATTAGCGTCGAAAAATCCAGCAGCAGCTTCCTGCTGGTTGCTGGCTTTATCTCTGATAATCCGGCCACCACCCAGGACGATATCTCTGACTATGTCGCCTCCAACGTGAAAGACCCTATCAGCCGCCTCAACGGCGTGGGCGATGTGCAGCTGTTCGGCGCGCAATACGCCATGCGCGTCTGGCTGGACGGCAATCTGCTGAACAAATACAACCTGACGCCGGTCGACGTCATCAATGCGCTGCAGGTCCAGAACGATCAGATCGCCGCCGGCCAGCTCGGCGGTACGCCAGCGCTGAAAGGCCAGCAGCTGAACGCGTCGATCATCGCTCAGACCCGGCTTAAAGATCCGCAGGAGTTTGGCAAGGTTACACTCCGGGTCAATGCCGATGGTTCGGTCGTCCATCTGAAAGACGTCGCCCGCATTGAGCTGGGGGGAGAAAACTATAACGTTGTCGCGAGAATTAACGGTAAGCCCGCCTCTGGTCTGGGTATTAAGCTTGCGACCGGCGCCAACGCCCTGGATACTGCCACCGCGATTAAAGCGAAGCTGGCCGAGCTACAGCCCTACTTCCCTCAGGGGATGAAGGTTGTCTATCCGTACGATACGACCCCTTTCGTCAAAATCTCCATCCACGAAGTGGTTAAAACGCTCTTTGAGGCAATTATCCTCGTCTTTCTTGTCATGTATCTGTTTCTGCAGAACATGCGCGCAACGCTCATTCCGACGATTGCCGTTCCTGTCGTGCTGTTGGGTACCTTTGCGGTACTGTCGATGTTTGGCTACTCCATCAACACCCTGACGATGTTTGGCATGGTGCTGGCGATAGGCCTGTTGGTCGATGACGCCATCGTGGTGGTGGAAAACGTCGAACGTGTAATGGTTGAGGAGAAGCTCTCGCCAAAAGAAGCGACGGAAAAGTCGATGTCGCAGATCCAGGGGGCGCTGGTGGGTATCGCCATGGTGCTCTCTGCGGTATTCGTCCCGATGGCCTTTTTCGGCGGCTCGACTGGCGCGATTTATCGTCAGTTTTCGATCACTATCGTCTCCGCCATGGCGCTCTCCGTGCTGGTTGCGCTGGTACTGACGCCGGCGCTCTGCGCCACGTTGTTGAAGCCAGCCTCAGCCGAACACCATGAGAAAAAAGGATTTTTCGGCTGGTTTAACGCCCGCTTTGACCAGAGCGTCAACCACTATACCAACAGCGTTAGCGGCATTCTGCGTGGAACAGGCCGTTATCTGGTGATCTACCTGGTGATAGTCGTGGGGATGGCCGTGTTGTTCATGCGTTTGCCCACGTCCTTTCTGCCCGACGAGGATCAAGGCGTCTTCCTGACCATGATCCAGCTGCCTTCCGGCGCGACCCAGGAGCGCACGCAGAAGGTGCTGGATACCGTAACCGACTACTATCTGCATAACGAGAAGGCCAATGTTGAAAGCGTCTTTACCGTTAACGGCTTCAGCTTCAGCGGCCAGGGGCAAAACTCCGGCATGGCGTTTGTCAGCCTGAAACCCTGGGAAGCGCGTAGCGGTGATGAAAACAACGTGGAGTCGATTATTAAACGGGCCACCGTGGCCTTCAGCCAGATAAAAGACGCCATGGTTTTCCCGTTCAACATGCCGGCAATTATTGAGCTGGGTACCGCCACCGGCTTCGACTTTGAGCTGATCGACCAGGGTGGGCTTGGCCATACCGCCCTGACCCAGGCGCGAAACCAACTGCTCGGCATGGTGAAACAGCATCCGGATCAGCTGGTCCGGGTACGGCCCAATGGGCTGGAAGATACGCCGCAGTTCAAACTGGATGTCGATCAGGAAAAAGCACAGGCGCTGGGCGTATCCCTCTCCGATATCAATGAAACGATATCCGCCGCGCTGGGCGGTTACTACGTCAATGATTTTATTGACCGCGGCCGCGTGAAGAAAGTGTACGTCCAGGCTGATGCCCACTTCCGTATGCTGCCGAGCGACATTAACAACATGTATGTTCGTAGCACCAACGGCGAAATGGTTCCGTTCTCCGCCTTTGTCACTTCACGCTGGATATATGGCTCGCCACGCCTGGAGCGTTACAACGGTTTGCCATCCATGGAGATCCTCGGTGAAGCCTCGCCAGGCAAAAGTACCGGGGAAGCTATGGCGCTGATGGAACAACTGGCCAGTAAACTGCCGAGCGGCATCGGTTACGACTGGACCGGGATGTCTTACCAGGAACGGCTCTCCGGCAACCAGGCGCCTGCACTTTATGCCATCTCATTGATCGTCGTCTTCCTGTGCCTGGCAGCACTGTATGAGAGCTGGTCGATCCCCTTCTCAGTCATGTTAGTGGTTCCGCTGGGGGTCATTGGCGCGCTGTTAGCGGCCACGCTGCGTGGGCTGAATAATGACGTTTACTTCCAGGTCGGTCTTTTGACTACGATCGGTTTGTCGGCAAAGAATGCGATCCTGATCGTTGAGTTCGCCAAGGATCTGATGGAGAAAGAAGGGAAAGGGATCATTGAGGCCACGCTGGAGGCATCGCGGATGCGTCTGCGCCCTATTCTTATGACATCTCTGGCTTTTATCCTCGGGGTTATGCCGCTGGTGATTAGCCATGGTGCCGGTAGCGGGGCTCAGAATGCAGTGGGCACCGGCGTGATGGGCGGGATGCTTACCGCGACACTGCTGGCGATCTTCTTTGTTCCGGTGTTCTTCGTGGTCGTTAGGCGACGCTTTACCCGGCACGCTGAATAATTCGGCTATGTCTTGAAGGCGCCCCCTCCGGGCGCTTTTTTTTGCATGGAATATTGGTCGCCAGCTAAACTAAACTCCTCGCAGTCTGGCAACCGCCATCGCACGCAGCATCGCTGAATCACAATCTTTCTCTCCATCTTTTCTGCATATTCCCGGGCTTATCTTCACGATATTTACGCGGCTCATAAATTGAGATGATTTCGGCATCCGGGCCGGACAATCCGCGGTGATAAAATAAGCCATTCCGTTCTGCACTGGCTCTCAGTACAACCCTGCGGATTATCCAGAGGTAATATCATGAAAAAGTATTTAATCGTGGCGCTGCTGGCCTCTCTGCTGGCAGGCTGTGCCCATGACTCCCCTTGCGTGCCGGTTTATGACTCGCAAGGCCGCTTAGTCCACACCAATACCTGTATGAAAGGCACAACAGAAGACAACTGGGACACCGCAGGTGCGATCGCCGGGGGGGCCGCCGCGGTAGCCGGCCTCACGTTAGGGATCGTCGCGCTGACTCGTTAGATCGCTTCCCGAACCGCAGATACAGGAGTATCGCCTGTATCTGCTCCACGCCATTCCCCGAAGTAAGCGATAATTCAGGCTCTTCCTGACGATAGTTCGCAGGCTTTATTAGCCGTTGCGGCTACAAGAGATAACCCCCAACTCCACTGGCAATGAGTATCCCGGCGCTACTCATCGGCAAACAACAGATATAACAAAAACAAAAGGCCCAGTCTTTCGACTGGGCCTTTTGCTTTATTTGATGCCTGGCGATTCCCTACTCTCACATGGGGAGACCCCACACTACCATCGGCGCTACGGCGTTTCACTTCTGAGTTCGGCATGGGGTCAGGTGGGACCGCCGCGCTATTGTCGCCAGGCAAATTCTTTACAACGTGCCGAACTTTAACCTAAAAAGTGGTGCTGATACCCAGAGTCGAACTGGGGACCTCACCCTTACCAAGGGTGCGCTCTACCAACTGAGCCATATCAGCACGCTAAATTTGATGCCTGGCAGTTCCCTACTCTCACATG